>JAKOVR010000018.1 GCA_029782025.1 Actinomycetes bacterium | reverse complement strand
CGGCCGCCAGCTCGAACGCCTCGACGACGTCCAGCTCACGGCCGAGGCCATGCGCGTGCTCCGGATCATGTACGGCTGAAACCGACCCTCGGCGTCCCCGGTACCATTCGCCTCTCCGCGCTCATCGAGAGCACGGGGGCTGACGACGGGGGCCGCATGCCCAGGACCAACGAGCGAGACGCGGACGTGCCGCGTGGTCTCCTTCGCTTCGTCGTCGTGGCCACGGCGATGTCGCTCCTGTCGGGCTGCCGGGTGTTCGTCTTCGGAACGGAGCCGCCGACCGGTCGGTGGTTCGAATCCGAGCCCGTGACGGTGACCAACACGACCACCGACTCGTACTTCGTGCACATCGTGGCCGACTGCGGCGCGGTGGGCGCCGGCTTCTTCATCGGCGACGACGTGGGGCGGATCGAGATGATCGGTCTTCCGGGCACGACACAGTCGTTCGTCTGCTCCGGCGATGGAGACTCCCCCTACCTCGAAGTCTTCACCGCCGACGCCAGGAGCACGGGGCGGTTCGTCCTCGAGCCCGGTGCGTCCATCACGTTGCGGGCAAGGGTCGACGCCGCCTATGCGCCCCGCCTGTACGGCCGGTCGTTCCTGTTCGACGTGTACGGCGCGTGGTGCTACCAGGAGTGCTACGACATGGTGCGCTTCACGTGACCCGTGGGGACCGACGCCCGGGACGGAGACCGCCGGGCGTGAGGAACCGATCCGCCGCGCCGACTCAGGGCGTCGGGCGGTCGTCCCGGAAGGGCTGGTTGCCGAAGTGGTCGAGGTGCACGACCTCGCCGATCGGTCGGCGTTGGGTCGGCCCGTAGCGGCCTCGGGCCCACCCGATCGGGATGATGCACACCGGGTTCATCGAGCGGGGCAGCCCCAGCACCTTGCGGGCGGCGGGGATGTTCCAGATCGGGAGCGTCTGGATCGACGCCCCGAGCCCCACGGCGCGGCAGCCGAGCAGCAGGTTCTGGACGGCTGGATAGACCGAACCGTAGAAGGACGACACCGAGATCTGGGGGCGTCCCACCGGGCGGTGCTTGAGGTTCCGGCGGTAGCAGGGGATGACCAGCACGGGCAGGTCCTCGAAGTGCTCGGTCTGCCACTGCCCCGGGCGGATCTGGCGCAGCGCCTTCTCGTCGCCCCGGGCCTGCCGTTCGACGATCGGGTTGTAGAGCCGGTACAGGCGCCGGTGCACGGCGGCCAGCCGGGCCTTCTGCGCCCGATCCTCGACGACCATGTAGCACCAGTCCTGGGTGTTGGAGCTGGTCGGCGCCTTGAGCGACAGCTCGAGCAGCGGGAGGAGCACCTCGTGGGGGACCGGGTCGAGATGGAGACGACGGACGGCGCGCTGCGTGCGCATCGCCTCCTGCATCGGCATGTCGAGGCGGGCCAGGGCGTCGGCCGGTGACGGCGGGACGAACCCGTCCGCCGGCGATGGGGCCGGAGCGTCGGGGCCGGGCTCGATCATGGGGGTGTCGTCCATCGCCCGACGCTACCGGGCGTCGTGGCCCGGCGATGCCGTCGGCGCCGATCGTCGCCGACCTACGCTCGGGGCCGACGGCCATCGGGCCGACCGGTGAGGGAGCTGCCGCATGAAGTCCGTCATCCGAACGCTGCTGGCCGGCACCGTGGTCCTCCTGACCGCCTGCAGCTCCGCCACCGACACCTCGACCAAGGGCGGTTCCACCGCCTCGTCCGGCGCGGGGTCCACGACGCCGTCCAAGGGCACCGCGCCGACCGACGCCGCCTCGACCGGGACGAGCGCCGCCGCCGTGGCCAAGACGTTCGTGGGGAAGGTCGACACCACCGACCTGTCCGTGGCGGCAGTGGTGGACGGCGACAAGCTGGTGCTCTACCTCTGCGACGGGCACAACGGCCGGCGCTTCGACGGGTCGTTCACGGCGGGCGGGAGCTTCTCGGCGAAGGTCGAGGACCTGGGCACGCTGACCGTCGCACGCGCCGCCACCGGCCTGACCGGCACCCTCGACGCCAACGGCACGCCGTACACCGTGACCGCCGAACCGGCCACGGGATCCGCCGGCCTGCTGTGGGCCGCGGGTGACAAGGACGGCACCGCCGTCTCGGCCGGCTGGATCGTGGCCAACGACGGCACCGAGACCGGCGGGGTGGTCACCGGCATCTCCGACGGGACGAGCAACCTCACCCTCCAGACGACGACCGCGCCCTACATCGAGCAGGACAGCATCATCGCCATCCTCATCGGTGTCCGGTCGCCGCTGACCCGCGTCCGCTGATCGGGTCAGCGGTGGACGCGAACCCACCCGCGCTCTATCACGTCGGCATCGTGGTGGCCGACCTGGCCGCGGCGCAGGATCGGCTCACCGAGCTCCTGGGCGTGACCTGGGGCCCGGTGCTCCGCCTCGACGAGGTCGCCTACCGCGATGGTGCCGGCCACGACCTGCTCCTCCCGACGGCCATGTGCTACTCGGTCGGTCACCCGTCGATCGAGCTCATCGAGGAGACCCCGGGCACGATCTGGGTCAGCAACGAGCACAGCAACCTCCACCACCTCGGCTTCTGGACGGGCGCCCTCCGCGACGGCAGCGCCGACCTCGTCGGCTCGGGGTGCCCGCTCGAGCTGTGCGGTCGAGCGGGGGAGGTCGCGCCGGTGTCGTTCGCCTACCACCGGGACGACGCGCTCGGTGTGCGCTTCGAGCTCGTCGACGCGACCATGAAGGACGCGATGTCCTTCCTGTTCGAACCGCCGCCCGGCCCGGCCTGAACGCCCGGCCTGAACGGTCGGCCGGCGGGCGGGACCGGCCGCTCTACCAGCGCACCGGCATGCGCTTGATGCCGTTGACGAAGTCGCTGGCGAGCCGGTCGACCGGGCCATCGAGCTCGATGCCGGGAAGGCGGTCGACGATCTGGCGCATGGTGGCCTTGATCTCGGCCCGGGCGAGGCTGGCCCCGAGGCAGTAGTGCACCCCGCCGCCCCCGAAGGTCACGTGGTCGTTGGGCGTGCGGCCGACGTCGAAGGTGTGGGGATCGTCGAAGACCTCCTCGTCGCGATTGGCCGAGGCGTAGTAGATGACGACCTTGTCGCCGGCGGCGATCGGCACGCCCCGCAGCTCGGTGTCGCGGGTGGCCGTCCGGCGGAAGTTGTGGATCGAGGTCCCCCAACGGAGCATCTCCTCGACCGCGCTGTCCCACAGGCCGGGATCGTCGCGCAGGCGTTGCGCTTGGTCCGGGTGCTCCATCAGCGCCAGCAGCGAGTGGTTGATCAGGTTCCGTGTGGTCTCGTTGCCGGCCACCACCAGCGTGATGAAGAAGAGGTTGAGCTCGATGTTGTCGAGCCGCTCACCGTCGAGCTCGGCTTCGACCAGCGCCGTCATCAGATCGTCGCGGGGCCGCGAGCGTCGGTCCTCGGCCACGGCGTCGCACAGCGCGTAGATCTCGGCCGAGGCCGCCTCGGCGTCGACCCCGGCGAACTCGGGGTCGTCACGGGAGCCGATGAGGTCGTTGGAGATCTCGAACATCCGGGGCCACTGCTCGGGCTCGAGCCCGATCATCTCGCAGATCATCTGCACGGGCACCTGCGCGGCGATGTCCTCGACGAACTCGCACGACCCCCGGTCGACCACACCGTCGATGACGACGGCCGCCCGCCGCTCGATCTCGGCCACGAGCTTGCCGATCATGCGGGGCGTGAAGGCCTTGGACACCAGGCGGCGGGCCCGGTTGTGCTTGGGCGGGTCCATGTTGAGGATCGAGAGCCGGAGCTGGGCCAGCACCTCCTCGTCCTGGGTCGGGATGAAGGTGGCCCCCAACTCGCTCGAGAACGTCTCCCAGTCGTGGCTGACAGCGCGCACGTCGGCGTGACGGGTCACGGCCCAGAACCCGGGCCCGTCCGGCTCGGGGTGCCAGAAGACGGGCGCCTCCCGTCGGAGCCGGTCGAACTGGTCGTGGGGCACGCCCCGCTCCCAGGTGGACGCCAGCAGGTCGATCCCGTCGATGGTTCCGGTCAGGGTCATTGGCACAGGGCTCCTGGTGAGGCGGTCCCCGAGCGCCGGCGCGGGGACCCCATCTAACTCGGTCGGGCGTCCCGCTGCCACGGGAACGGCGGCGCACGCCATCGCCGTCCCCGGCACCGTCAGGGAAGGGTGGGCAGCTTGGTGGGGGTGGCGTAGATCTTCACCGCGTTGACTTCGGCCGGGAACTTGGCGGGCGAGGCGATCACGAACGGCACCTTGCCGTTGGCCGCCACCGACGGGACCGTGGTGGTGGCGCCACCGACGATCGCGAGGCCCATCACCGCGACCGCCACCACCCGGACGTTCTTCTGCTCCGATGCGAAGGAGGAGGACACCTCGCCGATGAACTGCTGCCCCGTCCCTCCTCCGGCCACGATCGAGGTGTTGTCGACCGAGAGGGTCGGCCACGGCTCGGTCGAGCGCCGCCACTGGCGGATGGTCACCCGCACCTCGATCTTGTCGGCCCCCTCGATCGACAGGGTGTTGGCGACGGCGCCGGCGGCCTCGGGCAGGAGCACGTCGACCGACGGCTTCTCGATCTTCAACAACTTGGCGGCGGCGTCGAAGAAGGAGACCTGCACGGTGACGCCGAGGGCGATCCAGCCCTTGTTGGGATTGCGGACCACCGCGCCGTAGGAGGCGCGGGTCGGGAGGGTCGGCCGGGCCTTGGGGAGGTTCGAGAAGCCCGAGCTCACCAGCTCGACCTTGAGGTCGGGGGTGGTCGACGGCGGGCGGGGCGTGACGACCGGGCGCGTGGCCGGTGGCGCGGTGCCGGTGGCCACCGGCGCCGTGGATGCCGCCGAGCCCTGGTCGCGCTCATCGCCGCCAGCGCAAGAGGTCAGCAGCAGCGCCACCAGCACCACCATCACGGCTCGTCGCATGCACTCGCTCCTGCCGGCTCGGGCCGTCGGATGGACGGCGGCGCTCGGCCGACCGATCCTAGCGATGCCCTCGGCGGCACCGCGGTCGGCCCCGGACGCTTGGGTGCGTAAGGGCGCGCATGGCGCACCCTTACGCACCCAAGGAATCAGGCCAGGAGCACGGCCGTGCACATGGCGGTGAGGTTCTCGACGAACGCCTCGTGCTCGAGGGGTTCGAGACCACCGTCGTCGATGCGGCGGGCCCGCTCGGCACAGGCCCCGGTGAGCAGGATCATCATGGCGATGATCCGTTCCTGGGTCACCGCGGGAGGGGCAGCCAGGCCGGCTTCGATCTCGTCGAAGATCCGGGCCATGTGGCCGGTGGTGACGGCATCGGATTCGGTGCGCCACGCCGCGAAGCGGCCCCGCAGCTGACCGACGATGCGCAGGTAGCTGCGGCCCGACTCGCTCTCCATGAGCGCCGAGTACGGGACCACCAGCGCGGCCACGAGGGAGCGGAGCGGGGGGCCGACCCCGAACGAGGCCCGCAGGGCGCCCCGGGCTTCGTCGACCGGCGCGCCCCGCCGCCGCAGCACCTCGAGCAGGAGGTTCTGCCGTGAGCCGAAGTGGTAGTGGACGGCGGAGACGTTGCGCTGCCCTGCGGCCTCGACGATCTCGCGGGTGGTCACCCCCTGGATCCCCGAGCGGGCCATGAGGTGTTCGGCGACGTCGAGCAGCCGGACCGCCGTGGCCGACCGCTCGGCGGTCGTCGTCATGAATCCAGCGGCAGGAGGGCGTTGGTGGGGATGACCTCCACCTGGAGGCCGTCCGGCAGCGGGTGACCGAACTCGGGGTGCTTGACCGTGGCCTTCTCCCGGAACCGGGTGGTGCTGTGCACCGGGTCCTTGTCGAACTCCGGGATCACCTTGCTCCCGAAGAGCTCGATCATCTCCAACACCTCTTCGTGTTCGAACCCCTCGTTCGGGATGCCGAAGACGAGCTGGTCGCACCCGACGTCCTGGTAGCGGGCGATCTGCTCGAGCACGTCGTCGGGCGAGCCGCAGAGCAGGTAGCCGGCATCGATGGCGTAGTCGAGGGAGGCGTCGTCCTCGATGCGGCGGGGCACACCGGGCCACTTCACGGCGCCGGGCTGGGGCGGCATGGTGTCGTGGTAGAGGTTGACCATGGTGTTGAGGTAGCCGCGGCCGGGCGACATGGCGATCTCACGGGCCCGCTTGCGGTCGGCGACGCAGACGACGGCGTTGGTCATCATGACGTTGTCGTTCATGAACTCGCCGAGAGGGTCCTCGCACGTGGCGATGGCTTCCTTGTAGGTGTTGATGCGGCCCTTGAGGTTGAAGACGGGCTCGAAGTTGAAGGCGATGGCACCCACGCCGAGCTGGCCGGCCTTGGCGAAGGACTCGGGGTTGCCGCAGGCCAGCCACACGGGCGGGTGACCGGCGCCGTAGGGCTTGGGGAGGATGTTGTGGGGGGTCCCGACCCGGAAGTGCTCGCCCTCGAAGGTGTAGTCACGCTGCTCCCACATCCGGATGATCTCCGGCGCGGCCTCGTCCCACATGGCCTTGGTCGCCGACGTCGACAGGTCGAAGGTGGCCATCTCGTGGCTGCCGGCGCCCCGGCCGGTGCCCCACTCGTAGCGGCCCTCGCAGATGTGGTCGAGCATGGCCACCCGCTCGGCGTTGCGCACCGGGTGGTTCACCGGCGGCGAGAGGTTCATGATGGCCGAGCCGAGGTGGATGCGATCGGTCTTCGCCGCGATGTACCCGAAGATCACCTCCGGGGCCGACATGTGCGAGTACTCGGTGAGGGCGTGGTGCTCGCCGAACCAGGCGTACTTCCAGTTGTACTTGTCGGCGTGGATGGCGTACCCGACCTCGCGCATGAGCATGGTGTGCTCGGCGTCGCGGTTGCGGGACGCCGGGCCGGGCAGGTATCCGTTCAGGAACAGACCGAACTCCATCGTGCGACTCCTTCTGGTCGACTAGAACAGGTTCTAATGTACCACATTAGAACCTGGCGGGCGCAAGCCCGCCGGGGCTCACCCGCCCGCAGTTGATACGAGCGCCCGCGGGGCGGCGCTCCGGCGGAACGGCCAGACCACGACCTGGTGGAACCGCCGGGGATCCGGGAAGGACGACGGGTCGTCCAGGCCCAGCCGGTCGGGGGCGAAGCCGGGATGATGGACGAAGGTGCCGAAGAGCCGGTCCCAGACGGTCGTCACCGATCCGTAGTTGCCGCGATCGGTGGCGCTGTGGTGGAACCGGTGGGTCTCGGCCCCCGTCAGCAGCGCGTTCAACGGCCCGAGCCGGATGTCGGCGTTCACGTGGCTCACCATCTGCTGCAGGTTCATCACGGCGAGGACGATGAGCACGGCGTCGGGCGCGAGGCCGGTCAGCCGCAGCGCCACGAAGGCGATCACCAGGCGGGACACCAGGAGGTCGATCGGGTGGAACACCGGGTGCACGAGCACGTACACCTCGGAGGGAGCGTGATGGGCGGCGTGCACCCGCCAGAGCCGGTCGTTCCGGTGGGACAGCCGGTGGTAGTGGTACCAGAGCAGGTCGAAGAGCAGGAGACCGACCACGACCTGCACGGCCAGCGGGGCCGTCGCCAGTGGCCCGAACCCCCTGCCGACGGTCAGCTGCGCCACCGCCGCCGCCGTGACCAGCTCGGCCAGGCGGACGACGAGCATCCCGGCGCCGAGGAAGGGCAGGTCGCGGCGGAACAGGCTCCGCGCCGTCATGGACCACTCGGGCCGGAGCGGTCGCCGCCATTCCACCAGGCCGAGCACGACGATGGCCACGAGCTCGAGGGCCACCACGGTGGCGCCCGGGTCCAGCCCGCGCTGGATGGCGACGGTCACCCCGGCGCCGGTGGCCAGGGCCAGCAGCGGGTAGGTGCCGTAAGTGACGAGGGGATGGGAGGGTCGGATGGCGTGCATGCCGGTAGTGTCCGCACATCGCGCCGGTTCCGCTTTCCCGGCGACGCAGACCTCTTGCCCGAACGCGCAAACGTCCCCGACGCCGTCACCCGACAGGTGCTCGCCTTCGCCCACTCCCGCGGGATCGACGCCGGTGACGCCCGAGACCTGCCCGAGGCCTGGGCGGCCCTCCGGCGGGCCGGCGAGACGGCGCCCGGGCTGGCGTTCGCGGCGTGGAGCGCCACCGGGGACCTCACCGGACCGGTGCTGCCGATCCTCGCCAACAGCCCCGACGTCGGTGCGGTGCTGGCCCGGCTGGCCCGCTTCCACCCCCTCGTGGCGTCGGCCGAGGTCGTGGTCGAGCGCCAGGGACAGCGGACCTTCGTGAGCCTCCGGGACCCGTCGGGCCGGCCGGTGGACGACGACACCGTCGACGCGACCTTCACGCTGCTGACCCGCGCCCTCGACCAACTGACCGGGGGCAAGGGTCGGCCCGACCGGGTTCGCCTGCGGCGGCGACCGCCGGCCGACCCGGCCCCGTACGCGGCCGCCCTCGGCGACGTGCGGTTCGGTTCGGCCCGGGACGCCTGCGAGTTCGAACCCGCCACCCTCGGCGCCCCGATCGTGCACGCCGATCCGGTGGTGCTGTCGGTCCTCGAGCCCTACGCCGAATCGCTGGTGGCCCAGTTGGCCCAACCGTGGAACGAGCGGGTGGCCCGGGTGCTCCGGCACCGGCTAGGCGAGGAGGCGGTGATCCCGACCCTCACCGAGGTCGCCCGCGCCCTCGCCACCAGCCCTCGCACGCTCCAGGCGAAGCTCCGGGACGAGGACACCTCGTTCCGCGAGCTCTGCGGCACGATCCAGCGCGAGCGCGCCCTCGGCCTCCTGCGCTCCACCGACCTCCCGATCGCCACGATCGCCGCCCACAGCGGCTTCGACTCCCCCGCCGCCTTCACCCGGGCCGTCCGCCGCTGGACCGGGCGCTCCCCTACCGACCTGCGCGACCCGATCAGCGGTGGAGCCGGTACAGCGTGATGCCCGTCGGACGCAGCTGCCCCCGCACCCACGGGACGTCGCCCCCGGACGCCGGTGAGGAGTAGTCGGCCACGAGCAGGGTGCCGTCGGCCTCCGGCACCACCGCGGCGAAGGCCGTGTCCCCCCGAGACGGGAGGTCGAGCACCCACTCGAGGGCCGGGCGGTCGGGGTCGACCCGGTAGAGGCTGCTGCGCTTGCGGGTGAGCGACCAGACGCCCTGGTCGACCCGGATGGCCAGCGGCCCCGGGGTCCAGCGGGGCACCAGGTCGTACCGACCACCGAAGGCGAGCTGGCGCCGGGCGAAGAGGAACGGCTCCCCGTCCCACAGGAACAGGTGCGGGGAGTCGGGCTTGCGCTCGATGGGGGTGACCTCGAGGTGCTCGGGATCCGGCCCGACGAGGAGGTCGCCGCCACGACGGGTGGGGCCCTCGTTGCGGGAGACACCGAGCACGCGGCCGTCGGGCAACTCGAGGAGCTCGCACTCGGTGCCGCCGGGAAGGAGATCGAAGGGGTCGGACCACGTGACGAGGTCGTCGCTCCACCGCAGCTCCACCACGGGATCGACCGGCCGGGCGCTGTACATCTCCTCCCCGCCCCGGTAGCCGAGCATGGCCCACCGACCCCGGAGCCGCCGCACCCGCCACGGGACGATCCCGGGGGGCAGTGCCGGCTCGGGCCCGGTCCACGTGGACCCGTTGGTGGTCACGCGATGCACGCCGCTCGGCTGGAACCGGCGCGGGTTGGTGCCGAGCCGCATGAACCACAGGTGGAGGGCGTCGCCGTCGACCACCCAGCGGGGTTCCCGGAGGTCGGCGCCCATCGTGACCGTGAGCTCGTGGCGCCAGGGGCCCGCCCACCCGGGCGCGGAGCTGATCTCGAGCCGGGCCTCGGCCGAGGCGAAGTGGGTGGGCGCCGTGCGCCAGGCGAACCAGAGCCGATCGGCGCACCGGACCAGGTCGAGGTTGTTGTTGGCGGGAAGGCACTCCACCCCGGCGGCAGCCGGGCCGGGCACCCACGGGCCGAGGGTCTCGACGCGGATCATCGGCGCGAGTCTGCTCCACCCCGTGGCTCCGCGCCGGGGGAACCGCGTCGGTACTGTGCCCGCGTGCGCACACCGGAGCAGCCCGCGCCCCCACCCGGCCCGGGTGCGGCCCTCCCGCGTGCGGCTCGCCACGCCGGTCCCCTGCTGGTGACCGCCGCGCTCCTGTGGTCGGGGGGCAGCCTCATCGGCCGCGCCGCCCCGATCAGCGGGCCCGGCCTCGCCTTCTGGCGATGCCTCCTCGGCGCGTCCGTGTACCAGACCGTCCTGCTCGTCCGCGGCCGACGACCGTCGGTCGCCGCCCTCCGTGCTTCATGGCTGGGCGGGCTCGGCTTCGGGCTCTCGGTGGTGGGGCTGTTCATCGCCTACAAGACGACGACGCTGCTCTCGGCCACGGTGATCGGCAGCCTCCAGCCGCTGGTGCTCGGTCTCGTCACCCATCGCACCTCCCACCGTATCGACGGCGTGCTCTGGGCGGCGAGCGGCATCGCCGCCGCCGGGACCGTGGTGGTGGTCGTCGGATCGTCGAGCCACGGCGGCACGTGGAGCCTGCGGGGGGACCTGTTCGCCGCCGCCGGCGTGGCCGCCAACATGCTGTACGTGGTCGGCACCAAGCGGGCCCGCGCCACCATCGACGCCCTCGGCTACCAGGCCGCGATGCTGTGGGTGGCCGCCGCGGCCGTGCTGCCGATCGCCGTGGTGACCACCAGCGCCGATTTCGTCCCGAGCGCCGGGGCCTGGGTGGCGATCGCCGGGCTCGTCGCCGTCGGCGGGTCCGGCCACATCATCTTCTCGATGGCCCAGGGGCACGTGTCGGTGGCCGCGTCGTCGGCCATCCTGCTGGCCGAGGTCCTCGGCACCGCGGTCGGCGCTGCCGTGCTGTTCGACCAGTCGATCAGCCTGGCCCAGGCCGCCGGGATGGTGGTGGTGGCGGGCGCGGTGGGGCTGTGGCTGACCCGGGGCCGGGAGGCGGCCGGGGCCGGGGCGGGCGAGCACCTGGGCGCGCTCGAGCCGCCGGGGCCCTGACCGGGCCCCGGGGCGCGCCTCGGCTCGATCAAGAAACGACGGCGCCGCCGTCGCACGTGATGACCTCACCGACCGTGTAGGCGCCGGCGCGCGAGGCGAGGAACAGCGAGAGGCCGGCGATGTCCTCGGGACTCCCGACGCGACCCCGCGGCGTCATCCGCCCCACGGCGTCCCAGTCGGTGCCGTCCACGTCGCCACCGGTGCCGACCCCGGTGCTGAGCATCCAGGTGGGGAACGGGCCGGGGGCGATGGCGTTGACGATGATGTTGCGCTTCACGAGCTTGGACGCCAGCTGCCGCGTCAACGAGTGCAGCGCCGCCTTCGACGGCCCGTAGGAGACCGTGTCGAACACGGGCGTGCGGATGCCGTCGATCGACCCGATGTTGATCACCCGGGACGGGTCGACGCTCGTGGCCGCCTTCTCCAACTCCGGGAGCAGGCGCTGGGTGAGGAAGAACACGCCCTTGACGTTGGTGTCGAAGACCTTGTCCCAGCCCTTCTCCGGGAACTCGTCGATCGGGGCACCCCACGACACCCCGGCGTTGTTGACGAGCACGTCGAGGTGGTCCTCGTGGGCCCGGAAGGCGGCGGCAAGGGCGTCGACCCCCTCGAGCGTGGACACGTCGGCCGGCAGCGACACGCACGACCCCCCGAACTCGGCGGCGAGCCGCGCCGCCGTGGCGTCGCACACGTCGGCCTTCCGGCTGCTGACGTAGACCCGGGCACCGTTGGCGAGGAACCCGGCCGCGATCATCTCGCCGATGCCGCGCGACCCGCCGGTGACGAGCACCACCTTGCCCCGCACGGAGAACAGGTCGTCGATCTTCAGGTTGGGCATGGCTCGCTCCTCCGGGCTCCGGCGGTCGGTCGGAGGCGACAGCCCCGACGCCGGGCCCGACCGTCACGGCCTCCGGCGTCGGCGCATGATGGCATGCCCACGGATGCTCCACCCACCCGCCTGGCGACCGGTGGGACGGCGCGGGCTACGGTGACCGGCCACGGGAGAGGAGCGGGACGACCCAAGGAGCAGGCGTGACGCACGTGGTGATCATCGGAGGCGGGTTCGGTGGGCTGGCGGCCGCGCACGAGCTGCGCACCTCCCACCCGGAGATCGAGGTGACCCTGGTCGACCGGCGTGACCACTTCTTCATGGGGTTCGCCAAGCTGTGGGACCTGTCCGGCTGGCGGCCCCTCGCCGAGGGCACCCGCTCGCTCCACGCCCTCACCGGGCGCGGCGTGCGCTTCGTCCAGGCCGAGGTGACCGCCATCGACCCGGACACCCGCACCGTGACGGCCGGCGGGGAGGCCATCGCCGCCGACGCCATCCTGGTCGCCCTCGGGGGGGTCCACGCCCCCGGCCATGTCGCCCTCCTCCAGGCCGACGGTGCCCACGACGTCTACGACGCCGCCGCGCTCCCGGCCATCCACGCCGAGCTCGACGCCATCACCGAGGGTCGGGTCCTGGTGTCCATCCTGGGGGGTCCGTTCCAGTGCCCGCCGGCGCCGTTCGAGGTGGCCCTCATCGTCGACGAGGTCCTCCGCGGCCGTGGGGTGCGTGATTCGGTGTCGGTCGCCATCTCCACCCCCCAGCCCATCACCCTCCCGGTGGCCGGCGTCGACGCCAGCCGCTATGTCGCCGCCCGCCTCGGCGACCACGAGGTGGAGCTCCTTAGCGAACGGAAGGTGACGGCGGTCGACGGCGCCGCCCGCACCGTGACCTTCGACAACGGCGAGACCGCCGACTACTCGATCCTGCTCGGGGTGCCCGCCCTGGCGGCGCCGCCCGTGCTCGTCGACGCCGGGCTCACCGGCCCGTCGGGCTTCGTCGAACCCGACCGCACCACGCTGCGCACGTCGTTCCCCGGGATCTACGCCGTGGGCGACTGCACCCACGTTCCGAACGCCATCGGCGCCCTGCCCAAGGCCGGCATCTTCGCCGCGGCGGAGGGCGTGGTGGCGGCTCGCAACATCGTGGCCGAGCTCGCCGGCGGCGAGGAGGCCCGGTTCGACGGCTATGGCTACTGCTTCCTCGAGCTGCCGGGCCAGAAGGTGGCATTCGTGGAGGGAGACTTCTTCGCCGAGCCCAAGCCCGACGTCACCCTCGTCGAAGCCGACAGCGAGCAGTTCGTCCGCAAGCAGGCCTACGAGCTCGAGCGCCTCGAACTGTGGCTGGGCTGACCGTCCGAGGGCCGGCCGAGCCGGTGACGCACAAGGGAGCGCAACGATGCGTGTCGCCATTCTGAGTAGGGAGTATCCACCGGAGGTCTACGGGGGCGCCGGTGTGCACGTCGAGTACCTGAGCCGGGAGCTCGCCCACCTCACCGAGGTCGAGGTGCATTGCTTCGGGGCGGACCGGCCCGGGCCCGGCGCCGCGCCGTCGGTGACCGCCTACCGGCCCTGGGACCGGTTGGCCGGGTCGGCGCACCACCTCGCCGCGCTCCAGACCATGTCCGTCGACCTCGCCATCGCCGCCGACCTCGACCAGGTCGACCTCGCCCACAGCCACACCTGGTACGCCAACTTCGCCGGCCACCTGGCCAAGCTCATCTACGACATCCCCCATGTCACCACGGTGCACAGCCTCGAACCGATGCGCCCGTGGAAGGCCGAGCAGCTCGGCGGCGGCTACGCGCTGTCCACGTTCTGCGAGCACACGAGCATCGCCGGGGCCGACGCCGTGATCGCAGTGAGCTCGGCCGTCCGGGACGACATCCTCCGCTGCTACCCCGACGTCTCGCCCGACGTCGTCCGGGTGATCCACAACGGCATCGACGCCGAGGAGTGGAAGCCGGATCTCGAGACGGCGGCCTTGGAGCGCCACGGGATCGACCCGGCTGCGCCGATGGTGATCTACGTCGGCCGTGTCACCCGGCAGAAGGGGATCAACCACCTGCTCGACGCCACCCGGCACCTGGATCCGTCCGTGCAGGTCGTCCTCCGGGCCGGCTCGCCCGACACCGCCGAGCTGGGGGTCGAACTGGCCCGCCAGGTGGAGCAGCTCCGCCACGAACGCGGCAACGTGATCTGGATCGAGTCGATGTTGGAGCGGTGGGAGATGCGCCAGCTCCTCTCCCACGCCGACGTCTTCTGCTGCCCCTCCATCTACGAGCCCCAGGGCTTGGTCAACCTGGAGGCCATGGCCTGCGAGACGGCCGTCGTGGCCAGCCGGGTGGGCGGCATCCCCGAGGTCGTGGTCGACGGCGAGACGGGCGTCCTCGTGCCGTTCACGCCCCGGAGCGTCGACGACGCCAACCCGCTCGACCCCGAGGCGTACGCCCGCGATCTCGCCGCCGCGCTCACGTCGGTCCTCGCCGACGACGAGCGTCGACGGGAGATGGGACGGGCGGGGCGCCGCCGGGTGATCGACGTGTTCAGCTGGACCGCCATCGCCCGCCAGGTCCTCGACCTGTACGAGCAGGTGGTGCGCTGAACGCCCTCGTCCCCGTTCGCCGTGGGGGCGCAATGCAACGCAACGCGATGCATTGCGCACCCACGGAGGAACCGTGCCGGCGGGTCAGCGGTTGAGGAGGCGGTCCCGCCACGAGGGGCGGCTGGTCGTCTCGCCGCACCGGCACCGGTCATCGGGGGCCACGTCGCCGAGCACCTGCTCGACGTGGCGGCCGCAGCCGGCGAAGGTGGGACGGTGGCAGGTCGGGCATTGCACTCGGCTACACATACCCCCCAGGGTATCCAAGGCTGGGCCGCGGCACAACCTCCCGGACGCGCGTCGCGGTCACCCCGCCCGCATCGAGAGCCCGGCACGGATCGCCACGTAGGCGGCGACCGCCACGAGCAACCCCACGAACCACCGCGCCAGGGTGGCCGTCGGCACCCGGTCGGCCAGCCGCTTGCCGACCGAGACCCCGAGCAGGCCGGCGAGCGTGAACGGAGCAGCCACGGCCCAGTCGATGCCCGTGGTCGCGGCCCGACCGGCGAGCGCCACCGCTGAGTTCACGACGATCACCAGCAGGGAGGTCCCGACGGCTTCGGCCATCGGGAAGCGCAGGGCGAGCACGAGCGCCGGCACGATCACGAACCCGCCGCCGACGCCGAAGAACCCCGTCACCAGGCCGACCACCGACCCGGCCAGCAGCACGCGGATCACCACGCCTGCGTCGACGCGGGTGGACGGCGCCGCCGGGGGGGCCAGCACGGCCACGGCGGCCGGCGCGCCGGCGGGATCGTCCGTGGCCGCACAGGCGGCCGACGACGTCGCGCTCCCCACCTCGCCGACCGTCACCGACCCGGGGTCGATGTCAGCCACGAACCAGCACTGGCGCCGACACATGCGCCACGCGGCGACGACCATCAGCCCGGCGAAGGCGAGGAGCAGCACGTTCTCGTCGACGGCGCGGTTCCATTGCGTTCCGAGCAGCGAGCCGCCGATCCCGGCGAGGCCGAAGAGCCCTCCGGCGACCAGCCGGACCCGGCCGGCCCGGAAGTGCGCCACCATGCCGCCGGCGGCCGTCAGACCGACCACCACGAGGGACGTGGTGGTCGCCACCTTCGGGTTCTCACCGGCGGCGTAGACCAGGACGGGGACGGCGAGGATCGACCCACCGCCGCCCAGCGCGCCGAGCGACACCCCGATGAGGAACCCCAGCGGCGACACCAGGAAGGCCCGCCCGTTCACGGTGCCACGCTCCCAGGAGCGTCCACCCAGGCCTGACCATGGATACCCATGGGGGTATGATACCAGGTATCCTGGATACCCGGAGGGGTACCAGGGGAGCACCGGGGACGGGCCCGGAAGCCGGGCCGCCTCAGTGCTGGCAGTTCCAGACGCCGTTGTCCTCGAGCTGCGGCTCGACGCATCCGGCCGGCATCGGCGGGATCGGCTTGTCGGCCGGCCAGTCGGCGGGCACACCCGGCGGACGGGTCGTGGTCGTCACGGGCTTGACGGTCGTGGTGGGCGACGGACGGGGCGCGGTGACCGGGGGGGAGGTCTGGGGCGGCGCCGTGGGGGCGGGCACCGCCGGCTCGGCGGCGGGGGCGGGCGCCGGCGCCGGGGCCGGTGCGGCGCTGTTCTGGACGGGGCCGGGGACGAAGACCGGCACCTCGACGGGCACCTGCACGACCACGGTCTCCGGGGGGGCGGCGGGGGCCGCGCCGCCGTCGGCGACCGGTGCGGGGGCCTCGCTGGCGGGAGGGGCAGGAGCGGCGGTCACGGTCGTGGTCGAGGCCCGCCGGCCCGTTCCCGAGACCAGGGCGGCCGTCCGGGGGTCGAACTGGCCGATCGAGGCGTCCTCGGAGGGAGTCGAACGGGTCATGGCGAGGTTGGTGGCGACGGCGCCGGCGCCGGCGGTGGCGCACAGCGCCACGCTGGCGGCCAGGGCGAGAGCTCGTCTGCGGTCCATGATGACTCCTCGGGAGGGGTGGTCCTTGCCTCGCAGCAGCGTGGCGAAACCGCCGTTCGGGGAAGGCCAGGCCCGAGGAAAGTCTTGGGAAAGTCGGTCGGCCCGACCGTCGGCCGCCATCCCGGGCCGATCACCCGTCGGCGACGAACACCGCCCAGGCGAACTCCTGGATCCGGTCGGCGGGGGTGCGGTGCGTCTCCCGCTCCTCGGCCACGAGGGTGAAGTGGGGACCGAGCACGCGAGCCAGGCCGGCGCCGTCGTAGCGGACCGTGGGCAGGCCCGAGCAGGCTTCGGGGCCATCCGGCGCGAAGGCGGCGATGATCACCGTGCCGCCCGGCTCGATGGCGGCGGTGAGGGTCTCGACGTACCGGGCCTGATCCCGTGGATCGGTGAGGAAGTGGAAGACGGCGCGGTCGTGCCATGCCGCGAACCGGCGGACGGGGCGCCACTCGAGGAGGTCGGCCACCTCCCAGTGGATGGCGGTAGCCACCTCGCCGGCGGCCTCGCGGGCCGCCTCGATCGCCCGCGCCGACACGTCGACCACGGTGACGGCGACGCCCCGCTCCGCCAGCAGTCGGGCGAGGGAGCTCTCGCCGCCGCCGGCGTCCACCACGGTGGTGAGCGGGGCGGCGTAGCGATCGAGGAGGGCCAACGATCGCTCGGGGACCGGCTGGTACCAGCTGACCTCGGACGCGGTCGCCCTCCCGTACACGGCGTCCCAGTGGGCCTGGCGGGCGGACGGGGAGGGATCGGGGGTCATGCCACCCTCCCGGCCGCGCCGCCGCGGTCGACGAGCGGGAAGCCGGCCTCCGCCCAGGCCCCCATCCCGCCGGCCAGGTTCAGCGCATCGAAGCCGGCGCTCCGGAGCAGGGCGGTGGCCTGCGCCGACCGGTTGCCGGAACGGCAGACGACGACGATCGTGCGTCCCCGGGGGAGGGCGTCGAGGGAGGCCGGGAGATCACCGAGCGGCAGGTGCTGCGCCTTGGCCGCGTGGCCGGCCTGCCATTCGTCCACTTCGCGGACGTCGAGCAGGAGGGCGCCGATGCGCACGAGCGCCCGGGCTTCGACCGGACCCACCTCCGGCACCGGCGCGGCGTCGGAGCCCGATGGGAGCGAGGAGCGGCTCACGGCCGACCCACCCGGTGGGGAAGGGCCGCGCTCGGCGACGCGGGAGCGCAGACAGAGCGCGCCGTCACGACGCCGGCACCTCCTCGGCGAACTCCCGGAACGCCGAGAGGGCCCGCGGCGCCCAGACCGACGCCGGGCCGCCGTCCATCAGCAGGGCGACGCCCAGGGCATCGACGACCTCGGCTTCGGTGGCACCGGCCGCGGCCGCGGCCCGGGCGTGGTAGGCGATGCACCCGTCGCAACGCTTGACGACGCCGACCACCAACGCCATGAGCTCTTTGACCTTGCTCGGCAGGGCCCCATCGGCCACCGCCTGCTGGTGCAAGGCCGTGAAGGCCGCCCAGGTGTCGGGCATGGCGCGGCGTAGGTTGCGGGTCGGTTCCCGCAGGTCGGTGGCGACGTCCTGGTAGTGGCCCATGACAGCCCCCTTTCGGGCTAGGCGACGATGCCGAGCTCGGCCTCGATGGCCGGGCGGCGCTTGGCGCCGACGCTGGAGGCGACGGGGCGGCCCGCCTCGAAGAGGAGCACAGTGGGGATGCCCCGGATCCCGTAGCGATCGGCGACGGACTGGTTGGCGTCGACGTCGACCTTCACGACCTTGACCGTGCCCTGATGGAGGTCGGCCAGCTCCTCGAGCTCGGGAGCGACCATGTGGCACGGACCGCACCAGTCGGCCCAGAAGTCGACGACGACGGGGATCTCGGACTGGAGCACCTCGCGGTCGAAGCTCACGGGATCGTCGGCGTGGGTGATGCTGGTCATGGCAACCTCCGAATCGGGGTGGACACACTGTGCAACATACCCATAGGGGTATACTATTCCACCTGGGGGCGACGCCCCGCCCCGAGAAGGAGGAATCGCCGTGGAGCTGCCCGAGGATGTCATCGATGACCTGCGGAAGCGCTTGCGGCGCATCGCCGGGCAGGTACAGGGCATCGAGCGGATGCTCGACGACGGGCGCGAGTGCCGCGACATCGTCACCCAGATCTCAGCCGCCAACCGGGCCCTCGAACAGGCCGGCTTCCGGCTCGTCAGCGCCGGCCTCACCTACTGCCTCAACAATCCCGAGGCGGCCGCCGCCGACGGCTATCCCCTCGACGAGGTCGAGAAGCTCTTCATGCGCCTGGCCTGAGCCGGCGAGGAGGGACCTCGGCCGGCCGCCATTGGGACCAAAGGCCCGGGGCAAGCCCGAGACGCTCCCGTAGCGTCGGAACCGAAGGAGGAAGTCCGTGAGCGACCGCATCGTGATCCTCGGGGGTGGGACCGGAGGAACGCTGACCGCCAACCGTCTCCGCAAGGCCCTCCCCGCCGACGCCGAGATCACCGTCGTCGACGAGAACGACCAGCACGTCTACCAGCCCGGGCTGCTCTTCGTGCCGTTCGGCCTGGCCCATCCGGAAGACATCGTGCGCCCTCGGGGCCGCCAACTGCACCGGGGGATCAACTACCACCACGTGGGCATCGCCCGGGTCGACATCGACGCCCAGGAGGTCCACCTCGCCGACGCCACCGTGCTCCCCTACGACCTCCTCGTCGTCGCCACCGGCTCCCGGCTCGTGCCGGAGGAGACCGAGGGCCTCCTCGGCCCCGGCTGGATGGAGCGGGTCTTCACGTTCTACGACCTGCCCGGTGCCACCGCCCTGGCCGGTGCCCTCGCCCGCTTCGAGCGCGGCCGCCTCGTGGTCAACGTGGTCGACATGCCCATCAAGTGCCCGGTCGCACCCCTCGAGTTCTGCTTCCTCGCCGACTGGTACTTCCACGAGGTCGGCGTCCGCGACGAGGTCACGATCACCTACGTCACGCCGCTCGATGCTGCGTTCACCAAACCCACGGCGGCCCGGACGCTGGGCGGGATGCTCGAGGACCGCAACATCGAGCTCGTCACCGAGTTCAACACCGGCGAGGTCGACGGCGAGGGCGGGAAGCTCGTCGGGTACGACGGGCGGGAGGTGCCCTTCGACATCGCCGTCGTGATCCCGGCCCACAGCGGCGCGGCCTACGTCGCCGACTCCCCCGGCCTCGGCGACGACCTCGACTTCGTGCTCGCCGACGAACACACGCTGCAGGCCCATGTGCGCCCGAACATCTTCGTGATCGGCGACGCGGCGAGCCTCCCCGTGTCGAAGGCCGGCTCGGTCACCCACTTCGAGGGCGAGGTGCTCGTGGAGAACATCCTCCGCTTCCTCCGGGGCGAGCCCCTCGACGCCGCCTACGACGGCCATGCCAACTGCTTCATCGAGACCGGCTTCCACAAGGCCATGCTCATCGACTTCAACTACGACCAGGAGCCCGTGGCGGGTCACTTCCCCGGACCGGTGGGGATGCCGCTGCTGAAGGAATCCCGGCTCAACCATCTCGGCAAGCTCATGTTCCAGTGGTTCTACTGGCACGCGCTCCTGCCGGGCCGTGACATCCCGGGCGTCGGCCCGGACATGCCCACGGCCGGCAAGGACATCGCCCCGGCCGCACAAGGAGGCTGACATGCCCACCGCAACCATCTCCGGCGTCGCCGTCGACGTCAACGACGAAGGCTTCTTCGAACAACCCGACCAGTGGACCGAGGACATGGCTCGCGAGCTCGCCGCCCAGGAAGGGATCGCCGAGCTCACCGACAAGCACTGGCAGGTCATCCGCTTCATGCGCCAGGAGTTCGCCGAGAAGGGCACCGGGCCCACCGTCCGCGTGCTCGGCAAGACCTCCGGCGTCACCGTGAAGGAGCTGTACGAGCTGTTCCCCAAGGGCCCGGCGAAGATGGCCGCCAAGATCGCCGGCATCCCCAAGCCTCGCGGCTGCATCTAGGAGGGCGTCATGTCCGACACCATCGAGAAGGTCTCGATCATCGTCTCCAAAGGGTCCTTGGAGGGCGTCTACCCGGCGTTGATCATGGCCAACGGGGCCCGGGCCGAAGGGATCGAAGCCAACCTGTTCTTCACGTTCTTCGGCCTCGACGCCATCCACCGCAAGCGCATCGATCACATCAAGGTGGCCACCGTCGGCAACCCCGGGATGCACATGGCCACCATGCTCGGCGGCCTGCCGGGCATGTCGGCCCTAGCCACGCACCTGATGGAGCGCAAGATGGCCAACCTCGACATCCCGCCCATCCACGAGTTCATCGAGATGATCGCCGACACCGGCGCCGGCCTCTACGCCTGCAAGGCCTCGGTCGACATGTTCGAGCTCACGAAGGACGACTTCATCGACGAGGTGCAGGAGATCATCACGGTCGGCGAGTTCTACGAGCGGGCCGCCGGCGGCGAGATCATCTTCACCTGACGGCGACGAACCCCGACACCGGGGCGGTCACTCGGCGGCGGCGTCCATCGCCAGCCGGACGATGGGCGTGGGCCGGCTGCGCAGGATCATCACCACCGCGATCAGCGACAACACCAGACCGGTGATGCCGACCGCCATCGACGGCACGTTCAGCATCTTCAGTCCCGACACGATGAGGACCACGGCGAGGATGGGCCGGATGACGTAGTCGGCCGACCGGCTCGACACGTGCGCGCCGAGCCAGACGCCTGGGAGCGCTCCGAGGAGCAGCGCGGCGGTGAGCCCGAACTCCACCGAACCGAACAGCAGATGCCCGAGCGACGCCGCGGCGACCAGCGGAACGGCCTGGACCAGGTCGGTGCCCACCAGCTGCTTGGCCGTGAGGACCGGGTAGAGCACGAGGAGCAGCGGCATCATCAGGGACCCGGACCCCACCGAGGTGATGCCCACCGCCACGCCACCGAACACGCCCACGAGCAACGTCGGGATCGGGCGCACGGGCACGTGGTCGGGATCGCCCGTGGCGTGGCGCTTCCCCGAGAAAGCCCCCTTGGCGATCAGGCCGGCCGACGCCAGCAGCAACGCCACGCCGATCGCCCGTTGGACCACGTCGTTGTAGTGATCGCCGAAGATCCGGCTGAACAGCCACACGCTGGCGAAGGCGCTGGGAACGGAGCCGACCACCAGCCACTTCACCAGCGGGAGGTGCACCGTGCCCTTGCGCAGGTGCACGCCACCGCCCACCGGCTTCATCAGGAGCGACACCACGAGGTCGCTCCCCACCGCCTTGCCCGGATCGACGCCGAAGAGCAGCACCAGGACCGGGGTCATCAGCGCGCCGCCCCCCATCCCGGTGAGGCCGACGATGAAGCCCACACCGAGGCCGGCGAGGGCGAGGACGAAGAGGGGCGTATCGGCGGGCATGGGCGACGGGTCGTGAACCGGGCACCACCACGGCCCGTGTTTCCCACCAACCGTATGAGGAACATCGGGAAGGCGCAAGCGGTCCCGAGAGCCGGCGGCGGGGACGATCCGACGGTGTAGCGTCGGCCGACGGTCTCGCGCCGGGCGGACGACCCGGCGCCGACACCCAGGAGCGCCAGATGCCCGACGACCACGGCGGCCGGCCGCCCAGCATCCACCACGTGGCCTACGCCTGCCGCGACCTCGACGCCACCCACCACTTCTACGCCGACATCATCGGGCTCACCCTGGTCCACACCGAGGTGACCCCCTTCGACCAAGGCTTCTTCCGGCACGTGTTCTACGACTGCGGCGACGGGAGCGCGCTGGCGTTCTTCGATCTCCACGGGGTGGGCGAGCCCCAGCCCGTCCCCACCGCGATCTCCACCGACCTCGGGCTGCCGGCCTGGGTGAACCACTTCGCCTACCGCGTCGACGAGGCCAGCAAGGCCGCCATCCTCGACCGCCTCCGGGCCGACGGGCGGGAGCCCGACATCGAGCTCGACCACGGCTGGTGCGTCTCCACCTACATCACCGATCCCAACGGCATCCTCTTCGAGCTCTGCCTCGACCGTCCCGGCCTGCCCGTCGACCCGGCCGAGGCCGATCGGCGCCGGCACGAGACCCCGCCGGGCTTCTGACGTGCCCGCGGTCGACCGCTCCGCCCCCGGCGACACGACCGGACGGGTCGAGCGGACCTTCGTCGCGCTGGAGTCGGCCACCGGGACCGTGAACCCGGTCGGCTACCACCCGTGCCAGGGCCTGTACCACCACCCGCCCGGGGCGTCGCCGGACATCGCCTTCATCGCCACCCACTACAACGTCGACTTCAGCGAGCACTACCTCGCCCCGCTGCTGGCCCGCCGCGGCTTCGGCTTCCTCGGCTGGAACACGCGGTACCGCGGCGTGGAGCACTGGTTCCTGCTCGAGCACGCGCTGGTCGACATCGCCGCTGGCGTGCGGTGGTTGCGCGAGGTGGCCGGTGCTCGGGTCGTGGTGCTCCTCGGCAACTCGGGCGGCGGGTCGCTGATGGCGGCCTACCAGTCGCAGGCCACGGATCCCTCGATCCGGCCGGCCCGGGGGCTGGGCCTCCCGCCCGCCGTGCTCTCCCTCCCCCCCGCCGACCTGTACGTGTCGCTCCAGGCCCACATCGGGCGGCCCGAGGTGCTGACGGCGTGGATGGACCCCTCGGTCACCGACGAAGCCGACCCGCTCTCGGTCGATCCGGCCCTCGACATGTACGACCAGCGCAACGGGCCGCCGTATACGGCCGAGTTCGTCGCCACCTACCGGGCGGCCCAGGAAGCCCGCAACCACCGCATCACCGATTGGGCCCTCGACGAGCTCGAGCGGTGCCAGGCCGCGGGAGCGTTCGACCGCAACTTCAACCTCCACCGGGTGTGGGCCGACCTGCGTTACCTCGATCCCACCATCGACCCGTCCGATCGCCCCCTCAACCGCTGCTACACCGGCGATCCCCGCTGGGCCAACTACAGCCCCTACGGCATCGGCTCCTCGAACACGTTGCGCACCTGGCTGTCGATGTGGAGCCTGCGCGAATCCGACTGCCGGGGCGCTCCCCACCTGGCCCGCATCGACCTCCCCGCGCTCGTCATCCAGTCCACCGCCGACACCGGCGTGTTCCCCCGCGACGCCGAGGCGATCCACGCCGCGCTCGCCGGCCCGGACAAGGAGCTCCAGCTCATCCCCGGCGACCACTACCTCGAGCAACCGGAGGGCATCCGGGAGGACGTGGCCGACCGGATCGCGTCCTGGGTGCGGGCGCGGATCTGAGCCGCGACTCCCTGGGGCACAGAGCGAGCCCCACGGCGTCGCCGCATCGTGGGGCGTCCCCGATCACCGTGGCGGACCGGCGTCGCGACTACGCGGTGCTCTCCCTGGGTACCTGCTGGAAACCCACTCGTCTTCGCCAGGAGAGTTCCGTTGCCGCGTCGCGCGCTGATCCCCGTCGCACTCACCGCCACCGCCGGTCTGGCTGTGGCCTGCTCCAGCAGCCCCGGCAGTTCCAGCCTGACCGATTCGCAGGGCACGACGGCCACCACCGCGGCCAGTGCGACGACGGCGACCACCGGCGGTCCGGCCACGACCCGGCAGCAGATCCCGGCGTCGGCGATCAACCAGTACAAGGCCACCGTGACCGTGAACGGCAAGGACACCGGTCTCTCCGGACCGATGATCTGCCGCACGCTGTCGGACGGCCGGTTGCGCATGGCGTTCGGCGAGAACGTCGACTTCCGCATCACCGCCGACAGCCCGACCAATCCGCAGACCGGGCAGATCGAACTGCTCGACGGTGACCAGGTGAGGGGCCGAGGCGACGCCGCCATCAACGCGGCGGCGGCCACGAGCATGGGCTCCGACGCCCTGAACTTCGGCTTCTCGGCCGGCTTCAACGTCGACGCGGCGACCGGCACGATGACCGGGTCGGGCACCTGCACGGTGTCGAGCGGATCGACCGGGACGACGTCGACACGGGCCCCGAGGTCGACGACGACGGCCCCCGACCTGCGGCCGTCGTTGCGCGTCACGCTGCCGACCAGCGATGCCGGCGCCACGGCCGCCGACCTCGTCACCCTGGCCAAGGAGGCGCCCGGCGCCGACGCCAACGGTACGCAACGGTGGTATGCACCCGAGATGTGGCAGGCCGCCGGCGTGGGCGATCGCCAGGCCGTCGGCTCGGCTGTGACCGCCGACGCGCAGCGGTCACCGGTCTCCGGGTTCGACCCGGTGATCAGCAAGCAGAAGAACCAGCAGTACCTGGCCTTCGCCGTCGCCGACACCAACGGCGGCTGCGCCTACGGCTACGTGGCCCAGACCGAAGGCGGGACCGAGAACAAGACGAAGCCGGCGACGGGGGCCTGCACCGGCCAGGCCGCCGCCCAGGCGTTCGGATTCGGCTGACCCGACCCGCGGCGGCGGCGTGGACGACGAAGGCCTCCAGCCCGAGTTCGGCGCCCGTACCGAACGCAGATCGAGGACGACCTCGTTCGACCGCTAGGGGGTTGGCAACGCGGCGGCGCCGCCGGTGGCCGTCGCCCGGGCCGAGCCGAGGCGGCGCAGGGGTGGGAGCGTCGGCGGGGGCTGACGGCGGGCGGGGAGCGACGCCAGCAGCTCGGTGGTGGCGGCGGCGATCTGCGCCACCGCCCGCTCCATGGCCGCCTCCGTGAGCAGCGAGGGCTTCTGGATGCCGCCCACCTTGCGGACGTACTGCCGGGCCGCCGCCTCGATCTCCTCGACGGTGGCCGGCGGCTCGAGGCCCCGGAGGGTGGTGATGTTCCGGCACATGACGATCGACCTCCGACGGCGCTGGGCCCCCGAGCGTAGGGCAGCCCGTTCCCCGGTCCCGGGCGGGTGCCGGCACTACCGTGCGGTCCCGATGTGCTGCTTCTCGGGACCCGTCCACCACGTGAGCGGCACGAGGATCTTCGCCCGCTCCTCCGACGGGCCGGCCGGACCGACCCAGGTCCTCGCCTACCGGATGCGCGTCGGCGTCGCCGCCGACGTGGCGATGATCCTGCCGCTCCCCGTCCCGGCGGGGTGCGGTGAGGACGCCGTGCACTTCATCGATCTCTCGGGCTACCCACGCCTGTTCGACGACATCGCCGGCGCGTTCCCCCGACCCCCGACCGCCGGGGGCGTCCCGGTCAGCCGCGCCGCACCGGCGCCGGCGGCGCCCCCCCTGGTCGTGCACGCGGTGGGCGCCTTCGACGCCAGCTTCGTGCCCACGGTCGAGGACTTCGACCGTCTCGACGCCCGCTTCCGCATGCCGCCCGGCGTGTGGGACGTCCGCCCCGAGTACCGCGACCACGGGTTCGCCGTGTTCAAGCTCGCCGGCCGCAAGCGCTCCTGGTGGCGCGACCGCGGCCGGGTGGCCGACGCCGACGACGTGCACCCCATGGCCTTCTCGTTCCCGACCCGCGACGGTTCTCGCCTCTTCTTCCCCACTGTTCACGTGCACGACGGCACCCTTCCGGATCACGCGTCGTTCGACCACGAGCTCTACTGGCAACCCGCCGGGCCGGCAGATCAACCGACCGGCCTCGACGGCGCCCCGGCCGCGACGTTCGACGCCATCGTCGACCACACCCGCGCCGCGGGGGTGACGCTCCCCTCGCTCGGCTGCCACCGGCGGGTCCTGCGCGGCACCTTCCCCAACACCGACACCTGGATCGACCTCGGCCACCCGGCCTCGACCTGACGGGACGCCGGCCCGGCGGTCAACCGGGGTGTGGCGCTGTCCCTGGCCCTGGCCCGGGTCCGGTCGGCCTCGGCGGCGCGGCCCCGCCGGTGACCTCGAGCAGAAAGGCCACGATGGCCCGGCGGAACTCCTCGCTCCGCGGCGCGCTGAGGTGGCGGCCCGGGACGGTGACCGCCCGCGCGCCGGGCACGGCGGCGGCGAGCGAATCGGGTGAGCCGATCAGCCAGTCGTCCTTGCCGGCGACGAACAGCGTCGGCACCCGGATCTGTTCGAGCAACGACACCCCGAGGCCACGGTCGACCCCGAGGCCGGAATGCGTCCCGCGCACGATGGCGCTCGGCCCACGTCGTAGCCGGATCCGCCCGGCGAGACCCTCGATCCCGAGGCCACCGAGCACGAGCGACCGAACCCGTGGGTCCAGCGCGGTAACGCCGATCGCCACCATCGACCCCATCGAGTATCCGACCAGGTGCATCTCGTCGACGCCGTAGTGGTCGGCGATGGCGATGACGTCCTTGGCCATCGCTCCCTCATCACGGAGCGGGCGGCGCTTCAGGTTCCCGGACCGGCCGTGGCCGCGCGCGTCGGGCGCGAAGACCCGGAACCCCGCCGCCACGATGGCGTCGACCGTCCCCGGGCGATGCCAGTTCACGTAGGCGCTCGACCGCAGGCCGTGGAGCAGCACCACCGGGGGGCCGACCCGGGAACCGACCTGGTCGACCACCAGCGGCCACCCGTCGAACGAAGCCAGCCGCTCCGTGACCAGGTGGGACCGGGCCGGCGGATCCGGGGACGGCCGGCCCGGTGGTGGCGGTGTCACAGGAGCGCCGGCCGGATCACGGCCGCCTCCACGCGGCCCAACCCCTTGACGGGCCGGAGACCCAACATGCGGATGAGGTAGCCGGGCTGACCCTGGAGCACGTTGGCCACGGCGCGGTCGGCGACCACGGTGTTGGGATAGGCGAGGTCGGCGAGGCGACTGGCCCGGTTCACCGTCTCGCCGTAGACGTCCCCTTCCATCTCGAGGGTGGGGCCCATGGCCAGGCCACCCCGCGCACCGGCGAGGCGGGGGTCCTCGGCGCAGCGCACCACGAGCGCCAACGCCGCCCCCGCGGCCGTGGCCGCGTCGGGCGCATCGAAGAGCACGCCGTCGCCGAGGAGCTTGCGCAATCGCGCGCCCGAGTTGGTGACCGTCTCGTACACGTGCCGTTCGAAGCGGGCCACGAGATCGGCCAGCTCGTCGTCGTGGATCTTCCTGGTGGTGCGGGTGAAGTCGACGACGTCCACGAAGCCGATCACGGGTTGGCTCCGGTCGGCCGACAGGTCGAGCTCGTGGTCGAGGGCGGCGAGCAGGTGTCGGCGCCAGCAGTAGCTGACGAACCGCTCGACGCCGGGGACGAGCATCTCGGTGACGGCGGCACGGATCTCGTCGTCGACCATGCCGTCGGCGTCGGGGCTGACGATGACGTCCAACTCGTCGCGGAAGAGCTGGACCTGGGCGGCGGCGATCCGGGCGACGGCCTGACCCATCACCCGGGTCATGGCGAGGAGCACGTCGCGGTCGACCAGGTCGAGGGCCAGGAGGGTGTTGAGCGAGCGCAGCGCCTCGGCGTCGATCTCGGCGTAGGCCCGCACCTCGTCCGACGTCCGGTCGATGGGGAAGCCGAGGGACAGCCACAGATCGTCGGCGAAGCCCCGATCGGTCCCGGTGGCAGCCATGAGCTCCTGCACGGTATAGGTCGCAGGACCCACGATCGCCTCGTCCAGGCGGCGGCGCAGCTCGGGGTCGATCACGCCCAAACCGTAGGGGACGGCGCCGCACGACGTCGCGGCGGGAGGAAACCGGCAGGTCAGAGGGGGTGGCGGCCATGACGACGCCGTGTCCACAAGAGGGGGAGAACCCTGTGGACGGTGCCTGTGGACAACCTGTCGATCAGTGTGCCGTCGCCACGATCCCGGGCAGCCTGACGGTGAGCACGGAGTCGGTGGCCGCCACCCGCCACCCGAGCGACGTGGAGGCCGGCAGCAGATCGCTGGCCACCAGCTGGCCCGCCTCGGTGGTGAGCGACACCACCAGATCGGCGTCGTCCCGCTCGACGGCGAGGTCGCCGCCGCTCGTGCGCCGAGCCGTGGCCACCAGCTCCTCGGCGGCGCGGAGGACGACCAGCACCTGCGCGGTGTCGAGGACGAGGTCCGGCTCCAGGGCCCATCGCACGTCGATGGGGACGCCGCACTCCTCCCGGCTGGCGGCGGCGAGGATGTCCACCCCGATCCGGAGGGCGTCGATGCCGGCCGCAGCCGGGACCGGCGGGGTGCCGTCGAGCGTGACCGACACCCAGTCGCGCCACAGCCGGCCCAGACGCCGACGCTCGAAGAGCCACAGGCCCTCAGGGTCGAGGGTCCGGCGGGCGGCGTCGAGCGCGGCCTCCGCCCCGTCGGCCCGCTGCGCCGCGCGCGCGGCCTCGGTGGCCGCCTGCTCGGCTTCGGCGGCCGCGACGTCGGCCCGACGCTCTGCGGACGCGGCCCGGTCCCACTCGAGCTTGGCCCGAGCCTCCGCGTCGAGGGCCCGGGCCTGCTCGGTCCGGGCTCGCTGCTCCGCCGCGTCCGCCCGGGTCGCGGCGGCGACCGCGGCGGCGGCTTCCCGTTCCGCCCGGGCGTCCGCTTCTGCCGCCGCCGCCTGTGCCGTGTCGGCCGCCGCGGCGGCGGCGGCGCTGTCGGCCCGGGCCGTGCGCAACCGCGCCGTGGTCACGGCCCCCCACACCGTCGCCGCGATCAGCAGCACGGCGAGCGCGAGCAGGGCGGGGAGCACCGGCACAACGTAGAGGGTCGCCCTCCGCGGAGCCATCCCGCCCCGGATCCCTTGGATGCGTAAGGGCGCGCATAGCGCACCCTTACGCACCCAAGGATCGATGGGGTCAGACCGGGAGGTGCTCGGGCGGGGCCGCGACAGGGGCGGGCGACGCTGGGGGGCTCGAACGAGCCGGCTTGGGGGTGTCGGCGTGGGAGGCCGGGCCGACCGGCGCGGGGCGTCCGGCCAGCGGCAGATGCACGGTGACCACCAGTCCCCCGTCGGGTCGGGCGGCCAGGTCGACCCGCCCGCCGTGGGATCTGACCACGCTCTGGACCACCGTCGTGCCGAGGCCGTACCCGGGCCGGCGGCCATCGGTGCGGTGGAAGGGCTTGGTGATCACCTCGAGCTGCTCATCGGTCATGCGGTCGCCGGTGTTCGAGACCTCGAGCACGGCCTCGCCGCCCTCGGGCCGCACCGTGACCTTGAGCCATCCTCCGGCATGGTTGTGCTTGATCGCATTGTCGACCAGGTTGGCCACCAGCCGCTGCAGCAGGAACCGGTCGCCGTGCACGCGCGCCGTGCCGAGCGCGAGGTCGATGTCGATCCGCGCCGCGTCGGCCCGCCCCACCAGCTCGCCGACCACGTCGCCGGCCAGATCGCCGAGGTCGATGGTCTCCCGGTCGTTCATGGTGCTCTCGCTGCGGGCCAGCGCCAGCAGGCTGTCGAGCAGGGCCTCGGTGCGGTCGGCGGCGCTGCGCACGCTCCGGGCCAGGCCCAGTTCCCGCTCCGAGGCCGCCGCGTCGTCGAGGACGAGGTCGGCCTCGGCCCGGATGATGGAGATCGGCGTGCGCAGCTCGTGCGAGACATGGGCCGCCAGGTTGCGCTGCGCCTCGAAGGCGACCTCGAGGCGGCCGAGCATGCCGTCGATGGTGTCGGCCAGCTCCTTCAGCTCGTCGGCAGGGCCGTCGAGTCCGATCCGCTGGCTCAGGTTCTCCTCGGAGAGGCTCTGGGCCCGCGCCGTGAGGCGCCCCATCGGACGCAGCACGCGACCGGCAGCCAGCCACCCGACGAAGCCGGACGCCAGCACCACGACGCCGAGGGCGAGGCCGGAGCCGACGAGGAGCTCGTGCAGGGCGTCGTCGTCGATGTCGCGCTGCACCCCCGAGATGATCTGGCCCACGGTGTCGGCCTTGCGGGGGGCGCCCGCGGGCGCGGGCGGGAGCTTGATGTCGTTGAAGAACCGGATCTGTTCGGGCGTGTAGCCGTACTGCTGGGTGACGCGGCGGAGCGATCCCGAGGCCTCGTCGGCGCGCAGGCTGCTCTGCACCCGCAGGTAGGAGACGGCGAGCACCATCGCGCCGAGCATGACGAACAGCAAGGTGTAGAACGCCGTCAAGCGGAGCCGGATGGTGGGCCGGAAGCCCATCAGGTCGCCGGCGCTTCCACTCGACGACCCCCGGCCCCAGCGTCGGCGTCCTCGGGTTCGGACCCCTGATCCTCGGGGCTGGCGTCGGCGCCGACCGCCATCCGGTAGCCGACCCCGACCACGGTGTCGATGACCGCCGGCTCACCGAGCTTGCGGCGCAGCGTCATCACGGCGATGCGGATGGCGTTGGTGAACGGGTCGGTGTTCTCGTCCCAGACCTTCTCGAGGAGCTCCTCCGCGCTGACGACGCGACCGCCGGCGGCCATCAGCACCTCGAGGACCCCGAACTCCTTGCGGGTGAGGTTGATCTCCCGGTCGGCCCGGACGACCCGACGCGCCGGCACGTCGACCTCCAGATCGTCGAAGGTGAGCTTGGGCGGGACGACCGCCGGCACCCGCCTCCCCAGCGCCCGCACGCGGGCCACGAGCTCCTTCATGGCGAACGGCTTGGCGAGGTAGTCGTCGGCCCCGAGCGAGAGGCCCGCCACCCGATCGTCGAGCGTGCCCGACGCCGTGAGCATGAGGATGCGCTCGCCCGATCCTCGGGCCGTGAGCTCCCGGCACACGTCGTCGCCGTGCAGCTCGGGAAGGTCACGGTCGAGTACGACCACGTCGTAGGCGGTCACGGCGGCCTTGTCGAGCGCCTCGGCGCCGTCACCGGCGAGGTCGACGGCCAGCGCGTCCTGCCGGAGCCCGCGCGCGATCACATCGGCGAGGTCTCGGTCGTCCTCCACCACCAGGACACGCACTGCTTCCCCCTTCATGGCAACGAGCGGTGGCGGCGTCCCCCGCCGCTGTGACGTGGGTCACGGTGACAGGCGGCGTCTGTGGAGAGCATATGCGCCGTTCCGGCCCCTTGCCCCGCGCCGGACCGCCCGGATCAGCCCTCGATCTGCACCCGGTGGGCGGCGTTGCCGCCGGACACCACGGCGACGGCCACCCGGGCCGCCGGTAGCTCGGCGCGATGGTGCACCCACGCGGCGGTGGTGACGGCGCCGCTGGGCTCGGCCAGCACGCGGGCCGTGGACGCCAACGCCTGGACGGCGTCGAGGATCTCGTCCTCGGCCACCCGCACCACGTCGTCGACGAGCGTGCGCAACGCCGCCCAGCCCCGGTCGCCCACGCGCTGGACCCGCAAGCCGTCCGCGCTCGTCCGTGCCGCCTCCGCCGCGGTGATGCTGACCCGCGTCCCCGACCGGACGCTCTGCCACGCGTCGTCGGCCAACGCCGGTTCGACGGCGACCACGGCGCAGGACGGGGCCAGCGCCTTCACGGCGACGGCCACACCGGCGAGCAACCCGCCCCCGCTGACCGGCACGAGGACGAGGTCGACCGCGGGTGCGTCCTCCACGATCTCGAGCCCCACGGTGCCCTGCCCCGCCACCACCTCGTGGTCGTCGTACGGCGCGACGACGGCCAGGCCCCGTTCCGCGGCCAGCTCGGCGCATCGGGTCGCCCGCTCATCGCTCCCCGGCCCCACGACCACGATCTCCGCTCCCCATCGCGCCGTGGCCACCCGCTTGATCTCGGGGGCGTCGTCGGGCATGACCACCGTGGCCGGCACCCCGAGCGTGCGGGCGGCGAAGGCGACGGCCTGCGCGTGGTTGCCCGACGAGTGGGCCACCACCCCCCTGGCCCGCACGTCCGGGGGCAGGGCGGCGATGCAGTTGTAGGCGCCCCGGAGCTTGAAGGAGCCGACGGGTTGCAGGCTCTCCGGCTTCACCGCGAGCTCGTCGTCGAAACGGACGAGCGGCGTGCGCACGGCCACGCCGGCCAGTCGGGCCGCGGCCGCCCGCACGTCGGCGAGCGTCGGGAGGGCGACGAGCGGTTCCGCCGTCACGACGCCGGCAACCGTCCGGCGGCGCGCGCCGCGTCGACAGCACGGTCGAGCTGCCCGGCGACGATGTCGAGGCCGGCGTCCCAGAAACCCGGATCCTCGAGGTCGCACCCGACGATGCGGCCGAGCTCGGCGGGCGGCAGGGAACCGCCGGCGGAGAGCAGTCGGAGGTAGTCGGGCACGAACGCCGCGCCGGCCTCCTCGTAGCGGGCGTACACCGACAGCGCCAACAGCTGGCCGTAGGCGTAGGCGTAGACGTACCCAGGGGTCCCGATGAAGTGGGGGATGTAGCTCCACCACGAGCGGTAGCCGTCGGTGATCTCGACCGCGTCGCCGAGCATGGCGTGCTGGCTCTCGGCCCACAGCTCGCTGAAGCGGTCGACCGACAGCTCGCCCTCGTCACGGCGGGCGGTGTGGACGGCGTCCTCGAACCGGTTCATCGCCACCTGCCGGAACACCGTGGCGATCGAGTCCTCGAGGGTGGAGGCGAGGAGGGCGAAGCGAGCCGCGGGGTCGTCGAGCGAGGCCAGCAGGGCGTTGTTGGTGACGGTCTCGCCGAACACCGAGGCCGTCTCGGCCAGCGTCAGCGGCGTGGAGAAGTGGAAGACGCCCTGCTCCCTCGACAGGTAGGCGTGGAGACCGTGGCCGAGCTCGTGGGCGAGGGTGGCGACGTCGCGGGCGCGGCTGGTCCAGTTGAGCAGCACGTACGGGTGGTGGCTGGGGACGGTGTAGGCACAGAACGCCCCGGGACGCTTGCCCGGGCGGACCGGCGCGTCGATCCACCGCTCGTCGAAGAACCGCTGGGCGATGGCCGCCAGATCGGGGGAGAAGCTGGCGTACGCCTCGAGCACGAGCCGGGTGGCCTCGTTCCATCCCACCTCGGTCTCGTCGTCGGCCACCGACGCGTTGCGGTCGAAGTCGGCCAAGCGGTCGAGGCCCAGCACCTGGGCCTTGAGGGCATACCACCGTTGCGGGATGTCGTAGCGACGGATCACGGCGTCGATGAGCGCCTGGACCGACTCGTCACTGGCCTCGTTGGCCAGGTTCCGGGACGAGATCCAGCTCGGATACGAGCGGAGGCGATCGTCGATCGACTTGTCGAGGGCCAGCGTGTTGAAGATGTAGCCGCGGGTCCGGAGCCCGGGCGCGAGGCCGGCGGTGACCGCATCGGCCGCGGTGCGGCGAACGTCGCGGTCGGGATGTTGCAGGAGGGCGAGGCCCTGCTCGAGGGCCACGGTCGCGGGCTCGTCGCCGTCGCCGCCGGCCAGCCCCCCGGGGAGGGTCACCTCGATGGCGCTGGTGAGCTCGTTGAAGAGCCGGATCCAGGCCGCGCCACCGGAGACCGACTTCTCCGTGAGCAGCTTCTCCTCCGGCTCGGACAGCAGGTGGTCGCGGTAGCGGCGCAGGTTGCGCAGGTGGTGGGCGCAGAAGGCGAGCCGTTCGTCGGCCAGCACGGACTCGACGTGGTCGTCGGTGGCCTCGGCCCACTCGAGCTCGAGGAACACCAGCTTCGTGGCCATCACCGTGGCCCGCTCCTGGAAGCGGGCCATCGCCGCCCCCCGTTCGGGATCGGCCGTATCCACGGCGAAGCGGAGGCCGGCGTAGCTCCCGGCCCGCCCGACCAGATCCTCGTAGCGGGCCAGGGCGCCCATGAGCTCGGCCAGCTCGGCCGCCGGCAGCGTGGCCACCCGTCCCCGGTAGGACTCGAGCTCGGAGCCGATGGCGTCGGCCCGGTCGAGCAGCTCGTCGGCCGTGGCACCCTCGAGGATGGGATCGAGCTCCCACGCGACGGCGGCGGCGGTGCGGTCGGCCTCGTCGGCCGATGGCGCGGTGGGTTCGGTGGCATCGGTGGCGGTCATCGGCGCCATGCTACGGACTCACGGCGCGGGAGCGCTCCGGCGTGCGACCATGCACCCGTGCGCATCTACATCTCGGTGGACATGGAGGGGATCAGCGGGGTGACCCGCTGGCAGGACGTGATCTCCACCGGGCAGGACTACCAGCGGGCGCGCCAGTGGATGACCGCCGACGTGAACGCGGCGATCGCCGGCGCCCGGGCCGCCGGGGCGGGCTCGTTCGTGGTGGAGGAGAACCACGGGGTGGAGGACCTGTGCAACCTCCTGCTCGACGAGATCGACCCCGAGGCGGATGTCGTGCGCGGCATCCCCCGCGGCGGGGCCACCACCATCGCCGCCCTGGCCGACCCCGACGAGCACTTCGACGCCATGTTCCTCATCGGGCACCACGCCAAGGCCGGCGACCGGGTGGGCATCGGCGCCCACACGATCAGCTACGGCGATTACCGCTCGGTGCGGTGCAACGGCCGGCCCATCGGCGAGGGCGAGATCTTCAGCGTGGTCGCCGCCGGGCGCGGGATCCCGACCGCCCTCATCGCCGGGGACGACGTGGTGTGCGAGGAGATGGTGGCCTGCTGTCCCGGCATCGAGACCGCGGTGGTGAAGCGGGCGCTCAGCAAGACCGGCGGGTGGATCGTGCCCCCGGTCCGGGCCCAGGCCCTCATCGCCGAGGCCGCGGCCCGGGCCACGACGAAGCTGGTCGGCGGCGAGCTCCCGGTGGCCGCCCCCCGGATCGAGGCCCCGTTCGCCTTCGAGATCGAGTTGCGCCAGCCCATCGAGCCGGCTGTGGTCGCGTCGATCCACGACCACCATCCCGAGTTCAGCGTCGACGGCGACCGCACCATCACCTTCACCCACACCGACATGGCCACGGCCTACCGCATGGCGGCGATCTGCTCGTTCCTCGCCCGGTCGGGACGGGTGCGCTCCTACTGATCCCGGTCGGTCGTCGGGGTCAACCGGGCGAGCACCCCGTCGCCGCAGGGGCACCGTGCTCGTCGATGGTCATCCCGGTGCACGCCCGCGTGACGACCGTGCCCCCCGGTTGCTCGCGGGTGTCGACGATCTCCTGCACCTGGTTGGCGCCGAGCACGATCCAGCTGGCGATCGTGGCGGCGGGGATGTCGTAGCCGTCGCCGGTGGTGCGTCCGCTGCTCACGTCGCTGGCGCGGATCTCGGTCTGGCGGGCCCGCTGGCCCGCCGCCGCGGCGTCGACGATGCACCGGCGAGAGGTCGGGTTCGGCATCATCGTCGTGGGCCACCCGCTCATGAGGTTGGTGACCCCACAGTCCTTCCCGCCCGACGGGACGGGCGGGATGCTGCGCACCGGAGCCGGCACCAACGAGGAGCTGCTCGACGAGGAGGCGGTCGGGGGCGGATCGACGACCGGTATCGACGGGCCGAAGGCGCCGGTCGTGGTGTTCGTGGTGTTCGGGGCGGTCGTCGCCGTCGTGATCGGCGCACCCGTGGCGGGGGCGCCGGTCGTGGCCGTGCCGCCCAGACCGGTTCCGGCCGTACCCTCGGCCACCGCGCTCCCCGCACCGACGGTCCCGCCCGACGACGCCGTCGCCGCCGATCCGACGGACGACACCGACGAGGCGTTGCCGCTGCAGGCCGCCAGCACGATGACCAGCCCCGAGATGGACAACATGATGCGGTTCCGGATGCCGTTGCAGTGCACCGTGTGCTCCCCTCCCCGAGGACCCCGTGGCCCCGGTGCCGATGATACGGCGGACGGGACGACCTGGTTCCCGTACCGGCGCCGACGCGTTAGCGTGCCCCGCCATGGCCGAGCCCGGGACCGAGCGTCTGTACGTCGTGGTCGACGCCGACACGCTCGCCGGTTGGCGCCGCCCCACGTCGTCGCTGGCCCAGCTGCACGCCGCCGTCGACGACCTGCGCCGCCAGGCGCCGGCCGCCACCATCGCCGTGATCGGCGACCCTTCGCTCAAGTGGGCCCTGTCGGACGTCGAGCGGGAGGAGATCGAGTTCGACATCCAGACCCGCCAGATCGTGTTCGCTCCGGCCGGCTGCCAGGGAGGTCACGTCGGCTTCATCGGGGAGGTGGTGGAGCGGGCCGCGGCCCACGGCTACCACCCAGTGGTGATCACGGACCAGGCCGTCCCCAACGCCCGACTGGGACGGGTGCGGAAGGACGGCGATCGCTGGGTGTTCGACCTGGAGGGAACGGTGCCCCGCGCCGTGGTGCGGGCGCCGGCGGCCAACCACCGTCGCCGCCGGGCCTGAGCCCGTTCAGCCCGCCCGGCGGGGCTCGATCGACACGTCGCGGTCCGGCTCGGCCGGCGGGAAGTGGAAGCCGGCCGGCACCTGGAACCCCGTGGCGGCGAGATCCTCCATGACGTGGGTCATGTTGAGCAGGTCTTCCTCGTAGCGGAACCGGCCGTCGCCGGCATAGATGAGCCGGGAGAAGCCCGACTGCGTCCGCACGCCGCCCGTGGCGTCGGTGCCCGGCAGGATCTGGGTCCACTTGATGACCACGTCGTCGCCCTCGATGGCGGTGAACTCGATGGGGAAGCGCCAGTCGTCGAGGCCGACCATCGAGTCGTGCATGAAGGCACGGATCTCCTCGCGCCCCTCGATGCGGCCCCACGCCGGATCGATGTAGACCGCGTCCTCGGTGAAGAGGTCGGCGAGATCGGCCCAGGAGGCGGCCTCGCCGGGGTCCTCGATCCTCCGGCGCAGGTCGCAGTAGCGGCTGACGGCGAGCTCGATCTCGGATCGGTCGTGGGGCATGGCCGGGACGGTACACGGCCCGCGGGCGGCCGGGCGGCCGGACCGCGGGCGGCGGCGGCGGGTACACTCCGGGCGTGCCGACCTACGAGTTCCGCTGCCGGACCTGCGACGCCGTCTTCACCGAGCGCCGCCCCATGGCCGAGGCGTCGGCGCCGGCCACCTGCCCGGACGGCCACGCCGACACCGTGAAGTTGCTGTCGTCGTTCGCGGCGATCGGCTCGGCGGCACCGGGCGCGGCGGCCATTCCGGCGGCGCCGTGCGGGGCGGCGTGCGGCTGCCACCCCAACTGACGCGGCCGCCGGCGTGCGCCTCACCACGATCGTCTCCGACGACGACGGCGTCACCCATTTCCGCGAGCTCGACCTGCCCGACACCGTGGTGCCGAGCGAGCCCGGTGTGCCCGAGCTGGTGCACAGCGCCGGGCTACCGGTCGACCGCGTGCACTTCCTCACCGTCCGCGACGGCACGCTGACGCCCGATTGGCACACCCCCCCGCGCCGGCAGGTGGTCGTGTTCCTCACCGGATGGGCCCGACTCGAGGTCGGCGACGGGGAGGTGCGGACCTTCTCCCCCGGTTCTGCCGTGCTCGTCGAGGACCTCACCGGCGCCGGACACGTGACCACCCACGAGCCGGGGGATCAGGCCGTTCTCGTCATCCCGCTCGAGCCGGACTCCGCAGAGCACGCCACCGCCTCCTGACCTAGGCTCGTTCAACCGGACCGTTCGATCGGCCGATGGCACCACGACCGCGGCGGCGCGACGGCGTCCAGCCCCGGCGATGAGCGCAGGAGATGACGTGGCAGACATCGAGCAGTACCTGAAGGTACCCCGCACGGTCGACGAGCTGGGGGTGCCGGCGGCGATGGTGCAGGACCTCACCCTCCGGAGGGCCCTGTTCGAGGGCCGCACCTCGACCCTGCGGTTGAGCCAGTCGCTCTGCGTGAACCCCGTGGTGATGACCGAGGTGGTCGAGGAGCTCCGCGAGCTCCGGTACATCGAGGTCCACGGCCTCGAGGGCCGCGACTACCAGCTCGGGCTCACCGATTTCGGGCGCGAGGTCGCCGGCGAGCGCATGCGGCTCTGCCGCTTCGCCGGTGCCGTGCCGGTGCCCCTCGAGTCCTACCGGCAGGTGGTGCTGGCCCAGAAGGTGTCGAGCGAGGTGTCGCTCGACCTGATGGCCAACGCCTTCGCCGACCTGGTGGTCAACCAGGAACTGCTCGACGAGCTCGGGCCGGCGCTCCTCGCCGAGGGCGCCATGTTCCTCTACGGCCCGCCCGGCACGGGCAAGACCTCGATCGCCGAACGGCTGATCCGCATCCACGACGATCCCGTCTTCATCCCCCGGTGCGTCGAGGTCGACAGCCAGGTCATCACGGTGTTCGACCCCATCGTCCACGTGCCGATCGAGCCCCAACCCGAAGACATCGACCCGCGGTGGGTCCTCTGCCGTCGCCCGTGCATCATCGCCGGCGGCGAGCTGACCGCATCGATGCTCGACCTCACCCACGAGGTCACCAACGGCATCTACCTCGCGCCGCTCCAGATGCAGGCCAACAACGGCATCTTCGTGATCGACGACTTCGGGCGGCAATCCCTCACCCCCGAGCAGCTCCTCAACCGCTGGATCGTGCCCCTCGACCGGCGGGTCGACTACCTCTCGCTCAGCTACGGGGTGAAGTTCCAGATCCCGTTCGACTGCAAGGTGGTGTTCTCCACCAACCTCCAGCCGTCGAGCCTCGGCGACGAGGCGTTCTTCCGCCGGATCCAGAACAAGATCCTCGTGCCCTCGATCACCGACGAGGAGTTCGACACGGTGCTCGGCCGGGCGGCCGAGCGCTTCGGGGTGACGATCGAGCCCGGCGCGGCGGCCTACCTCCGGCGCATCAGCCGCGAGCAGGGCGACGGCGACCTGCGCCCCTATCTCCCCATCGAGGTGTGCAAGATCCTCAAGGCGGTCTGCACGTACCGGCGGGAGCCGCTCGTGCTGAGCCCGTCCACCATCGACGCCGTGGCCCGCGTGTACTTCACCCACGCCCGCGCGATGAGCGACGAGCGCGCCGCCGCCATGGAACACGCCCCCGCGGCGGGCGGCGGCCGACGCCCCCCGGCCGCCGACACCGGTCCCGCTGACGACGACCACGGGGCCGAAGAGGCCCGAGCCGAGCTCCTCGCCCTGGCGCAGGCGGCGGCCTCCCGGCCGACCGGATCCGGTGGGTCCATCGACCTCGACCGGGTGCAGGACACCGCCGGGCCCCCACCGGCCCGCAAGCTGAGCGACCGCCGACCGGCCGACGACGCCGCCCCCCGGCCGACCCCGCGCCGGGTCGCTCCCCCGAAGGCGCCCGGCGCGGCGCCCACCGGAGGGCCGCCACCCAAGATCTTCTGACGGTGGCACGCCTGCGAGCCGAGCGATGCCGGTGCGGCCGCCGTCTCGCGTCGGCCGGCCGGAAGTGCAAAGATTCGGGCCGGCGGCCGGCTTCCGGCGCGGCCGACCGCGGGCTGCCGGCCCGCCGTCGAGAGGAGCAACCCCGTGAGTGATGCGCCAATGGGCGAGGGATGGTGGCAAGCCAACGACGGCAAGTGGTACCCACCGGCGGCTTCCAGCCCACCGCCCGTCCCGCCGCCGCCGCCACCCCCGGCACCGGTCGCTCCGCCGCCCCCTGCGCCGCCGGTCGCCGCGCCCCCCGCGCCGCCGGTGCCGCCACCACCCGGCCCGCCGCCCGGGCTCGATGGGGCCACGGCGATGTTCACCCCCGCCGATCTCGTTCCCGAGGGCGCACCGCCGCCGCCCGCCCCTCCCGCCGCCCCTGAGGTCCCCGACGGCGCGCCCGCGCCGACCGGCGACGCCGGTGCATCGCCCGATCACGAGCCGGTCGCCGCCGCCCCTGCTCCCGACGCCGCTCCTCCCGACGCCCCGGCTCCGGAGGCCCCGGCCGAGCCCGAGCCGGTCGCTGACAACCTCCGCATCGGTCCGGCCACCGATGCCGACCGCTACGAGCTCGTCGAGCACCGGTCCACCGGGACCGACGGCGAACTGTGGCAGGCCAACCTCTGGATCGACGATGTCGCCATCCCGGTGGCCGTCAAGATCGACACCCCCGACTCCGACGAGGACGTCGAGGAGGCCAGGCAGCGCTGGCTGCGCCAAGCCGAGCTGCTCCGCAGCCTCGAGCACCCCGCCCTCGTCAAGGTGCGGGAGGTCTTCGAATCGACCGGACCGCACCCCCGCGGAGAGGCCGGCGAGGGCACCCGCGTGTGCCTCGTCATGAACTGGGTGGACGGCAAGCCGCTCAACACCTGGTGCAAGGCCAACCCGAACCGCTCCCTGGCCGACTGCACCCGCGTCCTCGGGCCCGTGGCCACCGCGCTCGACTACCTCCACACCGGCATCGGCGGCCGGGCCGTGCTGCACCGTGACCTCAAGCCCGGCAACATCCTCGTGTCCGACGACGGCGAGGTGCGTCTCGTCGGGTTCGGCACCGCTCGGCTCATGAAGATGGACGCGGCGATGACCATCGTGGGCACGCCCGCTTGGATGCCGCCCGAGGTCCTCAACGGCGAACCGTACGACAGCGCCGCCGACCGGTGGGGTCTCGGCGCCGTGGCCTTCTACCTCTTCACCGGCACGCCGCCCCCGTTGCTCAACATCGAGCGGGCCCGGGAGGAGCTCCTCCATGCCGGACTGGTCGCCACCCTCCCGGCGGTGATCGACCACACGCTCACCCTGCTCGACGGTGATCCGGCCCGCCGGCCCACCAGCTGCACCGCATGGCTGCACCAGCTCGACGCCCTCATCGACGCCGGGACGGCACCGGCACCACCGCCTTCCCCGCCGGCACCGCCGGCACCGCCCGCACCACCGGCACCGCCTGGGCCCACCGACGCCGCTGGGCAAGGGTGGCAGGTGCCCCCGCCAGCGCAGGGCCCCACCGACGCCGCTGGGCAAGGGTGGCAGGTGCCCCCGCCGCCGGCTGGCGCCCCGCCCGCGCCCCCGCCGGCACCACCGGTGGCACCCCCCGCGGCGATGCCCATCGGCGGTCCACCGATCCCCGGCCAGCCCATCGGGGCGCCCGAGCCCAAGAAGAAGGGCAAGGGCGCGCTCATCGCAGTCCTCGCCCTCATCCTGATCGCCATCATCGTGGCCGTCGTCCTGGTGGTGCTCGCCCGGGGCTGACGCCGCGCCGTGCGCGAGGATGCGCCATGGCCGAACCCCTCCCTCCACCCCCGGCCGCCGCCGACCTCCTCGACGACGCCGTCGAGCTGGCGCGGGCGGCGGGGGCGATCACCCTCCGCTGGTTCCGGGCCGGCGACCTCGAGGTGGAGCGCAAGGGCGACGGCACACCGGTCACCCAGGCCGACCGGGCGGCCGAGCGCCACCTCCGCCAGGAGTTGGCGCGGCGCTACCCCGACGACGCCGTGGTCGGCGAGGAGGAGGACGACCGCCCGGGGACGACCGGCCGCACCTGGATCCTCGACCCCATCGACGGGACGAAGGCGTTCACCCACGGCGTCCCCCTGTACTGCACCCTCGTAGCGGTCGAGGACGACCACGGCAGCGCCGTCGGGGTCATCCACCTCCCAGCCCTCGACCAGACCGTCTACGCCGGCCGTGGGCTCGGCTGCTTCGAGGACGGGCGGCCGGCGCGGGTGAGCGCCGTCGCCCGACTGGACCAAGCCCACGTGTCCACGTCGAGCTACAGCAACTGGCCCGACGCCACGCTGCTCGCCGTGAAGGCCACCGGCGCGTCGCTGCGCACGTGGGGGGACGGCTACGGCTACGCCCTCGTCGCCACCGGCCGGATCGACGCCATGGTCGATCCCGAGGTCGCCCGCTGGGACGTCGCACCGATGCCGGTGATCCTGGCCGAGGCCGGCGGCGTGTTCACCGACGCCGCCGGACGGGCCACGACGACAGGTGGTTCAGGGGTGGCGACCAACGGGCTGCTCCACGACGCCGTGCTGGCCTGCCTCGGTGAATTGGTCGGCGAGGCCCCGGCGCCCACTCCGTAGGCTGCGGTCATGACCGACGACGCCACCCTCGTCCGGGCCTTGGCCGACGACATCGACCGCCTGACCGCGCTCCCCACCGACGCCCTCGAACGCGAGGTCCGCTGCTGCCCCGGGTGGACCGTGACCGATCTGCTCGCCCACCTCGGTCGGGTGCACCATCGGGCCATCCGGCTCGTCCAAGGGGCGCCGTTCGTGCCGCTCGACGCGTGGGAACCGACCCCGACCGGCCCGCCGGCCGTGGCCTGGAGCCGGTCGGTGGCGGCCGAGCTCGTCGCCGCCGTGCGCGGCGCCGATCCCGACGCCGAGGCCCACAGCTGGCTCGGACCGGTCCCGTCCCGGTTCTGGATCCGGCGGATGGCCCAGGAGACGTCGATCCACCGATGGGACGCCGAGGAAGCGGCGGGCGCGGTCCCGACGCCCATCGAGGCCGGCCTGGGGATCGACGGCGCCGACGAGTTCCTCACCGTGTTCCTCCCGCTCCTCCCCCCCGACCGGTGGCAGGACCTCGACGGATCGATCCACCTCCACGCCACCGACGGCGAAGGCGAGTGGCTGGTGGAGCTCGGCGGCACGACGCCCACCGTGCGGCGCGAGCACGCCAAGGGCGACGTCGCCGTGCGGGGCGGCGGGGCCGACCTGGACCTGCTGCTCTGGAACCGGCGGGCCGCCGACGCCGACGGCATCGAGGTGTTCGGCGACGGCGGGCTGCTCGCCCGCTTCCTGGCCGTGGCGCGGTTCTGACCCGACGCGGCCCGACCGCGGCACCGGGCCGCGAGGGTTCCCGGTCAGTCGGCGGGGCGCTCGTCGATGCGGCTCTTCCAGCCGCTGGCGTCGGCGATGGCCGAGGCATACCCGGCCTTGCGGCGGGCGACACGGCCGACCACCTCGCTGGCCGGGACCGGGGGCTGGCCGGTGTACTGCGCCTCGATGCCCTCTTTGAGCATGGCCAGCGCCTCCGACCGGAGCTGCGACACCCGGGATTCGGTGACCCCGAGGAAGCGAGCCAGGTCGAGCGACGTCCGGCCCTCGAGGAAGTACCCGACGATCACGAGGCGGTGGCGTTCGGGCAGGAGCCCCACGGCGTCACGGAGGTAGCTGTAGAGCTCCCGGCTCTCGAGCTCCTCCAAGGGCTCGAGCGTGCTGCGATCGCAGAGCACGTCGACCAGGGTCAGGTCCTCGTCGGTGTCATCGGTGACCTCGTGCTCGAGGGCGAGCACGACCGACCGGAACAGCCGGTCCTGGAGCCGGCTCAGCTCGTCGCGCGTCATGCCCAGCGCGTCGGCCATCTCCGCCGGTGAGGGAAGCCGACCGAGCTCCGAGGCGAGACGCTGCTCCACCGACTCCAACCGTCGGGCCAGGGTTCGCACGGAGCGAGGAGCCCAGTCCGCGGCCCGCACGGCATCGAGGATCGCACCCCGGATGCGCTGCGCCGCGAACCGGTCGAACGGCACGCCGCGGCTCTCGTCGTAACGGCGAGCCGCCTCGACCAGACCCAGCGCCCCCGCCCGGGCCAGTTCGTCACGATCGACGTGGCGCGGGAAGTGCACCGCCACCTGGAAGACGATGTGCTTGACCAGCGGCAGGTGCTGCTCGATGCGTCGAGATAGTTCTTGGGAATCGCCCGGCATGTGCTTGGCCACCTCGCCCTCCGTGTGGGTCAGCACGCCATCATCGTCGCGTGACGGATGGCACTTTAGGAGAATCTCGCTCGTTGTCGCTGAACCACACGCCTGTCATTTGGCCCGAGCGCCGCTAGACCGCCGGGGAAGACGGCACCTCGCCCGCGTCGCCCACAGGGACATCGGTCGCGGACCCGAGCCCCTGGAAGACAGCCACCCGCACACCCCTGGCCCGGAGATCGGTCAGGAAGGCCCCCGGCGCCACCAGCTCGGCCAACCCGGCCGCGCCAGGACGCTCGACCTCGCCGCCCGCCACCCGGCTGACCGCCAGCGCGGCCACAACGCCCGCGGCGACGGCGGGACGATCGAGGGCCCCGACGACCGTGACATCGCGCGCTGCGCCCCGACGACCGCGGACCTCGACCCGCACCGCGCCGGGGCCGCCCTCCGGATGGGTCGGCCACAGCATCGGCAGACGCATCGTGAGCCGGTCGCGGCGCGTCGCCGCGACCCGGGCCGTGACCCGCTGCACGCCCGGGAAGGCCGGGACCAGCACGAGGGCGTCGGGCAGGTTGGCCCGATAGCAGTCGACCGCGCCGACCGGGTCGGGGAACCAGCACAGCTCGCGCCCTGATCCGCCCGGTCGATCCACGAACGAGCCCTCCCGCCAGTCCAGCGCCGAACGCGACAAGGCGCGATGGTGCTGCCGGGCGCACGCCGGGCCTCCCGTCCCCACCTTGGCCACGTGGATCTCGTCGACCTCATCGAAGGAGCGCGCGGCGTGGCGGGCGAGAACGCACGACAGCCCGGGGGCGAACCCGGCGCCGACCACCACACTGACCCCCCGCTCACGAGCCTCGCTGTCGAGCAGCAACAAGGCCCGCACGTCGCTGACGGCATCGCTGGTGGAGACCACCGACTGCCCGCGGCGCAGGAAGGCCGACGCCCACCGGCCGTGGGTGCCCGCATCGGAGGCGAGCACCACGACGTCGGCATCGATCGGATCATCGGCGGCACCCCGGTCGATCCGGGCGCGGGGACCGAGCGACGCCGCGACCTGCTCGAGGTGCTCGAGGCGCGGATCGCGCAGGACCACCTGCCCCACGTCGGGGGAGGACACGAGCTGCCGAGCCAGGCGGGCGCCGACGGCCCCGGCGCCTACGACGCCGACGTCGTAGGTCACGCCAGGTCCGAATCGCCGAGCTCGCGCCACCCGCCCTGCTGGGGGGGCGTGCCCCCGGTGCCCCGGAGCCGCAACACCGCGGCCACCACACTTGCCAGCCCCACGGCCATCATCGCTCGACGCAACATCTTCATGGGGTGCACCGTAGCGCCCGCCCCACCACCCGGCGTCCGGCCGACGGCGTCCGGCGTGTGGCGTCCACCGCCGAGACCGGTGGAGCGGCCGACGAGGACGCCGGCGTCTGGTGGGGCTAGCTGGAATCGAACCAGCGACCTCAGACTTATCAGGTCTGCGCTCTAACCGACTGAGCTATAGCCCCGCGATGCGGACCGGCACCGTACCAAGGTCTCCGTCGTCCGTACCACTCGCTTCCCGCCGTGCGGGTCAGCTCCGGCGCCGCCCACGATCACGGGGGGCCCGTTCCTTGATGGGCTTGCCCCGCCGGTTGACGGGTCGGAGGAACTCGCCGGCGGCGGCGCGGGCCTCGACCTCGGCCGGGTTCCGGGTCTTGATCTCGCGGCGGGTGGATTCGAGCTCCAGCACGGTGAACCGCACACCGCCGGTGATGTCGCAGATCACGTTGAACAGCAGGGCCATGAGGACCATGAACCCGGTGCCGGCGAAGACCAGCACGACACCGGCGGAGGCGGCCGCCCGGAAGAGGGACCGCCCGTCGATGGTGTAGCTGCTCTCGGCCAGGAGCTTGGCCAGGAACTTCTCCACGTTGGTGATCTGGCCCGACTGCACGGCCAGCTGCCAGAGGATGACCCCGGCGATGGTGAAGACCACCCACAGGCAGAACGAGAACAAGAGCGAGACCTTGAAGACCGACCAGGGAGACACGTAGCGCACGATCCGGCGCACCTTGCGGGCCTTGAGCTTGCCCCGGGGCCGCCGGCCACCCCCCGTCGACACCACCATGTACTCGTCGTCGGCGGCGAGGTCGTCGATCAACGCCTCGTCGAGCGCATCGAGATCGAACTCGGCGTCGTCGTCCTCGAACCCACCGTGGCTCGCGTGCTGGGGCTCGTCGGGCGCCGCCACCGGTGCGGCGGTCGTGGTCGGGCCCGCGTCGAGATCGGCGAAGGCTGCCGCCAACGCGTCCTCCAGCTCCGGAGCAGACGGCTCGTCGGGAGCGGCCGCCCCCTGATCGTCGGTCGGCTTGGCCACCTTCGCCCGTACCGGCCGCGCCCGGACGGCTGGTTGCTCGTCCGAGGCGAAGATCGACACCTTGGTCGGCCGCGCCGGCTCGCCGTCGCGATCGATCTCGGTATCGATGAGGTCAGCCGACCCGGAAGAAGGCCCGCCCGCGGCTGACGGCTCCGTGGAGGTCACGTCCGCAGTGTACGAGATGGGCGTCGCCGCCAGGGATTCAGCCCGGCGGCGGCGACGGGACCACGGTGACGTGAGGCTCGGCCCGGGACGTCGCCCGGGCATCGCCGACCCTGACCGTCACCTCGACCACACGGTCGGGGAGGTGGTCGATCCGCTCGACCACGCCGCCATTGGCGGCCGCCAGCCGGCGGGCGGCATCGTCGCCGTCGACCGCTCCGGCCAGCGCCGCGGCGTCGGCGGCCTGCCGAGCCCGGCCCCGGTCGACCACCGCCCGGCCGAGGTGGCCGACCAGCACGGCCGACCCGACCAGCACGGCGACGAGCAACGCCACCAGCGGGAGGGTCTGGCCCGAGGCGGTGCAGACGTGACGGGCAGGGGCAGGCGACGGCGGTCGGCGTGGCGGCATGGACGGTCCCTTCGAGAGCGATGGTGGGGACCGCCCGGCCGGCGGCGTCGGAAGGGCCGTCGGGAACGACGGCCGGCTGGGTCAGCCCTCGTCACCACCGAGGACCGGGGCGACGGCGGCCACGGTCTGACCGTCGTCGAGGTTCATGACCCGCACGCCGGTGGCGTCGCGCCCCTGGGAGGAGATCTCCCGGACGGGCATGCGGATCACGACACCGCCCGACGCGATCACGAAGATGTCGGCGTCGAGGCTCACCATGAAGGCCGCGACCACTTCGCCCTTCCGGGCCGTGATCTTGATCCCCCGGACGCCCTGACCGCCACGGCCCTGCTGGTTGAACTTGTCGAGCTGGGTGCGCTTCCCGTAGCCGCCGTCGGTGACGAGCAGGATCGAGGCGTCGTCGCGGGCGACGTCGCAGCTCACCACCTCGTCGCCGGCCTTCAGCTTCATGCCCCGCACGCCCGCCGCCGCCCGACCCATGGCCCGCACCTCGTCCTCCGAGAAGCGGATGGTCATGCCGAGCTTGCTCACCATGAAGATGTCGTCGCCGCCGTTGGTGGGGATCACCCGCACGAGCTCGTCGCCCTCCTTGAGGTTGACGGCGATCAGCCCGGCCCGCAGGGACGAGTCGTACTCGTTGAACTTGGTCTTCTTGACCTGGCCGTTCTTGGTGCAGAAGAACAGGAACCGGTTGGTCTCGTAGTCGCGGGTGTCGATGATCGACTGGATCTTCTCGCCCGGCTGGAGCGGGAGCAGGTTGACGATGGCCATGCCCCGGGCGGTGCGCTCCTTCATCGGGATCTCGTGGGCCTTGAGCCGGTAGACGCGACCTCGGCTCGAGAAGAACAGGAGGAAGGCGTGGGCCGACGTGTGGATGATGTGCTCGACGTAGTCCTCGTCGCGCAGCTTCGTCCCGGCGACGCCGCGACCGCCGCGGGCCTGGGTCTTGAAGGCGTCGACGGCCATCGTCTTGATGTAGCCCTTGTGGGTCATCGTGACGACGAGCTCCTCGTCCTCGATGAGGTCCTCGATGTCGATGTCGCCGGCGTCGAAGGTGATCTGGGAGCGGCGGTCGTCGGCGAACTTCTCGCGGATGGCGGTGATCTCGCTCTTGATGACGCCGCGGAGGACGGTGTCGTCCGCCAGGATCGTCTCGAGATCCTTGATCGCGGCCCTCAGCTCCTTCATCTCCTCGTCGAGGTTGATCCGAGCCAGCTTGGTGAGCCGGCTGAGGGTCATGTCGAGGATGTACTGGGCCTGGAGCTCGCTGAACTCGTAGGGCTTGGCCATCAGCTTGGCCTTGGCGTCGGCGGCGTCGTCGCTGGCCCGGATCAGCTTGATGATGGCGTCGATCTTGTCGAGGGCCTTGAGGAGACCCTCGACCAGGTGGGCCCGCTCCCGCTTCTTGCGCAGCCGGTCCTCCGACCGCCGGGTGATGACCTCGATCTGGTGGTCGATGTAGTGGACGAGGCACTCGCGCAGGTTGAGGGTGCGGGGAACGCCGTCGACGAGGGCGACGGTGTTCACCGCGAAGTTGGTCTGGAGATCGGTGCGCTTGTAGAGGTTGTTGAGCACCACGGTGCCGACCGCGTCGCGCTTCAGCTTGATGACGATGCGCATGCCGGTGGTGCCCGACGACTCGTCGTTCAGGTCGGCGATGCCGTCGAGCTCGCGGGCTTCGACCAGGTCGCGGACCTTGGTGAGGAGCTTGTTGGGGCTCACCTGGTAGGGGAGGGCCGTGATCACGATGTGGTCGTTGCGGGCACCCTCTTCGATCTCGGCCTGGCCCCGGAGCTTGATGGACCCCTTGCCGGTCCGGTAGGCGTCGATGATCCCGGCCCGACCCATGATGAAGCCGCCGCCGGGGAAGTCCGGGCCCTTCACGAACTGCATCAGGTCGTCCGGGGTGGCGTCGGGGTTGTCGATGAGGTGGCACACCGCGTCGATCACTTCGCCGAGGTTGTGGGGCGGGATGTTGGTGGCCATGCCCACGGCGATGCCCTGCACCCCGTTGACGAGCAGGTTCGGGAAGCGGCTCGGGAGCACCACCGGCTCCCTGGTCTCGCCCGAGTAGTTGTCGACGAAGTCGACCGTGCGCTCGTCGATCCCCTCGAGCATGTGCATGGCGATCGGCGCCAGCCGGCACTCGGTGTAGCGGGCCGCGGCGGGCGGATCGTCGAGGGAGCCGAAGTTGCCCTTCGGGTGCACGAGGGGATGGCGCAGGGAGAAGTCCTGCCCCATGCGCACCAGCGCGTCGTAGATGGCGGAATCCCCGTGGGGGTGGTACTTGCCCATCACCTCGCCGGTGACGCGCGCGCACTTCATGGTGGGCCGATCGGGCCGGGCCCCGAGCTCGTTCATCCCCCACAGGATCCGACGGTGGACGGGCTTGAGGCCGTCGCGCACGTCGGGCAGGGCGCGGGCCGTGATGACCGACATCGCGTAGTCGAGGAAGGAGCGCTCCATCTCCTCCTGGATCTCGATGGGCTCGACCGCGAGCCGCCCCTCGTCGTTGGGGTCGTCGCCGGCGGTGGGAAGCTCGTCGTCGGGCATCACGTGTCTCCTGGGTACAGCGGGGTGGGCGCGCCGGCCCCCGGAGCCGGCTCGCCAGGCGGGTCAGATGTCGAGGAAGCGGACGTCTTTGGCGTTGTTCTGGATGAACTTCTTGCGACTCTCGACGTCTTCTCCCATGAGGATCGAGAACACCTCGTCGGCGATGGCGGCCTGCTCCACGGACACCTTCAGCAGGGTCCGTCGCGCCACCTGCATGGTGGTCTCGCCGAGCTCGTCCCAGTCCATCTCGCCCAGGCCCTTCAGGCGCTGGAACTCCTTGTTGTGGTTGGGGTGCTCCTCCAGGAAGACCGCCTTGGCGGCGTCGTCCTTGAGGTAGATCTTCTCCCGGCCCACGACGGTGGAGTAGAGGGGGGGCTGGGCGATGTGGATGTACTCGGCCTCCACCAGCGGCTTCATCTGCCGGAAGAAGAAGGTGAGCAGCAGCGTGCGGATGTGGGAGCCGTCGACGTCGGCGTCGCACATGATGATGATCTTCTTGTAGCGGACCTTGGCCAGGTCGAACTCCTCCCCCACCCCGGCCCCGATGGCCGAGATCAGCGTCTGGATCTCGGCGTTCTTCAGCATCTGGTCGAGCCGGGCCCGCTCGACGTTGAGGATCTTGCCGCGGATGGGGAGGATGGCCTGCGTGCGCGGATCACGGGCCTGGGTGGCCGAGCCGCCGGCCGAGTCACCCTCGACGATGAAGAGCTCGGCCTCGTCGGGGTTGCGGGTGGAGCAGTCCTTCAGCTTGTCGGGCATGCCCGCGCCCTCGAGCGCGCTCTTGCGCCGGATGGTCTCACGGGCCTTGCGGGCGGCCATCCGGGCCCGGGAGGCCTGGATCGCCTTGTTCACCACCTTGCGGGCCTCGGTGGGGTTCTCCTCGAACCACGCCGCCAGCTGGTCGTTGGTGGCCCGCTCGACCAGGGACCGCATCGAGACGTTGCCGAGCTTGCCCTTGGTCTGGCCCTCGAACTGGGGCTCGCGGAGCTTGGCGCTGATGATGCAGGTGAGGCCCTCGCGGATGTCCTCCCCCTGCAGCGAGCCGTCCTTCTCCTTCAGCAGGCTCCACTGCTTGGCGTACTTGTTGACGACGTTGGTGAGGGCCTTCTTGAAGCCCTCCTCGTGCATGCCGCCGTCGATCGTGGCGATGCCGTTGGCGAAGCTGTGGATGCCGTCGGTCTGGTAGCCGGTGTTCCACTGGAAGGCGATCTCGACCTCCTGGTCGTCCTCCGCCTTCTCGAAGTGGCCGACCTTGCTGAAGAGCGATTCCTTGGTGGCGTTGATGTGCTTGACGAAGTCGACCAGCCCGTGGGTGTACCGGAAGGACGTGGCCTCGCCCTCGTGGCCGGGGCGGAGGTCCTTGAACCGGATCTCGACGCCCTTGTTGAGGAAGGCCATCATCTGGAACCGCTCGAGCAGGGTCTGGGCCCGGAACTCGGTGGATTCGGTGAAGACGACCGGATCGGGCCAGAACCGGATCGTGGTGCCGGTACGCCCCCGGGGCGCGTCCTTCAGCAGCTTGAGCTTGGTCTTGAGCTTGCCGCCCTTCTCGAACTCGATGTAGTGCCGCTTCCCGTCGCGGTCGACCTCGCACTCGAGGCGGATCGAGAGCGCGTTGACGACGGACACGCCCACCCCGTGAAGGCCGCCCGACATCTTGTAGCCCTTGCCCTCGAACTTGCCGCCGGTGTTCAGCTGGCTGAGCACCGCCTGCACCGCCGGCATCCCCTTGAGCTTGGGGTCCTTCATGGGGTCGACCGGGATGCCCCGGCCGTCGTCGACCACCTCGCACCCGCCATCGGCCAGCAGGGTGACGTCGATCCGGCTGCAGAACCCGGCCATCGCCTCGTCGATGGCGTTGTCGACCACCTCGTAGACCAGGTGGTGCAGGCCCCCGACCCCGGTGGAACCGATGTACATGCCGGGGCGTTTCCGGACGTGTTCGAGGCCCTCCAGCGCGGTGATCGCGCTGGCGTCGTAGGTGTCGGTGGGAGCTGCCACGTGTGGACTTCCTCGTGGTGTCGTGAGGGCTTGTGCGGGATCCCCCGGGGATCCGTCGACTGCGGTCTCGCACCCAGCCGCGACCGGGGTCCGAAAGGACAAAAGCGCAGGTCAGCGGCCTGAAACGCAGTAGGTGCAGTCTAGCAGGGCGGGGTGACAGCTCCGATCATCGCGACGGGCGGATCGCGGGCCGCCCCAGCCCCCCGGATGGCGCCCCCGGACACCTGGGGACGCGGGCGTCGCCCCAGCTCAGCGCAGGTCCGCGCCCTCGTCGGCGGGCCCTCCGGGCCGCACCCGGAACACCACGCTCGTGACCGCCGCCGGTCCCAACCGGTCGTTCACCTGCCCCCGCAGCTCGCGCTCGAGGAACCGCAGCTGGCTGGCCCACGCCGCGTCGTCGACGCCGACGACCAGCTCACCGCCGTCGAGGGCGAGCGGCCACGTGTGCTGGCACAACGGGCGCCCGACGATGTCGTCCCAGGCCGAGAACAGGGTGCTGATGGCCGAGGCCGACGGCCCGCCCAGGTGCCGCACCAGGCGGTCGAGACTGGCCCCGAGCGGGCCGGGATCGGGGGGCTCGGCGTCGGGCAGCGGGCGGAGGGGCACCGGTCCAGTGTGGCCGACGGGCGGGCGGCGTCACGACAGGCGACCGTCCTCCCCCACGGTCACGACGAGCTCGGGGGCCGCCCCGGCCGGGAGCGCG
>JAKOVR010000213.1 GCA_029782025.1 Actinomycetes bacterium | reverse complement strand
GCGCACTGCATCGCGCCGCGATGCATGGCGCACCCACAGGAAGAACGGGTCTAGCGTTCGGGGGCCCAGGCCCCCCGCCGTCCCGGAGGCACCGTGATCCGTCGTTCCCCCTCCCGCCTCCTGCCCCGTCGCCGTTGGACCTCGAACGCCGCCACCGTGGCCGCCGTCGTGCTGGTCACCGCCGTGCTGGCGTCGCCCGCTGCCGGCGCGGCCACCGGAGTCGGGCCCGCGGCGCCGGGCGCTCCGGGGAGTTCGGCCGTTCCCGGCGGGTCCCGGGCCCTCGTCCACCCCGAGGTGCTCCGCCAAGCCGCCGGGGGCGGGCGGATCTCGGTGATCGCCGAGCTGGCCGCCCCCACCGCGGCGTCCGCCCCCTTCGGCAGCAACGAGGCCGGTCGCCGCCAGGCCGCCACCCGTGGGGCGCTGGGCCGGGCCGAGGCCGCCATCCCCGCCGCCGCCCGCCACCGGGTCCAGGGTCTGGGGCACTTCCCCCTCGCCGTGTTCGACATCGACGCCACCGCCCTCGACGCGCTGGCCGGCTCGCCCGACGTCACCCGCATCTACCCCAACGGTGCCCACCGGGCCGCGCTGGCCACCAGCGTCCCCAAGATCGGTGGCGACGTGGCCCAGGCCTCGGGCTACACGGGGCTCGGCCAGACGGTGGCCATCCTCGACACCGGCGTCGACGCCAGCCACCCGTTCCTCGGCGGGCGGGTGGTGGACCAGGCCTGCTTCTCCACCGAGGACCCGGCCCACGGCATGACCGGCTTCTGCCCCGGCCCCGACCCGACCGAGGCCTACGGTCCCGGCGCCGGCGGTCCGTGTTCGCTCAGCGGCTGCTCCCACGGCACCCACGTCGCCGGGATCGCCGCCGGCAAGGGCGTGTCGTTCTCCGGCGTCGCTCCCGACGCCACCATCATCAGCGTGCAGGTGTTCACCCGGGTGAACGACGCCGGCGCCTGCGGCGGTTCCGCTCCGTGCGAGCTCTTCATGGACTGGGACCTCGACCGGGGGCTCGACTACGTCTACAGCCTCACCGGCGTCCACAGCATCAGCTCGGCCAACATGAGCCTCGGCGGGTTCCCGATCGCGGGATGGTGCGACTTCGCCTCGGAGAAGCCGTTCATCGACGCCCTCAAGGCCAAGGGCGTCGCCTCGCTCATCGCCGCCGGCAACGACGGCAGCAAGGTCGGGATCAGCGTCCCGGGCTGCATCTCGTCGGCCATCTCGGTGGGCGCCACCGACAAGGTGAGCGACGTGGTGGCGTCGTTCTCCAACAGCTCCAACCACCTGGCGCTCCTCGCGCCCGGCGTGTCGATCAACTCGTCCGTGCCCGGCGGCGGGTTCGGCTTCAAGTCGGGCACGTCGATGGCCACCCCCCACGTCACCGGCGCCTTCGCCGTCCTCCGCCAGGCCCACCCGACGATGACGGTCGACGACATCACGAGCCTGCTCCGCAACACCGGGGTACCGATCACCGATCCCGTCAACGACATCACCACGCCCCGCATCCGGGTCGACGCCGCCGTGCGCCCACCCACGTTCCACCCGCTGCCCCCCGCCCGGGTGATCGACACCCGGGACGGCACGGGCACCGGCGTCACCTTCCCCGTCGGGCCCGGCCAGACGATCACCGTGCCTCTCCTCGGCACGGGCGGGCTCCCCGCCTCGGGCGTGTCAGGCGTGGTCCTCAACCTCACGGGCGTGCTGCCCACCGCCGACACCCACCTCACCGCCTTCCCAGCCGGGTTCGCCATGCCGTCGACGTCGAGCCTGAACCTCCCGGCCGGCGACGTGCGGCCGAACCTGGTCACGGTGCAGCTCGGGGCCGGCGGCGCGGTGTCGGTCTACAACAACAGCGGCTGGATTCAGGTGGTGGCCGACGTCGCCGGCTGGTTCGACGCCGGAGGCGTGGCCGACACCGGTGCCCACCACGAGGCCACCCTGCCCCTGCGAATCGCCGACACCCAGGACGGCACCGGCGGCCTACCGGTGGCCAAGGTCGGCGCCGGCCAGACCATCACCGTCGACGTGGGCTCCCAGTGCCCGTCGCCCGGAGCGGTGAGCGCCTCGCTCAACATCACCGCCACCGGCGGCGACGCTGCCACGCACCTGACGGCCTACCCGTCGGGCACCGGCCTCCCGCTGGCCAGCAACGTCAACGTGAGCGCCGGGGAGACGGCGCCGAACGCGGCGATCGTGGCGCTCTCGCCCGGCGGGCAGATCGACATCACCAACCACAGCGGCACCATCGACGTCATCGTCGACCTGTTCGGCTGCGACGTGCCGGGCTCGTCCACCGATCTCGGCGGCCGGTTCGTCCCGGCCCAACCCGTCCGGGTCGTCGACACCCGCACCGGGCTCGGCACTCCGATGGCCGAACCGCTGGGGCCGCTCAACGGGCTGGCCGTGCAGCTCACGGGGCGGGGCGGGGTGCCGAGCACGGGCGTGCGGGCCGTCGCCGTGAACATCACCGAGACCGGTGCCACTGCGCCGAGCCACATCAGCGTCAGCCCGACCGGCCAGTCGCTGGCCATCACGCTGCAGTTGGCCAACACGTCGGTCCTCAACTTCGACGCCGGCCAGACCGTGGCCAACCTGGTGATCGCCAAGGTCGGCCCCGACGGTCAGCTCGTGCTCGGCAACATCGCCGGCCAGGCCCACGTCATCGTCGACGTGGTCGGCTGGGTCACCGACTGAGCCCCGCCCCCGCCTTCTCCGTGGGTGCGCGATGCATCGGCGACCGTGACATTGCGCACCCACGGAGGACGGTCAGGCGTCGAGGGCGATCCGGAACCACACCTCGGTGGACGGGCCCGTGGCGTCGCCCGGATCGACGGCGGCGGCGAGCTGCGCCGTGACCCGGCTGAGCAGGCCGTGCTCGGCCGTGCACCGCTCGCAGGCCACCACCACCGGCTCGACGTCGGCGCGCTCGTCGGCGTCGACGGCGTCGACGGCGAGTGACGCGAGCAGGTCGGCCACGCACGGGAGATGGCCGGCCAACGGGCAGCCGGCGACGGTCGACTCGGGGAGCACGCCCGCTGTTCGGAGCTGCCCCTCCCGCCGGATGGCCCGGCCCGAACCCTTGGGTGCGTAAGGGCGCGCATAGCGCACCCTTACGCACCCAAGCGGAACAGGGACACGACCTCGCAGTGGTGGGTGTGGGGGAACATGTCGACCAGGACGGCCCGCTGGAAGGCGTAGCCCGCCTTCGCGAGCAGCCCGGCGTCTCGCCCGAGCGCCCCGGCGTCGCAGCTCACCAGCGCGACGGCACCCGCGCCCGTGGCGGCGATCGCCCCAACCCCCGGCCGGCCGAGCCCCTCACGGGGCGGGTCGGCGATCACCACGTCGGCCCGGGCCGGGCGCCACCGCTCGACCCGGCTGCGCACCACGCTCGCCCCGTCCACGCCCCGCAGGTTGTGGACGGCGTCGGCCACCGACGATCGCGACGACTCCACCGTCGTCACCCTGGCCACGCGGTCGGCGAGCACCACCGCGAACAGCCCGACGCCGGCGTAGAGGTCGACCAGCCGGGCCCGGGGCGTGAGCCACGGGCCGAGGAGGTCGGCCGCCGTCGCTACCAACGTCTCCGCCCCGTCGGGCCGAGCCTGGAAGAACGACAGCGCCGACACCCGCAGCCGCCGGCCCGCGACCACCTCTTCCAACACATGGTCCTCGTCCTCCCCCGCGGTGTCACGGTCGAGCACGGCCACGCCGTGGGGTACCGCCACCGGCACTGTGCCGTCGTCGACCACGACCAGCCGCTGGCCCGTCGCCGCACTGGCCCGGATCGTGACCCGGCGCTGGCCCGGGAACCGGCCGGACACCAGCACCTCCTCCACCAGCGGGTGGGCGACCATGCAGCTGTCGACCGCCACCACGTCGTGGCTCCGGGCCCCGAACCATCCCGCCCGCCCGTCGTCATCGACGTGGGCGTGGACCGTGGTGCGGTAGCCGGTCGCCGGGAGGGCGGGCGCCAGCGCGACCTGCGGCTCGACGATGCGACCGAGGCGGGCCAGCGCGTCGACGACGGCCTCGGCCTTGAGGCGGGCCTGCGCCGCCACGGCCACGTGCTGCCAGTCGCAACCGCCGCAGCCCCGGTGCCGGTGCGGGCACGGCGCCGCCACCCGGTCGGGCGACGGCGGGCCCACCACCGTCACGGCCCGCCCCCGGCGGACCCGACCCGGTCCATCGACCGGCTCCACCCGGACGAGCTCCCCGGGAAGGCCGCCGTCGACCAGCACCACCTCGCCGGACGGCAACCGCCCGAGCATCACGCCGCCGGGCACGGCCCGCTCGACCGCCACCGGCTCCGCGCCCGCGGGCAACGGACCGGCGAGCTCATCGAGGTCGTCGAGGTCATCGGGGCCGGGAACCGGGTGCATGGGCACCAACGGTAGGCGGGTAATCTCGCCGGCATGGCACCCGACCAGCCCGGCACCGACCGTCCCTTCGCCATCGTGCCCTCGGTGCTGCCGGTCGACTTCGCCCGGCTGGGCGAGGAGTGCATCGCCCTCGAGAAGGCCGGCGTCGACCGCATCCAGTGGGACGTGATGGACGGCCGCTTCGTCCCCAACCTCACCTTCGGCCCCGATCTGGTGGCCTCGGTCCGCTCGCTGGTGAGCGTGCCGTTCGAAGCGCACCTCATGGTCGAGGAGCCGGGCTGGCTGGTCCCCCAGTTCGTGGCCGCCGGGTGCGACACGGTCATCGTCCACGCCGAGTCGGTCGGCCACCTCCACCGGGCCCTGGCTGCTGTCGCCGACGCAGGGGCCAAGGCCGGCGTCGCCCTCAACCCGGCCACGCCGCCCGAGGCGGTCGAGTACGTCCTCGACCTCGTCTCGATGGTGCTGGTCATGACGGTGAACCCCGGCTTCGGCGGGCAGTCCTACATCGCCACCATGGAGCCCAAGGTCGCCACGATCCGCCGCTGGATCCTCGAGCGGGGCCTCGACGTCGACCTCGAGGTCGACGGCGGCGTCGGTCCCGACACGGTCGCCGGTGCCGCCGCCGCCGGCGCCAACCTGCTCGTGGCCGGCAGCGCCCTGTTCCGCGATCCGCTCGGCCTCGATCACGCCGTCGCCGACCTGCGGGCCCGGGCCGAAGCCACCCGCTAGCCGTCGGCGACCTCCCGCCCGGCGCGGACAGCCGTTCGCATTCGCCATCGCTCGCGCGCCAGCGGCCATACTTGCCCGACCGAGGCCGCGGGCGGACCACCCTTCGGAGGTTCCGTGCCGCGCTCGTCGTCCCCATCTCACCATCGCCGCGGCGATGCGATGGACGCGACGACGACCGCGCCCCCGTCCCCGTCGCCGTCCCCGGGCAGCGATCCAGAGGACGGGCACCTCGACGGGAGCCCCCACCACGTGCGCCGCGCCGTCATGGTCGTGACCTTCGCCTTCGCCCTGGCCGCCGGTTACCTCGGCCTGCAGGGGTGCGGCCGGGCGCCCGACCGGAGCCCCCAGGCCTTTTGCGAGCGGCTGGCCGTCGTCCGCAACGTGGGCACCCATCTCGCCGCCTACGACGCCACCGCGCTGGAGGGCGACCTGCTCGGGCTCGAGGAGCTCCGCCGCGTGGCCCCCGCCGACATCGAACCCGACGTCGGTGCCATCGCCACCATGGTGCAGACCCTGGCCGCGGCGGTCGCCCCGGCCCCGGGCAGCGATCCGGAGGACCGGGTGAAGAAGGTGTGGGCGGAGCACCGCACCGACATCGACAAGATCGGCGCCTCGGCCCGCCGGGTGCGCGACTACGCGGCGGCGGCGTGCGGGGTGGACCTCGATCCCACGACGACGACCGGCCCGGGGACCACGGTGGCGCCGACCTCGACCGCCCCGCCGACCACGGCCGGCAAGCGCGCCGGGGCGAGCCCGGTGAGCACCTGGGCGAGCACCTCTTCGGCCGCCGCTCGCTGAGCGGACCGGCGGCCGGCGGGACCGGCGGGCCGGCTACATCTCGGTGCGGCGGAGGAGGACCTTGTCGATGATCCCGTACTCGCGGGCTTCCTCGGCGTCGAACCAGCGATCGCGCTCGGAGTCGGCCTGGATCTGCTCCACCGTCTGACCCGTGTGATTGGCGATGGCCTGGGCCATGCGCAGCTTGATCTTCTTCATCCGCTCCGCCTGGATGGCGATGTCGGTGGCCTGGCCCTGGATGCCGCCGAGGGGCTGGTGCATCAGGATCTCGGCGTTGGGGAGGGCGAAGCGCTTGCCCGGGGCGCCGGCGCAGAGGAGGAACTGGCCCATCGAAGCCCCCAGGCCGAGGCAGATCGTGCCCACGTCGGGCCGCACGAACTGCATCGTGTCGTAGATGGCCATGCCGGCGGTGATCGACCCGCCGGGCGAGTTGATGTAGAGCCAGATGTCCTTGTCGGGATCCTCACCCTCGAGGAACAGGAGCTGGGCGATGATGGTGTTGGCGACGGCGTCGTTCACCTCGCTGCCGAGCACCACGATCCGCTCCTTGAGCAGCATGCGGAAGATGTCGCTGCTCGGATCGAGGCCACCCTGCTGGGCCATCGACGGGTAGAGAGGCGGGATCACGGGGCTGTCCATGGTGCTCCTTTGCTGCGGTGCGCGAAGGCTAGCGGGCCGGATCGGCGAACCGGGCACACCGGCCGGCCGGGTACAGTCGGCGCCCCACGACACCCGCGGGCGTGGCGAAACCGGCAGACGCGCTGGGTTTAGGTCCCAGTGTCCGCAAGGACGTGGGGGTTCGACTCCCCCCGCCCGCACCCCATCCCTGCACGACCGGCTGACGTGCGATTGCGGTGGCCGAGACGGGCGAGTGTGGTCATCAAGGTCGCCCTCATGAGCCGGGCCGATCGGCCCTTCCGGGACGCGGTCATGCGGGTGATCGGGCGGTGTTCGGGGACAGGGTCCAGTTGTTCGATTGCCCTGTGCGGGTGATAACGATAGTGTAATCGGCGTGCCGGAGCGTGAGTGGCTGGTGGAGTTCCACCGTGACTGTGAGAGCTGGGCCGACCAGCTCCCTCAGGCCGATCAGGAGGCGCTGCTGGCCGCGATCCGAGTGCTCCGTGATGTCGGTCCCCGCCTTGGCCGTCCCCTGGTCGACACCATCGTGGGGAGCCGGCACGCCAACATGAAAGAGCTCCGGCCTGGTTCGACCGGCCGGACCGAGATCCGGGTCCTGTTCGCGTTCGATCTGGAACGACACGCGATCTTGCTCGTCGGCGGGGACAAGAGCGGGGACTGGCGGGGCTGGTACGTCGCCAACATCCCAATTGCGGACGATCGGCTCGATCGGCACCAGGCAGCCATCGAGAAACGAAGAGCGAAGCAGGACGTAGCGGCCAAGCAGGCGACCAAGAGCGGGAAACGAAGGAGAACCCGATGAGCATGAAGAACTGGGAGAAGAAGGTCCTCGCCGAGCCGGGCGCGGCCAAGCGAGTCGGTGACATCGAGGACGAGTTGCGTCTCGCGGCGGGGCTGACGGCCCTGCGTGAGCGCGAGGGCCTGTCGCAGCGCGAACTCGCCAAGCGGATCGGGGTGTCCCAACCGCGGGTCGCTGCGATCGAGCGGTCGAAGAACGTGACGATCGAGGTGCTCGAGCAGTACGTCGAGGGCCTCGGCGGCACGTTGGAGGTCAACGTCATCAAGGGCCGCCGCAAGGTCGCCCTCATCGGTGGCTCCAATCAACCGAAGCGAACGACGGCGGCAGCGTCGAAGAAGTCGCCGCCCAAGCGCCGCTCAGCCTGACGGTCGCCCTCCGGTCGGGATCGGGCCGATCCACGGCTGGCTGTGCCCCGATCAACGGGCGCGCTGGCGGGCGGAACGCCGGCTCGGCGTGTATGTCGGCGGCGCCTACGGCCAGTGGAGCCCGTGGTAGGGGTCGGGGTTGTCGTGAGCCCAGGCGTCAAGGCGATCGGCGAGGTGGGTAGCAAGGGCTCCGCCGACCGGCAAAGACGACTTCCGGACAAACACGACTGGGGTGCAGGGACGGTCGGCCCCCTGGCGGTGTTCGACCAGCACGGCGAAGTCGGCGAAGTTCTCGGTCACGACGATTCGTCCCTCGTTGACGGCGAGATCGAACACGTCCTCGTCAGGAGTGCCTTGGAGATCCAGCTCGAAGACCGCGACTGCGTCGTGGTCCCGTGATCGGAGTTCTTCGGCGACGGCGTGGGGGAACACCTCATCGATGAGCCATTTCATGGCGGGGACAGCAGGTGCTCTCGCCGGTCGATGAGTTCGCGGATCCGGTCGGCGGCGCGCTCGTCAGCTTCGATGCGCCGGTCGATCTCGTCAGGATGCGCGGCATAGAAGTCGACGGCGAGGCGGACCTGGGAGAGGGCCAGGCCTGTGGACTCTGCAACAGCCCGGAGGCGCTTGTCGCCTCGGCCTCCGGCGGCGCGGACGCTTCGGATGACCTCCCAGATGTCCGGGCCGGCGACCAGGCCCGCTCGACGCCCGGTTGGCCCGTTGCGGTAGACGACGCCGGGGAAGCGCCGGGTGTTGATGCCCTCGTCGAGGAGGGAAGCGACGAGCGAGGTGACGGAGGTCCCGCTGGCGTCGGCTTCCTGGTCGAGTCGCTCGAGGAGATCTTCGGGGAGTCTGAACGACGTCGGGCGGGGCACGGCGGTCACCTCGGGTGTAGTGCTAGCGAGCACAGTGTAGCGCAACGCCCGGTGTCTCGAGCTTGGCTTGAGACACACCCGGTCGAACGGGACGATGATCGCCCTTGGGGCTGTCCTCGAACGAGCGGGCGATATCACGAGCACAGCGAGCGCGCCTGCGTCCCAGAACGCCGGCTCTATCCCGTGCCGGGGCGGGGGAACCTGGTATCGGATCTGATACATTGGCCGGTGTGGTTGAGATGCTGATCCCCGAAGCCCGGAGACGTTCCGGGCTATCGCAGGGTGAGCTTGCGCGCCGTTCCGGGACCTCTCGGCCGACGCTGTCGGCCTACGAGCATGGTCGCGTGTCGCCCACCTTGGACACGCTCGAACGGATCCTCGAGGCCACTGGTCATGAGCTGGTAGCCCGTCGCGTGATCCATTGGCACACCGTTCGAGTCGGCGGTGGTCGGCTCGCCTCTGTCCCCGATGCGTTGCCAAGCCTCGACCCGGCGTCGTCGCTGCGACGCCTCGAGCTGCCTCTCCACCTCGAATGGTCGAAGAAGGACCGGCACGTCAACCTCGCGTATCGACGCGAGCGGGCGCGCACCTACGAGACCGTGCTTCGAGAGGGCAGGCCCGACGACATCGCCGGCATCGTCGACGGGGCGCTGCTGGTCGACCTGTGGGACGAGCTGGTGCTGCCACGCCGCATCCGCGCTGCCTGGCAGCCCCTCATCGACGAGGTCCGCGATGGCGCCGCCTGATCGTCACATCGCTCAGTCGACCCGATGGTGGCCCGGGGTACATCGAGTTCTCGGTGCATCCCCGTTGCATCAGCTATGGCGGTCCCGGCTCGAAGCCGCCTGACTTCGATCTACATGATGCCGGCGAGGACGTGATCTCCGCAGCAGGGCGACAGCTCTACGCGCTGCTTCGGCGTTTCGACGGTTACGAAGCCGTGATGGTTGGCTGGGATCCGGAAGGCCTCGTAGACGTAGATGACCTCCGTGACGACTGGCTAACGAACGAGAACTCCTTGGCCTCCACGGCCTCGTACTCAGGGAGCCCCTTCTCGACCTGTGGGGGATCGGCGACCGGTTCGAGCCCTTCGCGCATGGCTTCCTGTGGCTTCCCTACCTCGGGACATCCCCGCCGAACTGATCATCATCAACCGCGGAAACGCGAGCTACGCGCCCCAGATCACGCGGGCTGAACACCGCCCAACGAACGCGCAGCACGCCGGGAAGGCCCGACCTCCGCCACGGGCCCCGTCGGCTCAAGAAGCGGCGCTGAACGGGCGATACCCCCTGGAAGCGCCGGAGCGGAGGTCGCCCGTCGCCGAGGGGGACGAGCATGGTTCGCACGCGCCGACGGTGGCTCCACGCGGTCACGGCCCTGGCCTGCACGACGGCCCTGGTGGCGTCCTGCAGCAAGACCGACGGGGGTGGCGGCGCCGCCACCGCGAGCTCGGCCGGCGATCAGGGCGGCAGGACCCTTGCGTCGGGGCTCCCGAAGGAGAAAGACGCCGGCCCACCCAAGCCGGGCGGCAAGCTGGTGGTCGGGTTGGCGGCCGAGACCGACAGCTTCAACCCGTTCGTCGGACAGTGGAGCGTGTCGTCCCACATCGTCGCCAACGCCGTGATGGACCCGCTCACCGCCCTCGACGAGATCGGGATCGCCCACCCCTACCTGGCCCAGGGGATCGAGCCGACCCCCGACCTCAAGCAGTGGACCATCACGCTCCGCCCCGGCATCCGCTTCCACAACAACGAGGTGCTCGACGCCAACGTCGTGAAGAAGAACCTCGACACCGGCCGCAACTCCGGGCTCACCTCCCAGGCCTTCGCCGCGATCGCCGACGTGACCGTCGCCGGCGACCTCACCGTGAAGGTCACGATGAACAAGCCCTGGGGGACGTTCCCGGCGGCGCTGGCGTCCCAGGCCGGCTACATGGCGGCGCCGGCCATGCTCGACGACCCGGCGAAGGGCGAAGCGAAGGTCATCGGGACGGGCCCGTTCCTCTTCACCGAACGGGTGCGGGACAGCTACCTGCGGGCCAGCAAGAACCCGTCGTACTGGCGCAAGGACCGGAGCGGGTCGGCTCTCCCCTACCTCGACGCGGTCGAGTTCAAGATCATCAACGACACCACGAGCCGGACGAACGCGCTCAAGGCCGGCGACATCGACGCCCTGGTGTCGGTGACCCCGGACGGGGTGCTGGCCCAGAACGAGGCCGCCCAGCGGGGCGAGGTCCAACTCATCACCGATGCCGGGCAGGAGACCGACGAGACCGTGCTGGCCATGAACACCAGCAAGGAGCCCTTCGACGATCCCATCGCCCGCCAAGCCCTCGCCTACGGCATCGATCAGGAGCAGATCTCCAACGAGGCCTACCAGGGGGCCTTCCCCGGAGCCTGGGGCATGTTCGAGAAGGACTCGCCCTACTACATCTCCCCCGAAGAGGCCGGCTACCCCAAGCGCGACACCGGCAAGGCCAAGAGCCTGGTGCGGGAGTACGAGAGCAAGCACGGCAAGCCCTTGGAGTTCACCGCCCTCATCCCGTCGGATCCCCAGTACCTGGCCATCGCCCAACACGTGCAGGAGCAGGCGGCGGCGATCGGGGTCAAGGTGCGGATCGAGACGATCGAACAGACGGTGATGATCCGACGGGTGATCGCCAGCGGCGACTACCAGGCCAGCGGGTTCCTGGTGTGGTCCTCCCCCACGCCGGACCGGGCCTACATCTTCCTCGCCACCAAGGCCAACGCCAACGGGCTGTCGCTCAACTTCTCCCGGTTCGACGACGCCGCGCTCAGCGCCGCCATGGACGACTTCCGGGCCGCGGCCGACCCGCAGAAGCGGATCGACGCCATCAAGGTGGTGCAGAAGGAGCTGGCCAAGAACCTCCAGGTCCTGTTCCTGGTGCACAACCGGAGCGCCTTCGCCTACAGCCTGAAGGTCCACGGGGTGCGGGCCACGACCTTCGACGGCACGGACCGCCCGGCCTACACGCCGTACGTGACCTCGCCGTTCATCACGGCGGCCTGGAAGGGCTGACCGCCGGGGCCGTCGGCACCCGGGTAGGGTCCGCCCCGGTGCCCGACACCCGCCGCGTCCTCGTCCTCGCCCTCCCCGGGGCCCTCGCCCTCGGCGCCGCCGTCGGGTTCGTGGCCGGCCGGGCCCAGGCCCCCGCGGCTGGCCCACCGGTGGCCGGCAGCGGCTCGACGGTCAGCTCGCCGGTGGCGTCCGCGCCGGGGACCACCAGCCCCGCGGGGCGGGAGCCGACGGCCTCGGAGCTGGCCACGCCCGAGATCGGGTTCGCCGTCGACATGCTCGACCACCACGACCAGATCATCGAGCTGTCCACCTTCGCCGCCGCCCACGCCTCCTCGGAGATGGTGCGCTCGCTCGCCCTCGGGATCATCGCGTCGCAGCAGTACGAGAAGGGGCTGCTCGAGTCGTACCTGCGGGCCTGGGGTTTCACCCGGCCGTCGAGCGCCGACCGGCTCACCATGGCCTGGATGGGCAGCGCCGTGCCCCGGGAGCAGATGCCCGGCTACCTCACCAAGGACGAGATGGTCGCCCTCTACAACCTCACCGGGACCGACCTCGACGCCCGGTTCCTCGAGCTCACGGTCCGGCACCACGAGGGTGGGGCCCACATGGCCGAGGACGCCGCCGCCCGCGCCAACGACCCGTGGCTGCGCGACCTGGCCGGCAAGATGGTGGTGGCCCAGCGCGACGAGATCAACGACGCCACCGCCGCCCTCCAGGGCGCCCGCTGACGATCGGGTTCAGCGGCTGGTCAGCCAGGTCGCGGCGCGGCCGGTGAACACGCTGGGCAGCCCGCCGGTGTGCACGAACACCACGGGTTGCTCCGGTGGGATGCGCCCGGAGCGCCGGTCGGCGATCAGGCCGGCGAGGCCCTTGGCCGAATACACGGGGTCGAGGATCAGGCCCTCGCACCGGGCGGCGAGGTGGATGGCGGCGCGGGCGGCGTCGGTGTGGGCGCCGTACCCCGCGCCGATCTGCTCCCGGTCGAGCTGAAGGGCACCGTCGGGCATGGGCTGGTGGGCCAGCGCCGCGGTGGCGGCCACGAGGTCGACGATGCGGCGGTCGACGTCGGGGATGGCACCCACGTCGACGCCGCGCACGCGGGCGTGGTGTCCGACGCCGACCACCAGGCCGGCCTGGGTGCCGCCGGTGCCCGTGGCGGTGTAGATGATCGACCCCATCGGTGCCTCGGCCAGGATCTCGTTGGCCGCCCGCACGTAGCCGAGGGTGCCGGTGGGCGAGGCGCCGCCCAGGGGGATCTCGAACGGCGCCCGCCCTTCGGATTCGAGCCGGAGCATGGTCTCGGCCAGCACCTTCTCGAGGAGGTAGGCGTCGTAGTCGCCGGCCCACACGATCTCGGCCTCCAGCAGGTGGTCGAGGACGAGGTTCCCCTCGTAGGTGTCCGGCGGCAGCCCGCCGAGCACGGCGACGCACACCATCCCGCACCGCCGGGCCGCCGCCGCGGTGGTGCGGACGTGGTTGCTCTGCGCCGCGCCGGCGGTCACCAGGGTGCGGGCCCCGGCGGCCTGGGCCTCGGCCACCAGGTACTCGAGCTTGCGGGCCTTGTTGCCCCCACCGGCCAGCGCCGTGAGGTCGTCGCGCTTGATCCAGAGCCGGCCCGGAGCGAAGCCGAGCTCGGCGCCGAGGCGGGGCGCCTCGATCAACGGGGTGGGCAGGGCGGCGAGGCTGAGCCGGTCGGTCATGGCTCCACCCTACGAGCCGCGCCGGTCGGGGTACGGTGCGGCGATGCCCCGGACCGTCGCCGACCTCGCCACCCCCGCGCTCCTCGTCGACCTCGATGCCTTCGACGCCAACGTGGCCACCATGGCCGGCCGGTGGCCGGGCCTGACGCTGCGCCCCCACGTGAAGGCGTTCAAGTCGACCGCCCTGGCCCGCCGCCTGGCCGAGGCCGGGCACACCGCCTTCTGCTGCGCCACCATCCGCGAGGTCGAGGGGATGGCCGACGCCGGCCTCGGCGCCGACCTCCTCCTGGCCAACGAGGTGCTCCACGCCTCGCGCCTCGGCGCCGCGGTCGAACGCGGCGCCCGGATCACGGTGGCGGTCGACTCCGAGGCGACCGTGGCCGCGGCGGCCGCCGGCGGGGTGCGCGAGGTGCTGGTCGACGTCAACGTCGGGCTCCCCCGCTGCGGGTGCGAGGTGGGCGACGCCGGGCGGATCGCCGACGCCGCCCGGCGGGCCGGGCTCACCGTGCGGGGCGTGATGGGCTACGAGGGCCACCTGATGGGCATCGACGACCGCGAGATCCGGGCCCGCGAGACCGCGGCCTGCATGGCCCGGCTGGCCGAGGCCCACGCCGCTGTCGGCGGCGAGGTCGTCTCCGGGGGCGGCACCGGCACGTGGGACCTCAACGACGTGGTGACCGAGCTCCAGGCCGGCAGCTACACCCTCATGGACACGACCTACGCCCGGCTCGGGCTGCCGTTCCGTCCGGCCCTGTCGGTGCTGGGCACGGTGATCTCCACCAACCGGCAGGGCTACGCCGTGGCCGACGTCGGGCTCAAGTCGCTCGGCATGGACCACGGCGATCCCTCGGTCACCGGGACCACCGTGTGGTTCTGCTCCGACGAGCACGTCACGTTCGCCGAGATGGACGGCGGCCCGTCCCTGCCCGTGGTGGGCGACCGCATCGAGGTGTGGCCCGCCCACGTCGACCCGACGGTGGCGTACCACGAGCGGCTCCACGTGATCCGCCGCCCCGACCCCGCGGCGCCGGTCGTCGACGCCGAGGTCGTCGACGAATGGCCGGTCGACCTGCGCAACTGGTGACCGCCGCGAGCAGGGCGTCCGACCGCGACGGTCAGGCTTCGATGGCCGCCCGCAAGGCCCGGAAGGCACGGCCCCGGTGGCTGATGGCGTGCTTCTCGTCGGCCGACATCTCGGCGAAGGTCCGGCCGTCGCCGCCGTCGGGCACGAACACCGGGTCGTAGCCGAAGCCGGCGGCGCCGGCCGGGGCCGGTGCGATCACCCCTTCGACCACGCCCTCGGCCACGGTCTCCCGCCCGCCCGGCCACTTCACGAGGGCCACGGTGCGGAAGCGGGCCGTGCGCTCGGCCGGCGTGGTGGCGCCCGCCCGTTCGAGCTCGGCCAGGAGCTTGGCCACGTTGTCGGCGTAGGTCACGCCCTCGCCGGCGTAGCGGGCCGACCGCACGCCCGGGTCGCCGCCGAGGGCGTCGACCTCGAGGCCCGTGTCGTCGGCCACCGCCGGCTTCCCGGTGGCGTCGCAGATCGCCGCGGCCTTGAGCCGGGCGTTGCCCACGAGGGTCGGGGCGTCCTCCTCCACGTCGGGCACGTCGTCCGGCCGGGGCAGCAGGCTGACGGCGTCGCCGAGGATGGTGGCGATCTCGGCCACCTTGTCGGGGTTGGCCGACGCGCAAACGAGGACGGCGCGCTCGCTCATCGCGGTGCGCTCAGGACAGGGCCAGCGAGCGCGGCGCCGGCGGCTCGGCCAGGAACTCGTGTTGGAGCGCTGTGATCTCGAGGATGCCCTTCTCGGCCAGGGCCAGCAGGCTGTCGAGCTCGTTGCGGGTGAACGGCAGACCCTCGGCCGTGCCCTGCACCTCGATGAAGCGGCTCGACTCGGTCATGACCACGTTCATGTCGACCTCGGCGGTGGAGTCCTCCACGTAGGGCAGGTCGAGCACGGGCAGGCCCTCGACGATCCCCACCGAGATGGCGGCGCAGGCCTCGCGCAGCGGATGGGTGCCGATCCCGCCGGCGAGCTGGACGCGGGTGAGGGCGTCGTGCAGCGCGAGGTAGCCGCCGCAGATCGATGCCGTGCGGGTGCCGCCGTCGGCCTGGAGCACGTCGCAGTCGACCACGACCTGGCGCTCGCCCAGCGCCACCATGTCGCACACGGCCCGCAGCGAGCGCCCGATCAGGCGCTGGATCTCCTGGGTGCGGCCGCCCTGCTTGCCGGCTGCGGCCTCGCGGCGGATGCGCTCGCCCGACGAGCCGGGCAGCATGCCGTACTCGGCGGTGACCCAGCCCTTCCCCGTGCCCCGCATCCAGCGGGGGACGTCGTCCTCCACCGTGGCGGTGCAGAGCACCATCGTGCGCCCGAACGTGACCAGCACCGAGCCATGGGCCTGGTCGGTGAAGTCTCGCTCGAAGGTGATGGGACGGAGCTGATCGGGTTCACGCCCGTCGGGACGCATGGGGCCTCCATGGTGGGGTGCGGCGGGCCGAACCTAGCCGCCCGGCCCGCCGGGCCCGAACTCGTCGGGCGGCGTCGGCTCAGATCTCGAAGACGGCGTGGGTGCGGGCCACCTCGACCGGGTGCCCGAAGGCTTCCGCCGCCTCGGCCTCGTGGCCGGCGGCGTCGGCCCCGGGCGGCAGGTGGGTGATGACCAGCCGGCCGACCCCGGCGGCGCGGCACATGGCCCCGGCCTGGCGCCCGCTGAGGTGGAGCACGGCGTCGGGCTCCTCGTCCGTCCGCATCGTGGTCTCGCACAAGGCCAGGTCGATCGGGGCGCCGAAGGCGGCGAAGCTCCAGTCCGGGCCGGTGTCCGACGAGTAGCCCACGGCCACGTCGCCGTCGGTGACCCGCGCCGCGAGGGTGTACACGTAGTGGTCGGTGACGGAGAACGACACCTCGAGCCCGCCGATGGCGATCACGTCGAGGTCGGCGATGTCGGTCCACGACCACGTGGGGGCCAGGTCGCCGAGCACGGCTTCGGCCCGCTCTCGGGTCTCCGCCGTGCCGTAGACGGGGACCTCGGTGCGACCGAGGTTGTAGGTGAAGGCGGTGTTGAGCACGGTGAAGTCGACCCAGTGGTCGGGGTGGCAATGGCTCAGGACCACGGCATCGAGGTCGGCGAGGTCGACGTGGTGCTGGAGGTTGGCCATGACCCCGGGGCCGAGGTCGAGCACGATGCGGGTGCCGCCACCCTCCACCAGGTACCCGCTGCAGGCGTCTCCCGCACCGGGGAAGCCGCCCGCGCAGCCGAGCACCGTGACGCGGATCGCCATGGCCGAACCCTACTGGCGGGGGGCGGCGCAGCGGGTGCGCACCGTCTCGGCGATGAGCGCGGCGTACTGCCGATCGCCCTCGGCGCTCAGGTGCACCTCGTCGAGGAGGAACCACTCGGGGTGCCCAACGGACCGGGCCGACCAGTCGGCGAACACGGCGTAGCGCTGGACGAAGGCGTTGAACTCGGGCCCGAACGTGGACAGGAAGAAGCGGTCGGTGTGGGCGTTGATCCCGACCCACACCACGCACGGGACGCCCTCGGCGTCGGCCAGCGCCGTGAAGGCGGTGGCGCGGGTGATCGCCCACTGCTCCGCCGGGGGCCGACGCGACTCGGCGATCATGCGGGCGTCGTTGGTGCCGAGGGCGATCACCAGCGCCGTCGGGTGGTGGGCGGCCAAGGCCTGGCGGATGGCCGCCACCCGGTCGCTGATCGTCTCGCCGACGTGGCCGTCGATCACCACCGGGTCCCACCCGGCGGCGAGGAGCTGGAGGCGCTGCTGCTCGCCCGAGGTGAAGGTCAGCGAGTCACCGATCACCGCCACCGTCGGCGTGGCGGGGACCGTGGCGGGCGGGGCCGAGGTGGAGGGCGCGGGCGCCGTGGTCGGGGCGGGCGCCGTGGCCGAGCCGTCGCTGGTGGCGGCGAGCACGGCCAGGGTGGTGCCGGACTCCGCCGTCGCGACGGACCCCACGGGGGTGGTCGCCGCCGGCCCGTCGACCGTCCCGGCGGTCGCGGTGGCACCGGTGGCGCGTGGTGTCGACGTCGCGTCGGGGCGCGGACCGGCGGCCCCGCACCCCCCGAGGGACAGAGCGACCAGCGGTGCCACCAGCACCGCGCGCGTCAGTGGTGAGCAATGGCGCGACACGCAGCGGCAACGCTAGGTCGCGCCCCTACCCGCGTGTCGCATCGGGTCAGGCCCCGGGCGGGCGATCGGGCCAGGCCAGGGCCTCGGCGTGGTCGAGCTCGGGGCCGAGGAGTCGGGCGCCGAGCTCCCGGAACCAGGCGACGTCGCCGCTCGAGTACCAGCGGTGCCGGGCCGGGTGGGCCGGGTCGGTGGCCGCATCGGCGCCGAGGGCGGCCCGCACCTCGAACGCCGTCTCGTCGGCCGAGGAGACGAGCACGACCTCACGGCCCATCACATCTGCGATGGTCCGGGCCAGGAACGGGTAGTGCGTGCAGCCGAGCAGGAGGGTGTCGACCTCGGCGTCGACCAGCGGGGCGAGGAGGCGCTCGGCCAGGACGTGGACCTGGTCGGAGTCGGTCTCGCCCCGCTCCACGAACTCCACGAAGCCGGGGCAGGCGGCACAGGTGAGCTTGGCCCCCGGGTCGATGGCGGCCACCGAAGCCTGGTAGGCGCCCGACGAGATGGTCCCAACGGTGCCGATGACTCCGACGTTGCCGCTGCGGGTGGCGGTGAGGAGCGAGCGGACGCCGGGTTCGATCACGCCGATCACCGGCACGGCCAGCTCCTCCTGGAGGTGTTCGAGGGCGGCGGCCGACGCGGTGTTGCAGGCCACGATGACGAGCTTCACGTCGTGCTCGTCGACCAACCAGCCGGCGATCTGGGTGGCGAAGGCCCGCACCTCGTCCAGCGGGCGGGGCCCGTACGGGTAGCGGCCGGTGTCGCCCACGTACACGAGGGGCTCGCCCGGGAGGAGGTCGATGACGGCCCGAGCCACGGTGAGGCCCCCGAAGCCGCTGTCGAACATCCCGATGGGCCGTCGATCCACGGGTCAAGGGTACGACCCGTCCAGGCGGCGGGCCGGCATCGCCCCGATCGCCCGACCGTCTAGCGGTACCGTGGGGCCATCGGACTGCCGGCGATCTACGAGCCTTGCCCCGGGTGCGGCGCACTCGCGCCGGGCCACCTCGTGCGCTGCAAGTTCTGCGGCGCCGACCTGCACCCTGCCGCCGTGCCGCCGATCGGATCCGACGGCCCGCCCCCGAGCCGTTCGGACAGTCCGCCAGCGGTCGGGCCGGACGTGTCGTCCCCGGTGTTCGGCGCCGGAGGGTGGCCACCGATGGGCCCGGCACCGATGGGCCCGATGCCGCCCGGCTCGATGCCGCCGGACCCGATGCCGCCGGGCCCGATGCCGCCGGGCCCGGTCCCCGTCGGCGCCGGGCCACCACCGCGGCCGGCGAACCGCAGCGTCCAGATGTTGGTCGTGGCCATCGTGGCCGTCTTCGCCGTGCTCTCGATCGGCTTCTTCGTCGCCCTGCTGTCGGCGTCGCGCAACGCCAAGGCCAGGAGCGGCGGCGCCGCGATCGCCGCCAGCTGGACCACGGTCGCCACACCCGACGGCACCCTGCGCTTCTCGTTCCCCGGTGATCCCGAGATCACGAACCGCACCACCGAGGACGGCACCAGGATCACCGAGTACGCCACCCGCACCCTGTTCGGGCAGTACGGCCTGCGCACCGACGACTTCACCCGGGGCTACGGCGGGGTGACGATCGAGCAGTGGTTCAACGGCCTCCCGGCCGACTTCGCTAGAGACGTGCAGGGCAAGGTCACGTTCTCGACCCGGACCGACGTGCACGGCAAGCCGGCCATCACCTTCCAGGTCAAGGTCGGGGCCGACACCTGGCACGTCACCTCGATCTTCCTCGGCACCCGCCTGATCGAGGTGTGGGCGATGGCGCCGGACACCGCCGCCGCCGACCTCGACCGCATCCTCGGCTCCCTCGAGCTGCTCGACCCGAGGGCCTCCCCCACGACCACCGCCTGACCGCCGATCCCTTGGGTGCGTAAGGGCGCGCATAGCGCACCCTTACGCACCCAAAGGACGGGGTCAGAGCACGACGGGTTCTTCGATGTCGTGGCGGAAGAGGATGGCGTCGAGGATGAAGAAGCGGATCACCCAGAGGATGCCGAACGAGCCGAGGCTGGCCACGTTGGCGATGAGCGGGAAGCTCACGCTTTGGGTGGCCCACACCGCCAACGTGGAGAAGCACAGCCCGATCATGGCCATGCCCCAGAAGGGCAGCACCTCCTTGGTGAGGTGGTTCTTCCCCGTCTTGCCGAACACCCAGGCCCGGCTCATCAGGTAGGCGGGGACGGCACTGATGCACACCGACAGCACGTTGGCCAGCCAGGGGGTCATCGAGATGCCCTTGGTGAAGAACAGCAGGAGCCCCTGGCCCACCACCACGTTGACCACGGACACGAGGGCGTACTTGAGGCCCTTGTCCTTGACGGCGTTGACCATGTCAGAGCGCGAGTAGTCGGGCATCGACGGGCAGGCTAGTGGCTCCTCCCCCGCCCGCCGGGCCGGGCCGGGCGAGCCGGCCGCCCACCCTTGCCGGGCTCAGAAGAAGATCTGGCCCTCGGCGTTGTCGGCGGCCTCGTCGAGGTCCTCGGTGTAGACGCCGGTGCTCAGGTACTTCCAGCCACCGTCGCACACCACGAAGACGATCGTGCCCTCGTCGATCCTGGCCGCCACCTTCACCGCGCCGGCCAGCGCCGCCCCCGAGGACACGCCGGCGAAGATCCCGCACTCGGCCACCAAGCGCCGGGTGTATTCGATCGACTCCTTCGGGTAGACGACCCGCTTGCCGTCAAGCAGCGACCCGCCGCCCCACTTCTCGTAGACCGGCGGGATGTAGCCCTCGTCGAGGTTGCGCAGCCCTTCCACGAGCAGACCGAGGGGGGGCTCCACGGCGTAGACCTTGATCGCCGCGTTCTGCTCCTTGAGGTAGGTGCCCACGCCCATCAGGGTGCCGCTGGTGCCCAGGCCGGCCACGAAGTGGGTGATGTCGGGGACGTCGCGCCAGATCTCGGGGCCGGTGCCCTCGTAGTGGGCCCGCGGGTTGGCCTCGTTGGCGTACTGGTAGAGGAAGGCCCACTCGGGATGCTCGGCCGCCATCTCCTGGGCCCGGCGGACGGCGCCGTTGGAGCCCTCCTTGCCCGGGGTGAGAATCACCTCGGCGCCGAACACCTCGAGCATCTGGCGCCGCTCCCGTGACACGGCGTCGGGCATGAGGATCTTGATCGGGTAGCCCTTGATGCGGGCGATCATCGCCATGGCGATCCCGGTGTTGCCCGACGACGGTTCGATGATGGTCTGGCCCGGCTGGAGCGTGCCGTCGGCCTCGGCCTCCTCGATCATCTTCTTGGCGATGCGGTCCTTGACCGAGCCGGCCGGGTTCTGGCTCTCCATCTTGGCCAGGATGCGCACGGCCGGATTGGGGCTCAGGCGGCTCACGTCGACCATCGGCGTGTTGCCGATCATGTCGAGCACCGAGGCGTGGATGGTCATGGTGAGCTCCGGCGGGAGAGGTCAATGTCGACCCGAGAGGTAGGGATTCTACCGACGGCCCGTCGGATGGGACCACCGGAGACGGAGGTCACGGCAACAGGTCGATCGGTTCCTCGGCGATCTCGCCGTCGACGATGCGGAAGCTGCGCACCACCGGCTCGGTGCGCTTGAGCGACACGATCACGTAGTGCCAGGCCGGGTCGGGGGCCTGGGCCACGTCGGTGGGCGACGGCCAGCTCTCGGTGTGGGTGTGGCTGTGGACCACGCCGATGATCTCGCCGCCGTGGTCCTCGGCGTCGCGGTCGGCCCGGAGGTGGTCCTTGGGGTTGATCGTGTAGAGCTTGGAAGAGGCGGCATCGTTGCCGCACGGGTAGAAGCGGGCCACGGTGGCCGTGGCGGCGTCGCCGCCGATCAGACCACACGCCTCCATGGGCAGTTCGGCGTAGGCGAGGCCGACCATCTCCTCGTAAGCGGTGCGGGGAAGGCGCAGCACGGCGGCGAGGCTACCGGAGGCCCGGGCCGGCCCGGTAGCCTGACTGACCCTATGCCCAAGAAGGACGGCGTCAAGGTCGTCGCCACCAACCGCCAGGCGCGGCGCGACTACGAGATCCTCGACGTCCTCGAGTGCGGCATCGTGCTGCGGGGCAGCGAGGTCAAGTCGCTCCGCGACGCCAAGGCCCAGCTCAAGGACAGCTACGCCCGCTTCGACGGCCGCGAGCTGTTCGTGATCGGGCTGCACATCTCGCCCTACTCCCACGCCAGCCACGACGCCCCGCCGGCCGAGCGGCCCCGCAAGCTCCTTGCCCACCACGACGAGCTCGAGCGCTGGAAGGCCCGGGTCGACCAGGACCGGCTCACCGTGGTGCCCCTCTCGCTGTACTTCAAGGACGGCCGCTGCAAGCTCGAGGTCGGCTTGGGGCGGGGACGCAAGCACTACGACAAGCGGCAGGTGATCGCCGAGCGCGACGCCAACCGGGAGGCGGCGCGGGCCATGGCCCGGGGCCGGCGGTCCGAATGAGCGCGGCACCGACCGCTCGGCGCCGGGCCAGGGGCGCCGTCGCCGCGCTGCTCGTCGGCGCAGGCGTGACGGCGGTGGCGGCCTGCAGCAAGGGCGACGACCCCGCCTCCGGAGCCGGCTCCACCGTGTCGTGGGCCAAGCCGCGCGCCACCGGCCTCGACACGAGCGGCACCGCCGGGGGCACCACACCGGGCGGCACCGGCACCTCGGTCACCACCAAGCCGGGAACGTCCGGTGGCGGGCTTCCGAGCACCACCACGCTGCGTTCGAGCACCACCACGGCCAAGCCGACCACGACCACGGCCAAGCCGACGACCACCACGGCCAAGCCGACCACCACCACCGCCCGGGCCACCACCACATCGAAGTAGACGGACGGGTGATCCGGACCCGGCGCCGAAGCGAACAGGCCCTGAGGTCAGCGCCGACGGGCCGCTACCAGGGACCGGAGGAATGCGATGGGCGATCGGGCACACGTTCACATCGAGGCGCCGACCGGGACGGTGTTCCGCTACCTCGCTGAGCTCCACGACGCCGAGTGGCGACGGGGCGTGCAGGCCATGCGACTCCTGTCGGCCACCCACCACGCCGTCGGGTCCCGCCATGTCGAGGTGCGCACCATGGGGCGCCGGACCGTCGAGACCGAGGCCGAGGTCGTGGTGTACGAGCCCGACCGCCATCTGGCCATCCAGCGGGCGTCGGGACCGGTCCGCCCCCGGGTCGACTACCTGCTCGCCCCCGCTCCCGACGGGACGACCGACCTCACCTTCCGGTTCTCCATCCCGGTGCTGCGGGGGCCGGCTCGCCTCCTCTGGCCGGCGACCCGCCTGGCGCCGTTGATCATCGAACGGGCGACCGGCAAGGATCTCGAGGCGCTCGCCGCGGCTGCGGCCCGGTACACTGCCGGCGACATACCTACCAGGGGCTGATCGGTTTCGACGTTGGGACTGGCGGCCGTTGCGTGCGACCGGAGTTGCCTCAGACTCCTTAAACGGGGGCAACAAAAGAACCGCCGATGGCGAGTTCGCTCTTGCCGCCTGATCTGATCAGGTGACCAAGAGACATCGTGACCAGCAATGGCGCACGGGGCCGTTCACCCGCAGCCCGGCAACAGAAGCGGGGGATGACGGTGGGAAAGACCACTGGAGGCGGGGAAGACCGCTGACACCGGAGAAAGATCCGGTGGCCGGGCCCTCGTGGCCCACCTGACCCGGCAGGCCGGCAGCCACTGAGCCGACACCACGGGAATGGTCGTAGCACGGGCGGTTCCCGCTCAGCGGACGGGGGTTCGATTCCCCCCAGCTCCACTCTCATTGCCCGAATCTGGTGACCGAATCCTGTGTATAGGACGGATTTCGGTCAACAGAATCCTTCGGTAGCGACGGGGCCGCCGTCGAGGTCACGGCTTGGTGACCCGTGACTCGGTGGGTATCGCCAACCGACTCGTCCATGGATCGTCGTCCTCTGGACCCTCCGTCTTGGCCCACCGCTTGAGCGCCCCGAGTGCCGGTACCGCGAGCACGACCATCGCGAGACTGGCAGCAGTCTGGGCCGCGGCGAAGACCAGTGCCACGACCAACGCCGTCCCGGTGACCATGTGGTCGCCGGACACGGTGAACGACCCGTCGGGCGGCACCACACGCGGGTCGACGAGCGGACTGGTGCTCGCACCCGGCAGCACCGGGATCAGCAGCGCCACGACGAACGCGCCGATGACCGACACGCCGGCAACGACGAGCGCGGCCCAGGTGAGGCGGCGCCACGCCCGAAGCGGTTCGGCCGCCGCCAGCCCCACGAAGAGGCGGGTGACCGCGCTCACCACCAGCACGAGACCGACGGCCGATCCCAACATGCTGAGGATCTGCGCCACCAGCGCCGGCCGGCGGAAGACGGCGAGGATGGACCCGACCCAACCGACGGCGGTGGCCGTCCCGCTCAGCCACAAGCGGTCGATGAAGCCCCTGGGTGCGCCCTCGCCTTTGAAGCAGGTGAGGCCGAGGAGCACGACCAGCGGACCGAGGAGGCCGATCAGGGAAGCTGGGGGCCACCGGAGAACGATGCCGAGGAACGGGAGCGCGTAGCCCCAGGCCACGAACAGCACGGCCGAGCGCATCTGCTGGGCATCGATCGGTCCCGTGGACGACTCCCGACCCGTCACACCCCCAGTGTCGCGCCGAACGGCCGGGCGTGCACCCGGTACCCTGGGACGGGTGGGAGCGCTCGCACCGCGGTCGCGATTCGTGAGGAGGGGACGGTCGACGCATGCACGTCTCGATCGATGAGTTCCGCTCCGGGACGCTCCCCCACTGCTGCGTCGGGACCGGTCGGCCGCAGGCCCCGCTCCGACGGGTGACCGCCTCCTACCGTCCCCTTTGGCCGTACTTGCTGATCCCGTTTGGCAACCCCTCGGTCACCTGGTTCCTCGCCGACGAGGTGGCCATCGACAACGAACGGCAGGTGTCGGGCTGGATCCCTCTCAGCGACGAGGCCATGGCGGCCACCGCGGCGCTCCGGCGCCGGGCGCGACGGGTGTCCATCGGCGCGCTGGTGGGCACGCCGGTGGTGGTCCTCGCGTGTGCCGCCGCCGGGTGGGCCATCGTCGCGGTGACGGCGCTGGTGCTGGGCGTGGTCACGGCGTTCGTGGGGGACCTGCAGTCCCTCCTGCCCCGCGGCACGACGCGACTCACCCTCTCGCGCGACGGCGAGTCGGTCATCCTGCAGAACGTGCATCCGGCGTTCGAGGCCGCGGTCAACCGGGACCGGCACCGACGCCGACCGGCCGGTGGCAGCGGCGGACACGCCGCCTCCCGTCGGGAGGCGGCGGACCAGGTCTGACACCGCCCGACGATCTCGGTGACGAGATCCAGCGATGACGACGTCAGCCCTGGGTACATCGGTAGGGGTTGCGGACGTGGTATGCCTCCGGGTGGCGGAACGGCCGTCGGTGGACGCCGTACGCATCTCCACATCCTGATCTTCGGCGGGCCTGGGCGGGCGAGCATGCCGCTGTGCCATGGTTTGACCGTGGCAAGCCCAGCGGACCGTGATCTGTGGCTCCGACGGGTGGCATCGATCCGGCAGCACCAACGGCAGTCCGGCGAACGGTCGCCCCACAAGCCGCTGCTTCTGCTCTACGCGCTCGGGCAGCTCGCCGCCGGGCACCGCTCCATCCCGTGGGCTGAAGCGGCGTCCCCGCTGGCCGAGCTGCTCGACTCGTACGGACCACCCAATCCGAGCCAGCCCAACCACGCCTTCCGACGACTCGCCAACGATGACCACCTCTGGACCATCACGACACATCGCGGCGACCTTCCTGACCTCAACGCGAGCGGCAGGCAACTGCTCGACGCCGGCGCGGTCGGTCAGCTCACCGATGACTTCGTCGCCGCGCTCGAAGAAGACAGCGCGCTCGCAGTCCTGATCGCCCGGTATCTGCTCGAGGAGAACTGGCCTGTTTCGCTGCACGACGACATCGCCATCGCAGTTGGTCTCGACCTCGATGCCGCCGAGCTATCACTCGTGCGAGCCCGAGTCGAAGAGGGCGCTCGCCGCCGACGGGACCCCACCTTCCGAACACGGATCCTGACGGCCTACGAATACCGCTGCGCCGTCTGCGGATACGACGGCTGGTTGGACCGCACCGCGGTCGGTCTCGAAGCCGCACACATCCGGTGGTGGTCTGCCGATGGACCTGACTCCGTCGACAACGGGCTGTGCGTGTGCAGCCTCCATCACGTCCTCTTCGACTGCGGCGTCCTGGGGATCAGTGCCGACCTCCGAGTGAATGTCTCCAAGCGGTTCGTCGCTCGCACGCCCGCCGCCGAGCAACTCGTGCTCGACCTCGTCGGGCACGAGCTCCGTGAGCCCCAACGAGGCGAGCCACCTCCAGCACTGGCGCACGTCTCGTGGCATACCGACCAGGTGTTCCGCGGGCCGGCCCGACTCGCATCATGACCGCGGCGGCGCTGCGTGAGGTCGAAGAATCCGCGATCGACGCACCTCCTGGTCGAGCGCGGCGGACCACGTCGCCTCGGCGGTGACGAGGTCCGAGCGGGCGCGGCTCAGTGGCCGGCGAGGGCGGCGTTGGCGACGGCGTTGTGCACGTCGCCGAGGGACTGGACCTGCGGCTCGGGGAGACCGGAGGCCCGCATCGAGGCCCGCACCGTCGGGTCGGTCGAGAAGGCGCGGAAGTCCTCCGACGACGGGCACGTGTCGTAGATGACCATGCCCGTGTCGGTGGCGACGCACAGGTGCCACAACAGGGCGCTGGACGGGAACTGGGCCATGAGGCGGTCGTAGGCGGCGAGCAGCTCGCCGGGATCGCCGGTGAAGGTGTAGGTACCGAGGTGCATGGGATTCTCCAGGTGGGTGACGGTTGGGGTGGAAGACGGTGGACGAGGTCGGGGCGGACGACGAGGTCGCGGTGGCCAAGATCAACGGCCGGCCCGCTCAGCGCAGGCCGAGCCACAGCGAGTAGCGGAGCAGCGGCAGGTAACCGAGCCGGTCGTACACGGGCCGGCCTGGGTCGGAGGCGATGAGCATCGCCGGGTTGGCCGGCTCGGCGAAGGTGGCGGCGGCCGTGAGGGCGGCGCCGTAGCCCTTGCCACGGCACTCGTCGCGGGTGGCGACCTGCTCGACGATCGTGAGCGTCGGCGCCACCCAGGCGGCGGCCGTGGCCACCGGGCGGTCGCCCTCGTAGCCGACGAAGAACCGCCAGCGGGTGTCGAGCAACCCCGGCCCGTGCATCGTGCCGACCGGGGCACCGGCCATCTCCGGCGCCGGGTAGGCCTCGATCAGGGTGTGCTCGAAATCGACAAGCCCGGCGGTGTCGTCCACCGCCACGATGCGCAGCCCCGGCACCACCGGCGCGGTGCCGCCGGCGGGGCGCAGCATGAGCGGCGGGTGGCCCACCCGGTGGAACCCGAAGGGGGCGAGGTCACCGGTCGGCCAGGGGCAGAAGACCAGGTACGGCCCGCCCGCCCCGCCGCCGAAGAAGGTCTGGAGCCGGGCGGCCAGCTCGGCGGTGCGGTCCGCCGGGACCGGGGCGGTGCAGAGGGCGGTGTTGCCGAAGGGCGACGCCACGCCGGTGTCGTGGAGGGCCACGCCCAGGTCGTCGTCGTGCTCGACCCGGCCGTTCACCGCCGTGGCCAGGGCGCCGAAGGCATCGGCCTCGGCCCGGGCGTAGTCGAGGAGCAGGTTGTCGCCCTCGGGCGTGGCGGCGGAAGCACCGTCTTCGAGGCGTTCGTGGGGGTCGGCGGTCAGCGTGGTCACGGCGTGCTCCTGTCGGGAAGGCGGTCACCCGTGTGGCGTCAGATCGGGTCTGACACCGCCAGCCCGCCCGAGTATCTTCAGTTCAGCTGAAGGCCGGCCCCGCCCATGGTGGCGCGGCCCGGGGGACCCGAACCGAGGCAGCCAATGGCATCACCCGCTCGTCCGATCCGAGCCATCCTCGCCGCCCTGCTCGTCGGGGCCATAGGGGTCACGGCCGACACCGGCGCGCCCCGGCCGGCCGCGGCCGCGGTCACGCCCGTCTACAACGCGCCGCCCGGGGGCGGGCCCACCACCGAGATCGTGGAGAAGTTCGGCCCGTTCCAGCTCGACGCCTACGGCGGCGCCCACTGGCAGGACGACAGCGCCGGCGTCGTCCCCCGACCCGACGGCGCCTACGGCCTCAAGTACGTCACCTTCGATCTGGTCGACGAGAACGGCAACCCCTTCGGCCACCACGACGTCCACATGCACCACTTCGTGATCGGCGCCGTGGGCAAGAAGGACACCGCCTGCCCCGACCGGCAGGTGCAGGGCGTGGACGTCCAGCCCCTCATCGGCACCGGCGTCGAGCGTACGCCGATCGCCTTCAGCGACCCCTACGCCCTCGAGGTGAAGGCCGACGACCTGTGGGGCGCCGTCTGGCACCTCATGAACATGACCGACCAGCCCCACACTGTGTACGTCAAGTACACGATGGGCGTGCAGTACGGGGCCACGGCGGACAACACCCGCTTCCTCACGCCCTACTGGGCCGACGCCCGCCACTGCCCAGCCGGCGACACCTGGGACGTGCCCGGAAACGGCGGCCCCGGCGGGGTCGAGGTCCGGTCCAAGACGTGGGCCATGCCCGACAACGGCTACATCGTGGGCATCGGCGGACACATGCACGACGGCGGGATCAGCATCGCCACCGAGCACGAGGACGGCACCCCGATCTGCGAGAACGCCGCCATCTACGTGCAGGGGCTCATCGACAAGATCACCCCCTGCCCCACCCACGACACCGTCACCAAGGGCGAGCTGTTGAAGGTCACCTCCACCTACGACAACTCCGCGCCCCACGAGGCCGTGATGGGCATGAGCGTCATGTACCTCTGGCTCGGTGATCAGGGCACGCCTCCGTCGAGCACCACCACGACCACCCGACCCGTGCCGGTCGTGACGCCGGGCTTCACGGGCTGATGTCAGACCCCCGCCCGCGCCCGGGGACGCGCCCGCGGCCGACGGGTCGCCGGTCGGTGACCACCGCGTCGGTCCTCGCCGCGGCGGCGACGGGCGCGGCGCTGATCGGGGCGGCCGGGTGCTCGGGCGGGAGCGGCGCGGTGGCCGCCGGACCGGCCACGGCATCGACCGCGGGCCCAGCCGGCACCGACCCTCGGGCCACCACGCCGGCCACGGCGCCGGGGACGAGCGCCGCCCCGGACGGCACCGGCGTGCCGGGGAGCGAACCCGCCACCGACGGGACGGCCGGGCCCGCCAGCACCACCACCGCGGCCGCCCCGGCCTCGTCGTCCACGGCCACGACGGCGCCGGGGGTGTCGACGACCGTCACCACGCGACCGGCCACCACCTCCACCACCCGTGCCACCACGACGACGGCGGCCCCCACCACGACCGCCGCCCCGAAGCCCACCCTCAGCGCCAGCGGTCCGATGGGCGACACCCAGGTGCACTGCATGGGCACCCAGTCGAGCGTCATGGCGTCGGCCACCTGGTCCACCGCCGATGCCACCGCGGTGGCCCTCGCCGCTGGGAGCGTGGCCGACGCCTTCGCCGCGCCCCTCAAGGGCAACCTCCCCCTGAACGGCACCTACCCGGTGAGCCTCAGCTGCACGGCGGGCACGCCGCAGCAGACCACGGTGAGCGCCAGGGGCCCCGGCGGGACGACCACCGTGGTCATCACCTGGACGATCCACCACATGTAGGTCCGGTCCGGTCCGGTCCGGGCCGGGCCGGGCCGGGCGCTACCGCACGAACATCCAGGCGATGCTGGCCGACGTGGCGAGCACGGTCATCACCACCATCGTGACGATGGCCGACCGGGGGAGCTTCCCGTCGGCGTCCTGAGGCAAGCGCTTCTTCACCCGTTCGAGGAGCCGGGCGGCAAAGGGCACCTCGGTGGCGAGCAGGCCCAGGCCGATGGCCAGCACGACCATGCCGGGGCCGGGGATGACCAGCAGGATCAGGCCGGTGATCACGCACACCGTGCCCCCGATGATGATGGCGAGGCGGGCGAGCAGGCTCCGCTTGACCGCCTCCGGGGTGGCCTCGCGGCGACCGCTGGCCAGCTCGGCCTCGACGGCGTGTTCGACCAGGTGCGACACCCCGGCCGCCGCCTCCTCGGCCACCTCCTCGGCCACCTCCTCGATGGCGTCGTCGGCGCCGGCGCCGTGGGCCTGCGGGGGTCGGGCATGGTCGGGGTGGGCGTCGGGTCGGGCGTCCATGGGCTGCACGGTATCCGCGAGGGCGGTCAGTCCGGCATCGCCGCGTCGCCACCGAATGCGCCGAGGGCGGTGCGGAGCTCCCACGGGGCCGGGATCGTCGAGCCCATCGGGCCGGCCGTACCGAGCCCGATCCCGAGCACCTTCAGCAGGGCCAGCAACGGGCCGGCGTGGGCGTTGGCGTTCATGATCGGGAACTCCGCCATCGGCGTCGCCGGCTGCACGAAGGTGCCGCCGGGCTCGGACCCGAAGTGGGCGTTGTAGGCGTCGGGCCCGCTCCACACCCCGAGCCACCGGTCCGGGTAGGCGGTGGCGTGGGCGGCCAGCGACTGCTGGGCCAGCGAGCGCCACGCCCGCTCGGGATCGTGCCGGGCATAGCCCCAGGCCAGGAAGGCGTTGACCGCGGCCCAGACCCCGCCGTTGCAGTCCCACCCGGGCGCCAGCATCCCGAAGCGCACGGGGTGGGGGCGGTCCAGGATCGTGGCGCCGATGGGCGACGGGTCGTCGCAGCGGGTGCCGATCTCGGCTGCCAGCGTCCGGCCGTCGGCGGCCGAGCCCAGGTCGGCGATGAGTGCCCAGGCGTTGGCGTCGAGGAACAGGTGCTCCTCCCCCACCGGGCCGCCCCGGCCGTCGAACCCGCGCAGGAACCAGCGCCCGGTCCAGGCCGTGTCCTCGGCGGCACGGCGCAGGTCCGAGGCGACGGCCCGCATCCCGGCCGCATCGTCGGGGGCGTGACCGGCGAGGAGGTCGGCGGCCATCGGCAGCACGGCACAGGCCATCGCCGTGTTGAACATCGACTCGCCCCGGTCGTGGAAGGCGGCCCGGTCCGGCACCATGGCCGAGATGGGATCGTTCCAATCGCCCGAGCCGACCCGCAGCAGGCCGTGGGGCCCGAGGCCGACGCGGTCACGCAGGTAGCGCCAGGTGGCGACCAGACGCTCGGCCACGGACCCGCCCTGGGGCCCGCCGCCCGGGACGGGCGCGTCGAGCAGTCCGACGTCGCCGGTGGCGGCCACGTACTCGGCCGCGGCCCACAGGAGGAAGAGCGGCAGGTCGGTCGGGGCGGCGTGGATGCCGCCGGAGCTGACCTGCCCGCGTCCGAAGTGGGCGTAGTACAGGGCCCCGCTCGGCCGGGAGAGCCCCAGGATCACCTCGACCATCGCCCGGGCCGCCGCCGGATCGATGTGGGCGAGGGGGACCGAGAAGATGGCGTAGTCGCGGGGCGCACCGTGGAGACCGTGGGCGAAGGCGTAGGCCGAGCCCTGGCTCACGTAGGCCCGGCCGAAGTGGGCGTCGTGCTGGCGGGCCCCGAGGAGGTAGGCGGCGTGCCAGCGGGTCTCGCGCTCCAGCCACGGCGCGTCGGGGAGGTGGAGGGCCAGCAACGACGACCAGTCGAGGTCGGCCGGGCCCGCCGCCGCCGCTTCGGTCGCCAGCGCCGGCACGTCGGCCTCGGCCTCGGCCAGCACGACGGCGAAGCGCAGCACGGCGCGACCAGCCGCCCGCTCGGCCGCCGAGCACCGCACCCACAGCCGGCCCCCGTCGCCCGCCACCTCCCGGCCGGGATCGAGGGCGACGACGGCGACGGCGGGGAGCGACCGGTCCACCGGTGCCGCCTCGGCGTCGTGGGACGGGTCCACCGGGAACCGGGGGCAGGACACGACCGCCCGCCACGGGCGACGGAAGGTGGGCGGGCGCAGCAGCGATCGGCTCACCGCCCGCCGGGCCAGCAGGGTGGCCGCCCGCACCGAGCCCGACAGGCCGTAGAGCCCGCGCCACACCAGCCGGTCGCGCCACCGGTAGCCGGGCGGCGGGGGGACCGCCGGACTCATGAGCGCACCGAGCAGGAGGTGGTCGACGTCGGGCACCAGGTGCTCCTCCCACCACGCCGGCAGCCCGGTGCCGTGGGCCCGGACCTCGACCTCGACCAGCAGCCAGGGCCGGTCGGCCCGGGGCGTGCGCACCCGGCGGGTGACGGCGACGGAGCCGTCTCCCGTCGGGGCCCCGGGCGGGGCGAACGTCGCGTCCCAGATGGCTTCACCCGCGCCCCACGTGGCCCGGATCGACCGGCGGCCGGCGCCGACCGGCCCCCACCCGCCGGGAGCACCGGTGAGGCGCACCATGCCCCGCGCCGTGGACCACAGCTCGAGCCACCCGCCGGCGTGGGCGGTGGCCGTGATGGCGGCGTTGCCGAGCTGGTGCCACATCCGCTCGGGCGACCCGTCGGGTCCGGTGCCGGCGGGCGGGTCGAGGGCGAAGGCGTCCTCGCCGTCGGGGCCGGTCGTCCACCGCCCGATCGCCCCGCCGGGCCGTGCGACCGCCATCCCCCCGGGGCCCGCTCCGTGCACCATCGGCCCCAACGCTAACGGGTAGCGTCCCGGCCATGATCCGCCGCTGCGGCGCCCGTCCCGCCGTCCTCCTGCTCGCTCCCCTGCTCCTCGCCGCGTCGTGCGGACTGAAGGGCGCCGACGAAGCCGGCCCCGGCGCTGGTGCCGGTGCCGGTGCCGCCGGGGGGAGCTCGTCGACCGGGGCCGGTGCGGGGTCCGGCGGTGCAGCGACCGGTGCGACCGTCGACGGCGGCGCCCCACCGTCGACGCCGATGGCCACCGCGGCCCCGGCCACGACCGTCGACCCGGGCTCGTTGCCCCAGACCGAGACCAAGCCCGTCGTCGACAGCCGCGAGTTCCAGGCCCGCCTCGATGCGCTGTGGCAGGGGATCGTCACCGACGACGCCGACAAGGCGATGGCCTTCTTCTTCCCCCTCAGCGCCTACAAGCAGGTGAAGGGCATCAGCGACCCGGTCGGCGACTGGAACAACCGGCTCGTGGCCATCTACAAGCGGGAGGTCCACGACCTGCACAAGGTGCTCGGCGCCAACGCCGCCTCCGCCGAGCTGCTCGGGATGGATGTGCCCTCGGCCAACGCGGCCTGGATCAAGCCGGGGGTCGAGTACAACAAGGGCGCCTACTGGCGGGTGCTCGGCAGCAAGGTGCGCTACCGGGTCAACGGCAAGACCCAGTCCTTCGTCGTCCAGTCGATGATCTCCTGGCGCGGCGAGTGGTACGTCGTGCACCTCACCGCCCCACCCCGCTGACCGACTCCACGCCCAACGCCCCTCGGTGTCCCGATGGGGCGGGTCAGGCGAAGCGGTCGACGAGGGTGGCGACCCGCACGTCGGCCAGGGAGGGCACCACCCACGAAGCGGCGGAGAGGTCCTGGCGGGCCGGGTGGCCCTCGGGCAGGTTGGCCGCCTCCGAGGCGACGACCCGACAGCCGGCGGCCAGGGCCGAAGCCACCCCGGCGGCGCTGTCCTCGAAGGCGACGCAGCCCGCCACGGCGACGGCCAGGCGCTCGGCCCCCAGCAGGTAGGCGTCGGGGGCGGGCTTGCCCCGCTCGTAGTCGTCGGCCGCCACCACCTGGTCGAACACGCCGACGAGGTCGAGCTGGCGCAGGGCCGGGCGCACCTCGCTGTGGCGCGACCCGGTGACGAGGGCGACCGGGACGCCGTGGGCCTTCAGCTCGACCACGAGCTCGCGGCCGCCGGGCAGGATGCGGGGCACCGCGCCGTCGCGGATCATCTGCTCGGCGTCGGCGAAGACGCGGTCGAGGAACTGGCCGAACTCCCAGCCCAGCCGGTCGGCGACGGCCAGCCCGGTGTAGACGTCCTGCCAGGCCCGGCCCACCGAGTAGCTGGACTCCTCGGGCGTGAGCGCCACCCCCTCGGCCGTGAAGACGTGGCCGATGGCCTCCATCATCAGCGGCTCACGGTCGATCAGCGTGCCGTCGAGGTCGAACATAGCGCCGGCGGGCCAGGCGGGGGATGAGGACGGGTCGGGCATGGTCATCGGGGCTCGAGGTCGAGGGTGCGGGCCGGCGGTGTGCGGGAGGTGACCCGCCGGGCGACGTCGCGCCCGCCGTGGGAGGCCACCACCGCCGCGGCGGGGGTCGTGCCATCATCCCCGGCCCGGTCGGCCCAGTGCCAGGCGACGAGCCGGACGACGGGCCGGGCGGGGTCGTCGGTGCCGTCCCACTCCACCCCGGTGACCAGCCCGTCGTGGATGCCGCTGCCGAGGTTGAGATAGTTGCGCCACCCGTCGGTCGAGCCCGGCGCCACCGGCCACGACAGCGGCAGGTGGGTGTGCCCGAGCAGCAGGAACGGCCCGCCGTCGAGGTCGCCCCCGGCGGTGCCGCTCCCCCACTGGCGGCGGAAGGCGTCGAACAGCAGCACCTCGTCCACGCTGTAGAGCTCCCGGTTGGCCCCGAACCACCGGTTCACCGGCGTGAGCACGCTCTCGTGCCGGCCCCCGAGGAAGGTGTCGGTGGCGCCGGGGGCGGGCACGCCGAGCTCGGTGCCGACCACGGGCAGATCGGCGATGGTGGAGGCTACGGAGGTGCCGAACCGGCCGAGGCCGCTCCAGCCCGGCCCGTTCCAGCTGTCGGTGTGGTGGCCGTGGGTGAGCACGCCCACCCCGCCGTCGGGACCGTCGAAGGCGACGAAGTCGGCTACCTCGAGCCCCGGGTGCACGGCCCGGAGGGCGGCGGCCACCTCCGGGTCGGCGAAGGCGTCGTCGTGGTTGCCGATCAGCCGGACGTACCGCCCCTCGGCGTGGTAGCGGTCCTGGATCAGGTCGTAGATCGCCCCGTTGTTGGCCACGACCCGGCGCAGGTGCTCGGCGTGCACCTCGGCCAGCAGTGCCCGACCGCGCCGACCCCGGGCGAAGGCGAGGGTGCGCAGGGCGTCGTAGGCGGCGGCGTAGGTGGAGCCGCCGACGAGCCAGAAGTCCTCGACGTCGCCGGCCTCCACCAGGGTGTGCCCGGTGTCGGCGTAGTGGCCGAGGGCGGCGAGGTAGAGAGCCTTGGTGTCCTGCCCGCCGGGCCAGTCGAACGAGCCCCGCACGTAGCGGTGCAGGTCGGAGGCGATGAAGTAGCGGCCGCTGGCCGGGAGGCGCACGACCCGGTCCCATCCGGGCGGCGCCGGGCGGCCGGCCAGCACGTCGTCGACGATGGCGGCGTAACCGGCCGACAGCCGGCGGGTGCGGGCGGTGTTGCGGGCGGCCACTGTGCCCACGAGCGGGACCAACGCCGGCGTGGCCGCCAGCAGGGCAGCGGCCTTCAGCACCGCCCACGCCGAGGCCACGGGCCCCGGCCCGGTGGCCCGGTCCCACCCCGGGGGGTCGCCCCGCCGCGCCGCCAGACGATCGTCGACCCGATCGGCGAGGGCCAGCACGCGCTGGCTCGCCGTCACCGGCGGTTGAGCATGCTGAGCAGGCGGAGGAGCTCGAGGTACAGCCACACGAGGGTGACCGTGATGCCGAACCCGGCGTACCACTCCATGTACTTGGGGGAGCCCATGGCCACGGCCTTCTCCACGAAGTCGAAGTCGAGGAGCAGGTTGAACGCGGCCACGCCGACGATCAGGACGCTCACGCCGATCCCGAGCGCGGTGGGGTGGCGGAAGAAGTAGAGGTCGGCGCCGAAGAGGCTGGCGATGGCGGCCACGGCGTACATCAGGAAGATCCCGAGGGTGGCGGCCATGACGATGGTGCGCAGCCGCTGGGTGACCTTGATGATCCGGCTCACGAAGAGGAACCACATCACCGCGGTGACGGCCATGGTGGCCATAACCGCCTGCAGGACCACGCCCTGGGTCTGGACGTTGTAGAGGGCCGAGATGGCCCCGACGAGCAGGCCGTAGCCGAGGGCGTAGAGCGGGGCGGTGAACCGGGCCGCCTTGGGGACGAAGCTGGACACGAGGCCGAACACGAACCCGACCAGGCCGGCGATGATGACCCACGGCGGCACGTTGAGGCCGCCGACCACCCGGCCGAACCGGTCGAGCTCGGGCTGCACGACCTGGCTGTAGCCGACGGCGGCGGAGATCGAGACGAGCAGGATGAGCACCCCGGTGGCCGTGGCCGTGCCGCCGATGGTCATCGTGCTGTAGCCAGTGGCGCGGCCGGGCAGCGAGGGGGCCTGTGCCCCCCGGGGTGCCCCGCCGAACGCACCGGGCGGCGCCGCGCCCCAGTGCTGGCGCGCCGCGGAGATCTCCCGCTGGAAGGTCTGCTCCTTGAGTACAGGGCTGCCTGACATCTGGTCCCTCCGGGGGTGCGGGCCGGCGATCGGCCGCCCCGATTCTAGGGCGCCGGATCTCCGGTTCCGCTGTCAACCACCCGATCCGTGCGCCGCCTCGTCGGGTGATTGGCGCCGGTCGGATCGGGCAGCCGCTCCTCCTTGGTCATGTCCGAGTCGATGACCTCGTAGGTCTGGGTGTAGGTCGAGATCAGGGCCTGGACCACAGCCGCGGCGGGCAGGGCGAGGATGGTGCCGATCACGCCGAGCACGGCGGCGCCGGCGATCACCGAGCCGAGGGCGATCGCCGGGTGGAGCGACATGGTGCGGCTGGTGACGCGGGGAGCGACGAGGTAGCTCTCGATCTGCTGGTACACGAGGATGTAGATGATCACGTAGACGGCCAGCGACGGCCGGGCGGTGAGGGCGACGAGCACGGCCAGCGCACCACCGATGTAGGTGCCGATCACGGGGATGATCTGGGCCACCACGGCGAAGAGCAGGGCGATGGCCACCGGGGAGTCGACCCCCAGGAGGCTGAACACCACCGAGGCGCAGCTGGCCGAGATGACGCCCAGCACCGCCCGGGAGGCGAGGTAGCCGCCGGTCTTGTCGATGGCGATCTCCCACGTGGTGAGCACGCGCTGCTGGCGGGCCGGCGACAGACGCGAGCACACGGCCCGGCGGGCCTTGGGGCCTTCGGCCACGAGGTAGAAGGTGAACATCAGCACGGTGAAGCCCTGGAACAGGCCACCGAGGGCGTTGACACCGACGGAGAAGGCGTTGCTGGCGAGCCCGGTGGCGAACTGGCGCACCGGGCCGTTCTCGTTGGTGAGCTGGTCCTGCAGCTGCTCGACCGAGATGTCCCAGTGCAGGTCGCGCTTGGCGTAGCCCTGGAGGTCCTCGAGGTACTCCGGCGCCTTGTCGATCATGGAGGTCACCTGGTCGACGGTGAGCTTGCCGACGACGACCCCGAACACCACCAGGAACACGGTGAGCCCGAGGAAGACCAGCGCGGTGGCCAGGCCCCGCTTCATGCCCCGGTCGTGCAGACGGTTGACCGCGGGCTCGAGGGCGAAGGACAGGAAGAGCGACACCAGCACCATCACGAAGAGGCTCGAGACCCGCTCGAAGAGCCACGTGACCACCCCGATGCCGAGCACGGCGACGGCGGTGAGGAGGATGGCGCGCGGCACCCAGCGAGGCATCCGGTCGCGCTCGTCGAGCGGCTGGTGGAGGCCGGGAGTCGGCGGGAGGGGCGCGGTCACGAGACCGGCCGGAGGGAGGGACGGCTCACGTCGGTAGACGGTGCCACGCCGCGGGCCCCGATCGGTGGATCCTCTCAGGGATCGACGGCGGTGGGGGCCGGCAGGTCCACGACCACCGTGCCCGCCTCCTCCCGCACCGGGTACGTGCGGATGTCGCCCTTGGGGTCGCGCCGACCGAGCACGTTGACCTTGGACCCGACGCCCTGGGCATCGAAGCGCCAGAAGTGGGCGGTGCAGACCAGCTCGTCGCGGTCGACGACGCCCTCGAAGCCCAGGTGGGTCCAGGTGTGGGGGCACCGGGCGTCGCACACGACCGGCCGTCCGTCCCCGGTGCGCCACACCACGAGATCGAGCCCCACGGCGTCCGTCGCGGACGTCTCGACCCGGCGGACCTCGCCGGGCCCGACCGCGTCGGACGGCAACAGTTCGACCCAGGGCACGGCGGCATGGTAGGTCTCTTGACCAGATGCACCGCTTCGCCGACCTCGTCACCTCCAACACCCGGTACGCCGCCACCTTCGACGCCGCCGATCTCCAGCCCTCCCCCACCCAGGGCCTGGCCGTGCTGACCTGCATGGACTGCCGCATCGACACCGGATCGGTGTTCGGGCTCGATCCCGGGGCCGCCCACGTGGTGCGCAACGCCGGCGCCCGCGCCACCGACGACGCCCTCCGGTCGCTGATCCTGTCCACCAACAAGCTCGGCGTGCGGCGCATCGCCGTGGTGCACCACACCTACTGTGGCGTCAACACCACCTTCGAGGACGTGCGCGACAGCGTGCAGGACGTCTCCGGCACCGATCCCGCCGGCATCGACTTCCACCTCTACGCCGACCCCGAATCGGCCCTCCTCGAGGACCTCGACCGCATCGCCGCCTGCCCGTACCTCCCCGAGGGCGTGCCCGTGGGCGGGTTCGTCTACGACGTGGCCACCGGGCGGATCACCGGCATCAAGGTGGTCGAGGTGGCCCGCACCTGAGCGGTCAGGAGTAGGTCGGGTCGGTCCACCACGGGTACCACTCGGGCATGTCGACCGACGGTCGCATGGTCCAGGCCGCCGGCCGCTTCTCCATGAAGGCCAGCACGCCCTCGCGGGCGTCGGGCGACCGGCCGGTGGAGTACACGCCGCGGCTGTCGATGCGGTGCGCCTCCATCGGGTGGGAGGCACCGAGCATGCGCCACATCATCTGGCGGATGAGGGCTACCGACACCGGGGCGGCGTTGGCCGCGATCTCCTCGGCCATCGCCCGCGCCGCCGGGAGGAGCTCGTCGTCGGGGAGGAGGCGCCGGACCAGACCGCCGGCGAGCGCTTCGGCGGCCGGGAAGACGCGGGCCGAGTAGCACCACTCGAGCGCCTGGCTGATTCCCACCACCCGGGGGAGGAACCAGCTCGACGCCGCCTCCGGCACGATCCCACGGGCCGCGAACACGAAGCCGAACTTGGCGCTCTCGGAGGCGAGGCGCACGTCCATCGGGAGCGTCATCGTGGCGCCGATCCCCACCGCCGGCCCGTTGATGGCGGCGATCACGGGCTTGGTGCACTCGAAGATCCGCAGCGCGAGCCGGCCCCCGAAGTCGCGCGGGTAGGCCGGCTTCTCGGCCCCACCGGCGCCGGCGTCGGCCGCCGCCCCGGCCCGGGCCGCGGCGCCGCGGGCCAGATCGGACTCGGCGTCGAAGGTGTCCTGCCCGCCGGAGAGATCGGCCCCCGCACAGAAGGCCCGCCCCGCCCCGGTGACGATCACCGCCCGCACGGCGTCGTCGGCGTCGACGAGGTCGAAGGCGGCGTTGAGCTCACGCTGCATGGTGACGGTGAAGGCGTTGAGCTTCTCGGGGCGGTGCAGCGTGATCGTGGCGACCGGCCCGTCGACCTCGTAGCGCACCTGGGTGAAGGTCGGGGCCGGATCGGTCACCGCTCGCCGATCGTGGGCAACGGGTCGGTCGTGGCGCCGTTGAGGCGCACCTCCCAGTGCAGGTGCGGGCCGGTGGAGTAGCCGGTGGACCCGACGAACCCGATGATCTGGCCCCGCACCACGAAGTCGCCCTCGTGGACGGCGAAGCTGGTCTGGTGTCCGTAGAGGGTGCCGACGTGGCTGCCGTGGTCGATGATGGTGCAGTTGCCGTAGCCGTCGTACCACTCGGCCATCACCACAACGCCGTTCTCGGGGGCCACGATGGGCGTGCCCGACTGGATGGCGAGATCGATGCCGGGGTGGCCTTCGATGTAGCCGAACAAGGGGTGGACCCGCCGGCCGTAGCCCTGGCTGAGGCGGGCCGCCGGGAGCGGGTGCTTGAAGTAGCCGATCAGCGAGACCGGGTCGGGGGCCGGATCCTCGCCCGCCTGGGCCTTGTTGAGGATCCCCGACACCGAGTCGGAGTGGCGCTGGCGCTCCTGGAAGGCGGCAAAGGCGCCGGGCTTCTTCAGCGCCACCTCGACGAGGACGTCGCGCTCCTGGGTGAGAGCCTCCTCCGCGGTCTGCTGGGCGGCCACCTGGACCTCCCGCTGGCGCTCGACCTCGTCCTCCCGCGAGACCCGGGCGTCACGGGCGGCGATGGCGGCGGACCGCTGGGAGTCGGCCCGGGTCTTGAGCATCGAGATCTCGTCGCGCAGCTCCCGGTAGCGGTCGATCTGGCCCTGCTCGTCCTCGACCACCGACCCGGCGTAGACCCGACCCTTGGTGAGGTCATCGACGGTGTGGCTCTCGAGCAGGGCGGCGACCGCGGCGTTGCCCCGGCCCCCCGACACGTAGGTGCCGACCGCGGCGTTGCGCAGGCGCACCTGGGCCGACTCGAGCTTGGCTTCGGCCGCCTCCAGCCGGGACTCGGTCTCGGCCAGCTGGTGGAAGGTGTCGCGCACCTTGTCGATCGACGCGAACAGCTCCTGCTGGGTGTTGAGCAGCTCGTTGTTGACCCGGGCCAGCTCGATCTTGGTCTGGGTCAGGCGCTGCTGCGCGGCCAGGTAGCGGTCGAGGAGCTTGAGCTCGTCGTCCTCCAGCAGGTCGGAGTTCTTGAGGTTCTCCTTCTCCTGGTCGGTGAGCTCGCCCTCGCTGGTGGAGGTGGTGGGCTCGGTGGAGGTGGTGGTGGACGACCGGGTGGAGGACGTGCTCGACGACGAGGACGAGCTCGACGTGGAGGACGGGTCCGTCGACGACGTGGTGGTGGAGGAGGAGGTGGGGGCCGCGGTGGTGGTGGGGGCCGCGGTGGTGGTCGGCGCCGCGGTGGTGGTCGGCGCGGCCGTGGTGGTCGGGTCCTGGGCCGCGGCGGTGCCCGCTGTGCTCACCAGCGCGCCGGCGGCTGCCAGCGCGACGAGGGACCGGCGCCCGGTGCTGCGTTGGCCTCCCCTGTACATCGTGCGGTGCTTCCTCCGGGTCGTGGCGGCCTCAGACGTCGAGGAACCGGCTCACCGCCACGCCGGCGCCGAGGGTGCCGACGAGACAGCCGATGCCGCCCACGAGCAGATACGTGATCAACATGTCGGGGCCACCGGGGACGAAACCGCTGAACAGCGGGAACTGGTCGGCGGGCGGCAGCCACCGTTCGAAGAACGGCAGGAACACTACCAGTGCGATCACGGCCAACCCGGCGCCGACCACGCCCTGGAACAGGCCCTCCAGCATGAACGGGACCCGGATGAAGCTGTTGGTGGCGCCCACCAGCTTCATCACCTCGATCTCCCGTCGGCGCGAGAACATGGCCATCCGGATGGTGTTCAAGATGAGCAGCACCGCCACCGAGAGCAGCACGATGGCGACGAAGCCCATGCCCTTGGTGACCTTGTCGGACAGCTCCTGGACCAGCTTGGTGGTCTCGGTGGCCGACACCACCTCCTTCACGCCGGGCTGCGTCTTGAAGGGGGTGGACATCTCCTCCACCGCGGCGGCGGCCTTCTCCCGGGGCACGACGCGGAACGAGGGCGGGAGGACGTCCGGGCCGACGTTCTCGGTGAGGTCCGGCTGGTCCTTGAACAGCTCCTTGAACTCGTCGTAGGCCGCGTTCTGGTCGACGAAGGTGAACTTCTCGGTGTCGGGGCTGTTCTCGAGCTTCGAGCGCACGGCCTGGAGCTGGTCGGGGCTGGCGTTGGGGTTCATGAACACGATGAACTCGATGCCGCCCTGCCACCGCTGGGTGGCCTTCTCCACGCCCTGGCGCAGCATGAGCGCGAAGCCCACGAGGAAGAGCGACACGAAGACGGTGAGGACCGAGGCCAGCGTGATCGTGAAGTTGCGCTTGAGGTTGGTGACGGTCTCGCGGGCGACGTAGTCGACCTTGATCGGCATGGGGGATCCTTACTCGTAGACGCCGCGGGCCTGGTCGCGGATGACCTCGCCGTGGTCGAGCTCGATGACGCGGCGCCGCATGGTGTCGACGATGTTGCGGTCGTGGGTGGCCATCACGACGGTGGTGCCGGTCTTGTTGATGCGGTCGAGGAGGCGCATGATGCCCACCGACGTGGCCGGGTCGAGGTTGCCGGTGGGCTCGTCGGCCAGCAGGATCAGGGGCCGGTTCACGAAGGCCCGGGCGATCGACACGCGCTGCTGCTCGCCGCCGGAGAGCTCGTCGGGGAAGTTCTCGGCCTTGTTGCCGAGGCCGACGAGGTCGAGGATGGCCGGCACCTGGGCCTTGATCACCTGCCGGGGCCGCCCGATCACCTCGAGGGCGAAGGCCACGTTCTCGGACACGGTCTTGTTGGGGAGGAGCTTGAAGTCCTGGAAGACGCAGCCGATGTTGCGGCGCAGCAGCGGCACCTTCCAGCTCGACAGCTCGCCGATGTCCTTGCCGGCCACGAAGATCCGGCCGCGGGTGGGGCGCTCCTCCTTGTTGAGGAGGCGCAGGAAGGTCGACTTCCCCGAGCCCGACTTCCCGACCAGGTAGACGAACTCGCCCTTGTTGATGTCGACCGACGCGTTGCGCAGGGCGACGACGTCGCCCTTGTAGACCTTGGTGACCTCTTCGAGCTTGATCATGTTACGGTTACGTTACCTTCGGTGGCGGCGTGGTGGGGGTATCCCCCGGCGGCGAATCCGGCCGGTGCCGGTCAGTCGTCGGCGGGGCCGGCGGCGGCGGCACCACTGCGCTCCCAGCGCAGGAAGGCCTCCATCAGGGGGTCGAGGTCGCCGTCGAGAACGGCGTCGACGTTGCCGATCTCCTTGCCCGAACGCTCGTCCTTCACCATCTGGTACGGGTGCAGGACATAGGACCGGAACCGGCCCCCGAACCCGGCCTGGGCCTTGGGGCCGGCGATGGCCTCGAGCTCGGCGTCGCGCTTCTGGCGTTCGAGGTCGGCCAGCTTGGCCTTCAGGATCTGCATCGCCCGGTCCTTGTTCTGGTGCTGGCTGCGCTCGTTCTGGCAGGACACGACCGTGCCGGTGGGCAGGTGGGTGATGCGCACGGCCGAGTCGGTGACGTTGACGTGCTGCCCGCCCGCGCCGGACGAGCGGTAGACGTCGATGCGCAGGTCCTTCTTCTCGTCGATCTCGATGTCGACCTCGGCCTCGTCCATGAGGGGGACGGCGGTGAAGGTGGCGAAGGCGGTCTGGCGCTTCCCCTGGGCGTTGAACGGTGAGATGCGCACCAGCCGGTGCGTGCCCTTCTCGCTGCGGAGCAGGCCGTAGGCGTAGCGCCCCTTCACGATGAACGTGGCCGAGGAGATGCCCGCCTCCTGGCCGGCGGTGACCTCGTCGAGCTCGAAGTCGAAGCCGCGACGCTCGGCCCAGCGCCGGTACATGCGCAGCAGCATCTCGGCGAAATCCTGGCTGTCGGTGCCACCCTCGCCCGAGTTGACCGAGCAGACGGCGTCGCGCTCGTCCCACTCGCCGGTGAAGAGCGACCGCAGCTCCAGCTGGGCGAAGCGGGCGGCGACGGCCTCGATCGCCGCCCCGACCTCCGGCTCGAGCGACTCGTCGCCCTCCTCGCGGGCGAGCTCGTAGAGCGTCTCGGCGTCGTCGATGTCGCGCACCAGCCCGTCGTAGGTGGCGATGTCGGCGCTGACCGAGTTGAACTCGGCGGTGATCTTGCGGCCCCGGTCGGGGTCGTCCCAGAGATCGGACCGGCTCACCTCGGTCTCGAGCTGGGGCCGGAGCCGACGCAGCTCGCCGACGCGCAGGTACTCCTCGGCCTCGGCGAGGCGGCGGCGCAGGTCGGCGAGGTCGGCGGAGAAGTCGCGCATGGGCCGGCAACCGTACCCGGTGGCACCCGCCGGGCGGGAACCACCCCCGCGTGACGTTCGCCCCTGGACGGGCCCCCACCGTCGGCCGAGCATGAGGGTGAGGACACGATCATGACGCCGCCGACCCCGCACCTCACCGCTGTTCCCGGCAGCTCGGGCCGCACGCGGGCGCCGGTCCCCCACCCCGCCCGCCGACCGGTGCGCAAGGCCGCCGGGCCGGCGGCCGCCGCGGCCCGCCGCCTCGGTCTCCGCCGCGTGGTGGAGGACCCCCGTGAGCTGCGGCGGGCCGGTCTGCTCGCCATCGGCCTGCTGGCCGTGCTCAACGTCGCCGACGTCCTGGTCACCCAGCTCGTCGTGCGACGGGGCGGCGAGGAGATGAACCCCCTGGTGCGCGACCTGCTCGAGTCCAACGGCGCCCTCGGCCTGAAGCTGGCCATCGTCGCCCTGCTGGCCGTCGACTTCCTGTTCCGCCGACCCCGCCTCGTGATCCTGTGCGCGCTCTGGCTGGTGGTGGGCTTCTACATGGCCATCATCACCATCAACATCATCGGCTTCATGAGCCTCTGACGACGGCTGTGGGTGGCTGACGCGGGCGCGACGTTCAGCCGGTCAAGGCGCGAAGCGAAGGACTCGGATCACGTGAACTTCACCATGTCGTAGCACCTCGTGATGCACCAGTCGCCGTAGGCCTCGAACCGGACCGCCTTGTTCTGGAACTTCGCGGCGTCGGTGTTGAGGACGCGGGCGCGCAACGTGATCGAAGCCCCGGGTTCGAGCACGAAGAGGCGCATCGGAGCGCCGTGGAACTCGAAGACGGTCAGGACCTGCGGGTAGGCGAGCGCCGGGGTGTCGGAGCAGACGTGCGTCTGGGTCGTGCCCGGTAGCCCGATGACCCCGATGGTCCCTTCGTCGTTGCCGACCCATACCCCGGCGCCGGCGTCGACCACGGCGCCACAGTCGAAATCGATGCGGACGAAGTACGAATCGGCCGTCGTGTTGGTGATCGTCACGGCCTCCGATTCGAAGTAGTTGCCCCCGACAAACGACTCCGGGAAGACGAAGACCCGACATCCCGACAGCACGGCCATCAACGCCACCAGCCCGATCACCCGCGCGCCACGTCGATGCATGCTGCTCACCCCTTGAGGTTGGCTCGGTCCGCCAACCTACTACCGGTCGTGGAGCGGGGGACGGGAACCTCCGGCTGCCCGCGTCGGGGCCGGGGGAACAGGATCACCCCCACGGTGCAGCCCATCTTCACGGGGGTACCCGGCACTGGACCTCAGGCCCCGCCCGGGGCGGTGCTCGGTGCCATCAACGGGCGTCCTGGCGCACGGACCACGAGAACCGGAGCACGCCGGCGGATCGTTCTCCATCGGTGATCCAGGCGCCGTGGTGGCGTCGAAGATCGCGCAACTGCGACCGAAAGGGAGACCGCGATGGCATACACATTGGTTCTGGTGTTCGAGGGTGTGGGCGAGACGGACTACTGGGCCGTGAACGAGAAACTCGGCATCAGCCGTGACGGCACGGGCGACTACCCCGACGGTTTGATCGTGCACACCGGAGGGCCGACGCCCACGGGCTGGGTGGTGACCGAGGTCTGGGACAACAAGGACTCCCAGGTCGCGTTCATGGAGTCACGTCTCGGCGCCGCGCTCGCAGCGTCCGGGGTTCCGGCACCCTCGCAGGTCATCGACGCCGAAACGGTCAACTTCCAGACCTTCACCTGACCGACCGACTCCCGGGTCGGCGACGCCCGACCCGGGAGTCGCCCTCTGGCCTGCTCTTCAGGTCTGCCCGTGGCAGAACTTGAACTTCTTGCCCGAGCCGGCCGTTTCTGGCCTCTGACCTGCATGAACGCGGAGCCGGGTGCGTCCCAGTCCTCAGTCAGTCCTCAGCCGCCGCCGTTCCCAGCCCGGCTGACCTCCGGTACGTCGCGTCGATCGCCGCTCTGGTGCGGTCGTCGGCGTCGGGGAAGAGGTGCCCGTACACGTTGAGCGTGAGGGCGGCGGATTCGTGGCCGAGCCGTCGCTGGACCACGACAACCGACTCTCCGGCCAGGATGAGCGAGCTGGCGTAGGTGTGGCGGCACGCGTGGAACTTCACGCCGTCGAGGTCGACCCGCCTACGTGCACGAGACCACACCTCGCCGAACGCGGTGCGCCGAAGCGGGGCGCCCGTGGCCGAGGTGAAGACGCGGCCATCGTCGCCGGTCGAGAAGCGATGCAGATGCTCGGCGAGCGACAACGACACGACGTCTGGCAGGGGCAGCAATCGGTTCGAGGCCTTGGTCTTCACCGACTCCAGCCCGGGGCCGCCGGCGACCGCCGCTTGCCGATCGATCTTCACCGTGCGCCGGAGGAAGTCGATCCGATCGACCGTGAGCCCGAGCACCTCCCCAACGCGGAGCCCGAGACCAACTCCGCACAGAGAGCCGCCCGGTACCGCTCAGGCAGCACCGACTCCAGCGCCTCGACCTGTTCCACCGTGAGCACGGTGACCTCGCTCACCGCATGGTCGCGAGGCAGCTGGATGCCGTCGCACGGCGTCCGGGTGATGAGCCGATCACGGACGGCCGCGCTGAACACTGCGGTGACGTACGTGTAGACGTTCTCGACCGTGGCCGGCGCCAGCGCCTCTGACAGGGCCCGCACGAGGGCTTGCACGTCGGTCGGGCGGACCGACGACAACGGCCGGGCGCCGAGCCGGGGGTACACATGGAGCCGGAGGTTCTGCTCGACCTTGGTGGCCGTCGACGGCTTCGACACTTGCACTGCTCGCCATCGTTCGGCGTAGTCCCGGAACGTCACTCGGCCGTCCTCCGGCCTCACGTACTCGCCCCGCATGAGCGCCGACTGCACCCCAACGAGGTGGCGCTCGGCCTCCCGCTTCGTGGCGAAGTGTTGGGTTTGCTGCGGGCTGTTCGGGCTCTCACGCCAACGTGCTCGCCAAGGCTTGGAGCCGGAGTAGCCGGTCCTCACTCGCTTGCCGTCCTTCGTCGTGAACCGACGATCGTCGATGCTCGCCATCGTCAACCTCTCGTTCGTGCGGATCCGGATCGATGCGCGTCGCCGGCCTTCAGTCGCCGTCGAGTACACGAGCCCGGGATCGCATGATGCCCGACACGGGACGCGATGCCTAGGGGCAGTTCCGGGACACGGTCGAGCTCGAGTCCGAGGTGCGGACCAAGCGCAGGATCGCGATCACGAACCCGAAACGACATCGACAGGAACGACTGCACGTCACCAGCATCCGAGGACCTTCAGCGAGACATGGCCCGAACCGCGAGCCAGAACCACCAAGACGACGCGAACACGATTGCAACCCCTCCGGGGCTGCCTCCGGAGCACCACGGGAGCCTCAGTCGGCGGCGCCGCCGTCCCCAACGGCGACGCGCCGCCCTTTCGAGCGGCTGAGAGTTCCGGAGCGCGTGGGCCTTCCCGGAGATCACCGGTCGTGATCTGCCGTGACCGGTGCCGCCGGTCCCGGGCAGGCCGACACGAGCGCACCTCCTCGCCACCAGTGTCGCAGGTGGCGATGTGCTGATGCTGGAGTCAGGGCACAAGCTCGAAGGCGGGCGTGTGCCCGGGGCGCACGACCCGGAAGTGGCGGTGGTCCAACGTGGCGATGCGCGTCGCGCCGTGCCGCTCGGCGAGCGCGATGACCGACGCGTCAGTCATCCCGAGACCCAGATCGGCGTAGCGATCCACGAGCCCGTGGACCCGGATCCAATCGGCACCGGTCAACTCGGCGACGACAAGGCGTCCTTCGGCGACATCGGCAGCCAACGCGACCTCACCGGCGATGCCGACGTTGCGGGCGATCAGGAACGCCGCCTCGGCGATCACCAGCGCCGTGGTGACCAACGGTGCCGACACTTCGAGGAGCTCGTCGCACGCGGCATGGTCAGGATCGCCGCGGTCCGCGGTCGCGACCAACGGGCCCGTGTCCACGATCAACACGGCACCGGCCCCGACGGTCAGTCGCGGCCGAAGCCGTCGGCCAACAACTCGTCAGCGTCACGAGCGAAGCCGCGCTTGCCGCCGGAATCACCCACACCTGCGATCGCCAGCCGTCGCCGCGGCCGGCCGGCCTCGACGTGTTCGCTGACCGACTCGGCGATCAACGCCTCGATCGACACGCCGCGACGCTCGGCCTCGGCGCGCAACGCGGCGAGCAGCTCGTCAGGCAGATCAACGGTCACGGACATGTCACCAGTGTAGGAACCCGGTCCGGCACTTGGCGACCGCCTTCTACTTCCGCGTGGCATCGGCCACGCCAGCACCGCCGAGCGCCATCGGAATCGGGCACGCAATACATTCGGAATCGGCGCCGGCACCGAGGCGCGTACTCCTCGGCCCGACGTCTCGGTGCTGAGGCGCCGACACGCCAAGGACCGGTTAACTGGGTGGGTCCTACGCTGCGCCGCCATGCTCGACCGTCTCCGCCGGCGCCTCGCGCCTGTCCCGCTCGCGTTCACGGTGGCGGTGTTGCCGTTGCGGTTCTTGTCGCTGCGCGGCCGGTCCCGTGCCGAGCTCGAAGCCGAAGTGCTCGTGCTTCGCCACCAGCTCGACGTGCTGCGCCGCCAGGTTCCCCGGCCCGCCTACATCGAGACCGACCGGGCGGTGCTCGCCGCACTGTCGCGGTTCGTGGCCCGCGACCGGTGGCCCCGAACGTTCCTGGCCAAACCGGCCACGCTCCTGGCGTGGCATCGCCGCTTCGTCAACCAGCGCGTCTATCGGGCCAAGCGTCGGCGCCCTGGCCGACCCCGGACCGAGGCACACCTCGAAGCACTGGTGTGCCGCCTCGCGAACGAGAACCCGTCGTGGGGCTACCGGCGCATCCACGGTGAGCTCGCTGGCCTCGGCTACAGCGGGCTCGGCGCGTCGACCGTGTGGGACATCCTCCGTCGCAACGGCATCTCACCGGCACCCCGCAACCGCGAGTCGACCTGGGCGCAGTTCCTCCGCCAGCAGGCCGCCAGCATAGTGTCGTGCGACTTCTTCACCGTCCCCACCATTGGGCTACGCCATCTCCACGTGCTCGTGTTCATCCACCACGCCACCCGCGAGATCCTCCACATCGCCGTCACCGACCGTCCCACCGCGAGGTTCACCACCAACGCCGCCAAAGGCCTGCTCATGCGCCTCGACGACATGGGCGCCACGATCAAGTTCGTGATCCGCGACCGCGGCGAACAGTACGCCCCCGACCTGTTCGACCACGTCTTCACCAGCAGCGACATCCGCGTGATCCCCACCCCGTTCCGCAGCCCGAAAGCCAACGCCATCTGCGAACGTGTCATCGGCACGCTGCGCCGCGAGTGCACCGACCACTTCCTCATCCTGGGTACCCGCCACCTGCACCGCATCCTCGACGAGTACGTCAGCCATTACAACCACCACCGCCCCCACCGTAGCCTCGCCCAGGAACCGCCCTACGGACGGGCCGAGGACCACCCCACCCGCGACCCCCGAGCTGGGCCCATCCCCATCCTGCGCCGCGACGTGCTCAGCGGCCTCACCCACGAATACCGCACCGCCGCCTGAGAGACGCCACCCCGAGCACCACACACCGGCTGCCTCAGCTTCAACGCGCCCGGACGCACATCCCGGGCGTGAGAACTTGCGCAATCGGCAGCGGAACTGCATTTCCGGCACCCACAAGGAGCACGAATGGTCACACAATGGGCGCCACACCCAACCTCGACAGGACAAGCGATGGCCCTCGGAGCACGCATCCGCACCCTGCGCAAAGAGCGCAACTGGTCCCAAGGCGACCTCGGCGACCGCATCGGCACCGACGCCGGCCAGATCAGCCGCTACGAGAACGACAAGATCACCCCATCCGCCGACGTCGTCGTCAAACTCGCCCAAGCCCTCGACGTCTCCTGCGACCACCTCCTCGTCGACACCGCACCCCGCCGACCCTTCAACGCCCCCGAAAACGCCCTCGGCGACAACCTCGCCGCCCTCGACGAACTCTCCGACGACGACCGCGCCGCCCTCCTCAACCACCTCGACGCCCTCGTCACCCGCACCCGACTCCGCACCCTCGCCGGCACCGGCTGAAACGTCCTCTGCCCGTCTCGCTGATGAAGCTCGACGAGGCGATGACCAACCCTCGCTAGGTCGCAGGCCTCACAGCTACCCTGATCAAGTAAACGCTCCCGTCGGCCGGCAAGTCACCAGCACGCCCTCACCACGATCCGAACCGAGCCGGCCAACCCGTAGCAGCCATCACCGCCCCTCCGGTCACGGTTCACGCGGTGAGAAGGGCTGACCCAGTTGCTCGCGGATGAGGCCGACGGCGAGTTGATGATCGATCTCGAGAGCGAAGTCCAGCGGCGTTCGGCCTTCGGCGTCACGAAGCTGAAGGTTCGGTCCGTAAGACAGGATCACCCGAGTCATGTCCGCGGTCAGCGGCCCTCCCGTTTGCGCGGCAGCGTCGCGCTCAACATCGATCGCGTGGTGCAACAGGGTGAACCCGCCGTAGCTATCTGCTTGATCAACTTCAACGCCTTCAGCCAACATCAAGGCGAGGGCCTCTACAAGCTCGTCCTCGATCGCTTGGTGAGCCGCTGACCATTGATCGTCAGCCACCGTGATTGGCCTCGCCGGTGAACACAGTCACGAAGTCCCAGTAGCTTCCCTTGCCGCTGAACGTCTTGACAGTCAAGTTCGGATAGTCCCGTCCGAAGGCGCTGATCACCGACTGACACGACGAACAGATCGCTTGTTCCGAGTAGACCGCGACCGTCCCGCTCACGCTTTCCGACGGTGGGCCGATCGTTGCCGCCAACTCCTCGATCAACTTGTATTCGGCATCGGCGTTCCGAAGGAACCCCCCCGACACCTTCGGTGTGTAGCGAGGGGTCTCAGGCATCCCAACCGACCCCGGTCTCGGAGCCTGCCCACTGACAGTTCGAAGCTCGCCCGTTGCTTCATCGACAGAAAATGCCACGATCGCCACGTTGCGACGACCACCAGCGCTCAGCGCTGATCTGGCGGCCGCTGCCTTGCCACCAAGCTGCGCGGCAGCCTCCGCAGCCTCCGCTGAAGGACCACCCATCGCACCTGCCACAACGAACGCACCGGTCAGGTTTTCTCCGGTCCAGAACGCCGCCGAGTTGTTGCAGTACTTCCCCCGGGCCCACGGCATCGCACTCAGACGGAGGGGTCTCTTGATCGTCCAACCGGTATGTGGCGACCCTCCAGTCAAGAGCCCGAGCATCTGGTCCACGTCAATGACGTCGCCGCCGACAATGGCCTGGTAGATCCCCGCGGCATGGTCAGCGGTGACCTGCCGCAAACTGTTGTCCCCACAAGGTGGCCCGCTCACCTCGAACGTCACCGAAAACTTCGGACTCTCCGATGGCCGCAGCCCCATCGGGTCGGCCAGGTTGAGCGGGTCGTTCAGCACGTAGTGGTAGGGGTTGGCGACGGTGGTGGTGCCGTCGACTCCGTCGAGGGGGTCGCGGGTGAGGAAGGTGCCGGTGGTGGGGTCGTACATGCCGAGCTCGGATGCTGCGGGCCGATGGCTTCCGTGTTGTCCGCAGAACGCTCGCGCTGGTCGTCGTACATGTAGCGCGCAGCCTCCAAGCGGGCTCGGCAGCGCCCCGGACGGGCGGTGGGCTGGTCGTAGGCGTAGATCAGGGGCCTGGACCTCGCGGCCCCGTTGTCGTAGCGGTAGATGACCCGCGACGCCGCCGACTCGGCGGCGACCCCGGCAGCGGACGCGCCCGGTGTGGCTGGGTCTGGGCAACGACCCAACGGACGGAAGGGCTTTGCCCGCGACAACCCGGCACAGGATCTCGACCACGGCAATCACCAACCCAACCTGTCCCACTGCGGCGCGGTTGTCAACAGCTCCGAGGCAAGGCCGATCGACGGCGCCACTCCTACCTTGCTCCAAGGTCTCCGCCGGCGCCTCCGGAGCAGCCCGCCTCCATTCCAGAATCGTCCGCTTCCGAATCTCAGTCCTCAGCCAGTCCTCAATCAGTCCTCAAAACCCCGGTCACGAGCGGTATCGAGCGGTCGTTAGCGGTCTGCTGTTTCCCCTGGTCAATGGCACTTTTCTACTCGACACCGCAGGTGTCAGTTCGCCCCGTGGCAGAACTTGAACTTCTTGCCCGACCCGCAGGGGCAAGGGGCGTTGCGGGGGGTCTTGTCCCACTCGGACTTCACCACCGGCTTCTGGGGCTCCTCCTCCACCGCCTGGCGCAGGTCCTCCGGCACCGGCTGGCCCGTCTCGGCGGCCAGGGCCACGGCCGCGGCGGCCATGTTGTTGGAGGCCGACGGGTCGTCCGGAGCGGAGTACGTGAAGTCGGTGAGGTCGATCTCCTCGGGCTTCTGCTCGACCACGGAGATCTGGGCGTGCATCACGTACTTCACGAAGTCCTCGGCGATGAGCTGCATCATGGCGCCGAACATCTCGTAGCCCTCGCGCTGCCACTCGACCAGCGGATCCTTCTGGCCGAGCGACCGGAGGTGGATGCCCTCCTGGAGGTAGTCCATCTCGTGGAGGTGCTCGCGCCAGTGCTGGTCGATGATCTGGAGCATCACCTGGCGCTCCATCTCCCGCATGGCCTCGGTGCCGATGTCGGCCTCGCGGGCCTCGTAGTAGCCGAGGGCCTCGGCCATCAGCCGCTCGTAGAGCTCGTCGGTGGAGACGCAGCGCTCCAGGTCGTTGGCGGTGGTGTCCCCGACCGGCCAGAAGGTGAGCAGCTCGGCCAGGAGGCCTTCGAGATCCCACTCCTCGACGTAGTCCGAGGGGCAGTACTTCCCGATCACGCCTTCGACGGCGTGGCTGAGCTGATCGATGGCCTCCTCGCGCAGGTCGGCGCCGTCGAGGATCTGGTCGCGGCGCTTGTAGATGACCTTGCGCTGCTCGTTCATGACCTCGTCGTACTTGAGGACGTTCTTGCGGATCTCGGCGTTCTTCTGCTCGACGGTGTTCTGGGCCCGCTCGATGGCCTTGGTGACCGACTTGGCCTCGATGGCCTCGTCGTCGGGGAGGGCGCGTCCCATCACCCACTGGAGGGCCCCGGTGGCGAACAGCCGCATGAGCTCGTCCTCGAGCGAGAGGTAGAAGCGGCTCTCGCCCGGGTCGCCCTGCCGGCCCGACCGGCCGCGCAACTGGTTGTCGATGCGCCGGCTCTCGTGCCGCTCGGTGCCGAGCACGTAGAGCCCGCCGAGCTCGCGCACCCGCTCGCCCTCGGCCCGGCAGTCGGGCTCGTACTTGGCCGTGAGCTCCTCGATGCGGGCGTCGAACTCGGGGGTGCCGGGCTCGAGCCCCTCGGCCAGGGTGTCGCGCCGGGCCAGGGCCTCGGCGTTGCCGCCGAGGAGGATGTCGACCCCGCGGCCGGCCATGTTGGTGGCCACGGTGATGGCGTGGAGGCGGCCGGCCTGGGCCACGATCTCGGCCTCCCGGAAGTGCTGCTTGGCGTTGAGCACCTCGTGGGCCACGCCCTCCTTGGCCAGCAGGCGGCTCAGCTTCTCGGACTTCTCCACCGAGATGGTGCCGACCAGCACCGGCTGGCCGCGGTCGTAGCACTCCATGATGTCTTCGACCACGGCGTCGAACTTGGCGTCCTCGCCCTTGAAGATCAGATCCGCGTGGTCGGCCCGCACCATCGGCCGGTGGGTGGGGATGGGCACGACGTGGAGCTTGTAGGTGGAGTTGAGCTCGGAGGCCTCGGTCTGGGCCGTGCCGGTCATGCCCGAGAGCTTGTCGTACATGCGGAAGTAGTTCTGGAGGGTGACGGTGGCGAGGGTCTGGTTCTCCTCCTTGATCCGCACCCCCTCCTTGGCCTCCACCGCCTGGTGCAGGCCCTCGCTCCAGCGCCGGCCCTCGAGGATGCGGCCGGTGAACTCGTCGACGATCTTCACCTCGCCGTGCTGAACGACGTAGTCCTTGTCCCGCTTGAACAGCTCCTTGGCCTTGAGGGCCTGCGTGAGCTGGTGGACGTAGTTGGCCGACGGGTCGTCGTACATGTTCTCGACGCCGAGGGCCTTCTCCACCGCCTCGATGCCGTCCTCGGTGGGGGCGATCTGGCGCTTCTCCTCGTCGACCTCGTAGTGGGTGTCGCGCTTCAGGCCCCGCACGATGCTGGCGAACTTGTAGTAGAGCTGCGCCGCCTCGTCGACCCGGCCGGAGATGATCAGCGGGGTGCGGGCCTCGTCGATGAGGATCGAGTCGATCTCGTCGACGATGGCGTAGTTGAAGCCCCGCTGCACCTGGTTCTCACGGCTCATGGCCATGTTGTCGCGGAGGTAGTCGAAGCCGAACTCGTTGTTGGTGCCGTAGGTGATGTCGGCGGCGTACTGGGCCTTCTTGTGCTCGAAGTTCCAGTCCTCGGGGATGACCAGGCCGACCTCGAGCCCGAGGAAGCGGTGGATGCGCCCCATCCACTCGGCGTCGCGGGACGCCAGGTAGTCGTTGACGGTGATGACGTGGACGCCGTTGCCGGACAGGGCGTTGAGGTAGGCCGGCAGCGAGGAGACGAGGGTCTTGCCCTCGCCCGTCTTCATCTCCGCCACCCAGCCGAGGTGGAGGGCGATGCCGCCCATGAGCTGGACGTCGTAGTGACGCTGGCCGATGGCCCGGTCGGCGGCCTCGCGCACGGTGGCGAAGGCCTCGACCAGGATGTCGTCGAGCTCCTCGCCCTTGGCCACCCGCTCTCGGAACTCGCCGGTCTTGGCCCGGAGCTGGGCGTCGGTCAACGCCCGGTACTCGGCCTCGAGGGCGTTGATGTCGGGCACGACGGCGGCGATGGCCTTGACCTTGCGGCCTTCGCCTGTGCGGAGGATCTTGTTCAGGACACCCATGGGGTCCTCATGCTACCGACGGGGCCGGTGGGGCAGGAATCAGCCCCGCGATCGTCAGTGGACGAGGAACTCGGGCGACTCGCCCAGCCGGTCGCACACCAGCCGCCCCACCATGCGGGCGGCGAGGGCATCGGCGTCGGGCTGGTCGCCGGCCGCCACGCGCTGACGGGCCTCGGCCAGACGGTCGGACCGCAGGTCGGGCGCCTGGCGGATCCGCTCGAGGATGCCCTCGGGCAGCTCGGCGCGGCCCTCGTCGGTGGGTTCGGACCGGGCCTCGGCCACCAGCGCGGCGAGCGCGTCACGGCGCGTCTGCGCGGTGGTCCTGAGGTAGTCGAGGCTGGCCTCGACCTGGCGATCTGTGGGTTGCATGGTGCCTCATCCCGGAATTGATACAACTCCGCCTGCTATCAGGGAGTGTCGGCCCGTCATGCGCCGGCCTTGAGCGATCCGGACGTGCCATCCGTCGCCCGGGCCACGACGGCGGCGGCGGGAACGGCCCCGGCCCGGCGCAGCACCGAGGCGGCGGCGGCGAGGGTGGCGCCGGTGGTGACCACGTCGTCGACCACCAGGACCCGGGTGCCGGCCAGATCCAGCGCCAGGGGCGAGAACACCGGTCCGGCCTGGCGGTCGGCCCGGTGCCGCCCCTGCTGGGCCCGGTCGCCGCGCCGGCGCAGCGTGGCCCGCACGGGACGGTCGAGGGCGGCGCCCACCCGCCGGGCCAGCACCTCGGCGTGGTCGTAGCCCCGAGCCCGGCGCCGGGCCGGGGTGGTGGGGGCCCAGGTGACGAGGTCGACATCACGGGCGTCGGTCAACAGGGCGACGCTGCGGCCGAGGCGGCGGGCCAGGCGCCGGGCGTTGCCGTTCTTCAGGGCGAGGACGATGGGGCGGCTGGCGTCGTCGTACTCCAGCAGCGCCACCACGGGCAGGCGGCCGCCGTCCGCGAGGCGGAGGGGCGGGACCTCCGGCGCCGGCCGACAGCGGGCCACGCACGCTGGGCACAGGCCATCGTCGCCGAGGTGGGGGCCGGGCCCGCAGGGAGGAGCGCCGCAGACCGGACAGTCGAGATCAAACCACATGCCCGGCAATCTACCGAGACAGCATGAAACTGCACAAGAGGGAATGAACGCGGGTGTCAGGTGCGACGGCGCTCGACGCCCTCCTCGCTGATGTAGGCCGTCACGAGCGCCGACGGCGTGACGTCGAAGGCGGGGTTGTAAACGGCCACGCCGTGGGGCGCCACCACGGTGCCGCCGAGCATCGTGACCTCCTCGGCGTCGCGCTCCTCGATGACGATGGCCGCGCCGTCGGGTGTGGCCGGGTCGTGGGTCGACCGAGGCGCGGCGACGTAGAAGGGGACGCCGTGGTGGTGGGCCAGGACGGCCAGGGGGAAGGTGCCCACCTTGTTGGCCACGTCGCCGTTGGCGGCGATGCGGTCGGCCCCGACGACCACGGCGTCGACGCGGCCGGCCCGGAAGAGCGAGCCGGCGGCGCCGTCGGGCAAGAGCGTGTGGGCGATCCCCAGCCAGCCGAGCTCGAAGGCGGTGATCCGGGCGCCCTGGAGCAGGGGACGGGTCTCGTCGACCCACACGTGGAGGGGGGTGCCGGCCTCGTGGGCGGCCCGGATCACGCCGAGGGCGGTGCCGTAGCCGACGCAGGCGAGGGCCCCGGCGTTGCAGTGGGTGAGGACCCGGGCGCCGGCGGCGAGGAGCGGCGCGCCGTAGACACCGATGGCGCGGTTGGTGGCGACGTCCTCCGCTGCGATCGCCACCGCCTCGGCCACGGGATCAGCCGACGCCAGCGCCCGATCGACCCCCCAGGCCAGGTTGACAGCGGTGGGGCGGGTGGCCCGCAGCTGCGCCGCCGCCTCCGCCGGGTCCTCCCCCCGGACCACGGCCAGCGCCACGCCCATGGCGCCGGCGGCGCCGAGGGCCGGGGCGCCGCGGACGGCGAGGGCCCCGATCAGCTCGCACAGGTCGGCCACCTGGCGCACCTCCACCACCACCAGTTCGGCGGGGAGGCGACGCTGATCGACGAGGCGGACGTGGTCGCCGGCCCACTCGATGGTGGGCGGCAGGTCGCGGGACGGCGGCGCGCTCACGCCCCGACCGGTTCGCCGGCCACCGCCGGCAACAGGTCCGAACCGAGGACGCCGGTCAGCTCACCCGGTTGGAGGTGCACCGGAGGGAGCCACTCCCCCACCTTGTCGTCCTTGCGGAGGTAGCGCTGCAGGGCACCGAGGGCGGGGTGCGGGGGGCGGACGTCGGCCGCCGGGTCGGGGGCCGCGGTGGGATCGAACCGCTCGATGCGGCCGGCGGCGTCGAGGGCGGCCAGGCGGCGACCGAGGGCGACCGTCTCGCGGCCGTCGAGGACGGCGCCGAGCTTCGCCAGCACGCTGCCGCGGTTGATCCAGAGCAGGAAGCTGCCCCACGGCGGCACGTCGTGTACCCACCAGAACCGCTCCATGACGTCGAGGTCGTAGGGGTGCAGGTAGGTCCAGGGCGCGAGGTCGGCGGGCAGCTGGCCGGCGAAGCGCCGGGACAGCCACCCCGGCAGCACGCGCAGGAACGTGCCGCCCATGAAGGGCAGACCGACCGGGCCGAGGCCCACCGCCGGGCACGGGGCCTCGATGAGCCCCGAGGGCCAACGGAACGGCACGGCCGGGCAGCCCGGGAAGCCGACGGCGTAGGCCTGGAAGGGCAGCACGCTCGCCGAGTAGGTGAACCCGAGGGCGGCGAGCACCTCGGTGACCCAGAAGGTGCGGGGCACGAGGGTGCCGGCCGGCGCCCGGAACCCCTCGACCGGCGCGCCGGTCAGGTCCTCCACGAACCCCTTGGCCCGCTTGACCTTCTCGGCCAGCCAGGCCGGCGTGCAGCTGAACAACGGCCAGTGCTCGTAGTTGTGGATGCCGAGCTCGTGGCCGCGCGCCGCCACCTCCTGCACCAGGGCCGGGCTGCGCTCGGCCACCCGGCCGACGACGAAGACGGTGGCGGTGATGCCGCGCTCGTCGCAGAAGTCGAGGAGCTGACGGCAGTGCTGCTCGTAGCGCGCCTCCCACGTGGGCGAGGGCCGGTGATCCTCGAGGTCGAAGGTGACGCTGAAGGCGGGCCCGGTCACGGCATCACCATCGGCGGGTGACCGTCGTCGAGCAGGGCGCGGAAGCGGGCGTCGATCGAGGCCTTCGACTCCTCGTGGGTGAGGATGTAGAACCGCTTGTGCCGCACGGCCTCGCACACCTTCTCGGCCACCGCGGCCGGGGCCATGCCGCCCTGGATGAAGGCGTCGAAGGCGTCGCGCATGGCGCTCATCGGGTCGGCGGCGCCCTCGTCGTTGCGGAGGGCCTCGGGGCGGTTGCGGTCGGCGAGGGCGATGCGGGTGGCGACCCAGCCCGGGCACAGGACCGAGACGCCCACGTCGGTGCCCGACATGGCCAACTCGTTGAAGAGGGTCTCGGAGATGGCGACGACGGCGTACTTGCTGGCGTTGTAGGGCCCCATGAACGGCGCGGCGAAGAGTCCGGCCACCGACGCGGTGTTGACGATGTGGCCCTCGCCCTGGGCCAGGAGGAGGGGCAGGAAGGCGGAGACGCCGTGGATGACGCCCCACAGGTTGACCCCGAGGACCCACTCCCAGTCGCGCTCGGTGAGGGTGGCCATCTGGCCCCCGCTGCCCACCCCGGCGTTGTTGCACACGAGGTGGACCGCGCCGTAGGCGGACACGGCGGCGTCGCGCAGCCCCTCGACCTGCGAGCGGACCGAGACGTCGCAGAGCACCGGGGTGACCTCGTGTCCGGCCGCCCGGAGCTCCTCCACGGCGGCGTCGAGCGCGGTGGCCTCGACGTCGGCGACCACAAGCTTCATGCCCTCGGCGGCGAAGCGGTCGGCCAGGGCCCGGCCGATCCCGCTGGCCGCGCCGGTGATGACCGCGACCTTCCCTTCGAGCTCCTCCACGGGATCCCCCTTGCACGGTGGTGGGTCGCTCAGCGTAGGCGCGCCGGCCGGTAGGGTCGGCGCTCGTCTCCACCGGTCCTCCGAGAGGACGCCATGGCACCCACGCCCGTGCCCCCGGCGACCCCGCCGGACCTCGATCCCACCGCCATCGACCTCACCGACCTCGACGCGTTCGCCTCGGGGTTCCCCCACGCCACCTTCGCCTGGCTCCGGGCCCGGCACTCGGTGTGGTGGCACCCGCCGACGCCGCGGACGCCCGGCGGCGAGGGGTTCTGGGTCGTGTCGAGCTACGACGCCTGCCACCGCGCCGCCGCCGACGCGTCCACGTTCTCCTCCGAGGGGGGCGGCGGCCGCGACGGCGGCGGCACCCTCATCGAGGACCTGCCGGCCGGGTTCGCGGCCGGCGTGCTGCTGAACATGATGGACGACCCCCGCCACCAGCAGATCCGCAAGCTCCTCACCCCGGCGCTGGCGCCGCGGGTGCTGGCGGGGCTGGAAGCGGAGCTGCGGGAGCGGGCCCGGCGCATCGTCGCCGACGCGGTCGGCCGGGGCGAGGTGGACTTCCTCGTCGACGTGGCCGCCGAGCTCCCCTTGCAGGCCATCGCCCGCCTCCTCGGCGTGCCCCAGGAGGACCGGCACAAGCTCTTCGGCTGGGCCAACGCCACCCTCGACTACGACGACCACGAGCTCGGCGAGGTCGGGGCCAAGCAGCAGGAGGCGTCGGCCGAGATGTTCGCCTACGGCGCCTGGCTGATCGAGCGGCGGCGGTCCGACCCGGGGGACGACCTTCTGTCGATCGTGGCCAACGCCGAGGTCGAGGGCGACGCCACCCATCCCGCCGGCCGCCTCGACGACCTCGAGGCCCAGATGTTCTTCAACCTGCTCATCGCCGCCGGGAGCGAGACCACCCGCAACTCGATCGCCGTCGGGGTGCTGGCCCTGACGGAGCGGCCGGCGGTGTGGGCCGAGCTCGCCGACGACCGCGGGCTCCTGCCCGGCGCCACCGAGGAGATCCTGCGGTGGGCGTCGTCGACGACCTACAACCGGCGCACGGCCACGGTCGACGCCGAACTGGGCGGCGTCCCCGTCCGGGCCGGCGACAAGGTCACGCTCTGGTGGGGGTCGGCCAACTACGACGCCGCCGCGTTCCCCCAGCCGTACACGTTCGACGTCCGGCGATCACCCAACCGCCACCTCGCCTTCGGCCACGGGGCCCACTTCTGCCTCGGCGCCGGCCTGGCGCGGGTGGAGATCCGCGTCGTGCTCGACGAGCTCCTCGAGGCGGTGGCGGCGATCGAGCCGACCGGCCCGGTCGAATGGGTGCGGTCCAACAAGCACACCGGCCTGCGCCACATGCCCGTGCGCCTCACCCCCCGGGTCCGCCCCTGACCACCCCTCCCCGACCGCGTCTGGATGCAGATCGCGACGCAGGTGTCGCTCCCTGCATCCAGACGGCGGGCGTGGGGGTCAGTACCGATAGTGCTCGGGCTTGTAGGGGCCGTGGGCGGGGACGCCGATGTAGGACGCCTGGTCCTCGCTCAGCTCCGTGAGGCGCACCCCGAGGGCGTCGAGGTGCAGACGGGCGACCTTCTCGTCGAGCTTCTTCGGCAGCGTGTACACCTTGTTCTCGTACACGTCGCGGTGGGTGAACAGCTCGATCTGGGCGATCGTCTGGTTGGAGAAGCTGTTCGACATCACGAAGCTCGGGTGGCCGGTGGCGCAGCCGAGGTTCAGGAGCCGACCCTCGGCCAGCACGATCACCGAGTGCCCGTCCGGGAAGACGTACTCGTCGACCTGGGGCTTGATGTTGATGCGCTGCACGTCGCTCATCTTCTTCAGGCCGGCCATGTCGATCTCGTTGTCGAAGTGGCCGATGTTGCCCACGATGGCCTGGTGCTTCATCCGGGCCATGTGCTCGGCCGTGATGATGTCCTTGTTGCCGGTGGCGGTCACGAAGATGTCGACGATGTCGATCACGTCCTCGAGCCGCTTGACCTCGTAGCCCTCCATCGCCGCCTGCAGGGCGCAGATCGGATCGACCTCGGTGACGATCACCCGGGCCCCCTGGCCCCGCAGCGACGAGGCGCAGCCCTTGCCGACGTCGCCGTAGCCGGCCACGAGGGCGACCTTGCCGCCGATCATCACGTCGGTGGCCCGGTTGATGCCGTCGACGAGGCTGTGGCGGCAGCCGTAGAGGTTGTCGAACTTGGACTTGGTGACCGAGTCGTTGACGTTGATGGCCGGGAACAGCAGCTGGCCGGCTTCCTGCATCTGGTAGAGCCGGTGCACGCCGGTGGTGGTCTCCTCGGTGACGCCGAGGATGCCGGCCGAGATGCCGTGCCAGAGCTTGGGCTCCTCGACGAGGGTGCGCTGCAGCAGGCCGAGCACCACCGTCCACTCCTCGGAGTCGTCCTCGGTGGCCTCGGGCACCTTGCCGGCCCGCTCGTACTCCACGCCCTTGTGCACCAACAGCGTGGCGTCACCGCCGTCGTCGAGGATCATGTTGGGGCCGCCCCCGTCGGGCCAGCGCAGGATCTGCTCGGTGCACCACCAGTACTCCTCGAGCGACTCGCCCTTCCAGGCGAACACGGGCACGCCCTTGGGGTTGTCGGCGGTGCCGTCGGGCCCGACCACCACGGCGGCGGCGGCGTGGTCCTGGGTGGAGAAGATGTTGCACGACGCCCAGCGGACCTCGGCCCCGAGGCTGGTGAGGGTCTCGATGAGCACGGCGGTCTGGATGGTCATGTGGAGCGACCCGGTGATGCGGGCGCCCCGCAGGGGCTGGGCGTCGGCGTACTCGGCCCGGAGGGCCATCAGGCCGGGCATCTCGTGCTCGGCCAGGCGGATCTCCTTGCGGCCGAACTCGGCGAGCGCGAGATCGGCGACGCGGTACTGGAACTCACCGGTGCCCTGGAGCAGGTGGGCGAGGGACATGGAGCGGACCTCCTGAGGTCGTCGGACGGCGCGGCGGAGCGCGCCGAACGAGGAATGGATGAAGAGCCCGGGCCGGGGTCCGCTGACACCTCTCATGTCAGCCCGAAGCGGCGGACAGCATAGGCCGGGGCGGGGGGCGCGGTCGACATCCTCGGGCCGTCCCGTCCCTCCCCCTACCATCGCCCCCATGCGGGTGGTCCCTCGGCGGTGGCACAACGAGACATGGATCTGCTCGATCCGCGGCCACGTCATCCCGGCCGAGCGGGCGGCCCGGCTGCGCCCCGAGGACGCCGCCCTCGGCGAGGACCTGACCGACGGCACCCGCATCGTCCGGTGCCTGCGCTGCGACGTGTGGCTCCGGGTGGCCCCGCCGCCGGCGGACGAGGCGCTCTACGACACCGTCCCGCCCCTCGACCAGCTCGAGCTCCCGCGGCGGGGCCGGCCGTTGGAAGAGGCGATCTTCCTGCGCCTGATCGCCATCAACAAGGGCATCCACGCCGTGCTCTTCATCGTGGCCGCGGTGACGCTGATCGTCGTCCGGCTCCGGCTGCCCGCCATCCAGCGCTGGGCCCAGTCGCTCTACGACGACGTGACCGGTGCCATCGACAACAGCACCCGCTCGGGCCACACGGTCCTGGCCCGGCGGCTCGAGTCGCTCCTCCACCTCGACCGGGGCGAGCTCAACGTCGTGCTGGCCATCGTCGTGGCGTATGCCGTGATCGAGAGCACCGAGGCCATCGGGCTGTGGCGGGAGCGCCGGTGGGCCGAGTACCTCACGGTGATCGCCACCGCCGGGTTCGTGCCGCTCGAGGTCTACGAGCTCGCCCACAAGGTGTCGGCATTCAAGATCGGCGGGCTCATCGTGAACCTGGCCATCGTGGCCTACCTGGTGTACGCCAAGCGCCTCTTCGGCCTCCGGGGCGGCCACGCCGCGATGCAGGAGGGCATCGACTGGGATGCCATCCTCGCCAGCCCGCTCTCCCCCGACCGCACGCCCACCAGCAGCTGACTCGGGGTCAGCGGGGAACGCCGAAGGACGAAACGCCCTGGGCGAGCCGGTACAGGTTGGAGTTGCGGACCGACATCGTGATGAGGGCGACGAGGACCATCCCGGCCCCGGCCAGGGAGAAGAACGCGCGGTTCGACGCACCCAGGAAGACCACGGCGACGACGAGGTTGACGGACCACGCCATCATGCCGAGACGCCGCACGGTGCCCGGCGAGCCAGCGGCATGGGACATGCCAACCAATCCGGTGGCAGCGGCTCGGGCCATCTGCACCGCTTCCGCTCCCTCATCGCCGCGCGCCTGCCACGCCTGGGTCGCCCCGAAGATCGCAAGGGCCAACGTCACCAACGAGAAGCCGGCGGCGACGTACGCCCCGGCTAGCGCACCGAACGCAGCCCCGGCGACGGCGGCGCCAGCGGCCACCCACGTCAGCGTCAACACCAACGATTGCAGGAATGCTGCCTGCTGTTCCGCACGCGCCAAGTTCTGCGATGGGCGCCGCGGCACGGCGCGGCCGTCCCAAGGCCAGGTCCCGGCCATCGAGCTGCCACACAGCGAGCAGTCCGGTCGGCCCTCTCTCATGACGGCCCCACAAGCAGCACACACAAGATGCGTGGTCATGACGTCACCCTAGCCATCTCCATCCGTCCATGCTCGCTCCATCCGCCCATGTTCGCCGCCGCTCGGACCGGCGGGCGCGCTCGGCGTCGGCCTGATCTAGGCCTCGGCCACGAAGCGCTTGATGTCGTCGAGGATGGCGATGGGGCCGGGGTCGACGCCGGCCCGGTAGGCGAGGTGCAGCGACACGAAATCGCCGAAGAGCACGAGGTCGAGGAGCTGGGCCAGCGGGCCCTCACCCTCGGCCACCACTTCGTGCACGTCGCCGACGACCTCGAGCATGGCCTCGCTGATGAAGTCGAAGCGGCGCATGAGCTGGGGGTGCTCGTACTCGTGACGGAGCTTCACGAGGCGCAGGACCTGGCGGGTGATGTCGCCGTGCTGCCCCCAGCCGGCCAGCTCGTTGTGGCACAGCTCGGGCAGCGCGTTCCAGAACGCCGGCGCCTTGGCGTTCTCGTTGATCTGGCCCTTCCACCGCATGGCCGCGGTGGCCCCCAGACCACCGCCGCCGTAGATGAGCGGCAGCGTGCCCTCGAGCCGCTTGGCCAGGGCCTCGGCGGCCGAGCCGTCGGCGATCAGTTGGTCGCGGCGGATCTTGAGCTGGTCGACGGCGGCGTCGATCCACGCCGAGGCACCGGGGAACAACCCGATCTGCTCGAGCACGACCAGCGGGGGGATCCCGACGCAGCCGATGGCCGCCCGGGGCATCGGGATGGTGTCGGGCAGCTCCACCCAAGGGGCATCCCACGCCGCCGCCATCTCGGCCAGCTCCCCGCCGCTCGACATGAGGACCATCCGGGCCCCTTGCATCGCCGCTTCGCCGGCCGCGTCGAGCACCTCCTCGGTGTTGCCGGAGAACGACACGGCGAACACCAGGCTGTTCTCACCGATGAAGTTGGGGATCTGGTACCCCTTGTGGACCACCACGGGGACGGGCATGAACGGCCCGGCGATCTCCCGGACGATGTCGCCGGCCATCCCCGAGCCACCCATGCCGAGCACGACGACGTTCTCCACGTCGTCGTGGTGGGGCAGCCCGTCGAGGCCGGTGGCGAGGGTGCGGGCCAGCTCGACCTGCTCGGGCAGGCCGGCGGTGAGCCCCCACATGTCGAGGGTGTCGAGGCGGTCGGTCATCGTCGATCGATCGGGGTCGGGGCGGGCGGAGGTGCTCAGAACGTGGGCTCGATGCCCTCGGCCTCGGCCTTGGCCACGAGACGGTCGTGCTCCTCGTCGGAGACGCTCTCGGCCTCGTCGATGAGCATGATCGGGATGTCGTCCTTGATCTCGTAGCGGCGCTTCAGGCGGGGGTTGTAGAGCGCGTTCTCGTCGGCGAAGTAGAGCAGCGGGCCCTTGTCTTCGGGACAGGCGAGGATCTCCAACAGCTGAGGGTCGAGTGCCATGGCGGTGGACCTTACTCGCCGGGGCTCAGGCCTCCCGGATCGCCGCCTCGACCTCGGCCACGCGGGCCGCCACGTCGGCCGCGGTCGGGGCCTCCAGGTTGAGGCGCAGTAGCGGTTCGGTGTTGGACGGACGCAGGTTGAACCACCAGGCGCCGAGGTCGACGGTGAGGCCGTCGAGCCGGTCCTGGGCGGCCTCGGGGTGCGCGGTGGCGTAGCGCTCAGCGATGCGGTCGATGGTGTCGCGCGGGCTCGGCACCTCGAAGTTGATCTCGCCGCTGTCGGCGTAGCGCTCGAAGGGCTTGCGCAGCTCGCTCAGCTTCTGGCCCGACCGGCTCAGCTCCTCGAGCACGACGAGGGCGGCGATGATGCCCGAGTCGGCCCGGTAGTTGTCGCGGAAGTAGTAGTGACCCGAGTGCTCGCCCCCGAAGGCGGCGCCGGTCTCGGCCATCACCTTCTTGATCAGCGAGTGCCCCACCCGGGTGCGCACGGGGGTGCCGCCGTTCTCGCGGATGATCTCCGGCACGGCCTTGGAGCAGATGAGGTTGTGGAGGATCGTGGCGCCCGGGTTCTTGGCCAGCATGACCTTGGCCACGATGGCGGTGGTGAGCGAACCCGACACCAGCGTGGCGGTGTCGTCGACGAGGAACACGCGGTCGGCGTCGCCGTCGAAGGCGAGCCCGACGTCGGCCCCGAGCTCGAGGACCCGGGCCTGCAGGTCGCGCTGGTTCTCGGGCTGGATCGGATCGGCGGGGTGGTTGGGGAAGGTGCCGTCGAGCTCGGGGTAGAGGATGTCGACCTCGAAGGGCAGACCGGCGAACACGGCGGGCACGATCAGCCCGCCCATGCCGTTGGCCGTGTCGGCGACGATCTTCAGCGGCCGCAGCACCGAGGTGTCGACGAAGGAATGGACGTGGGCCGTGAAGGCGCCCAGCGCGTCGTCGGAGGATTCGCTGCCCTTCGGCCCGTCGACGGGCGGGACGCCGGCGACAGCCAGCTCCTTGATGGTGCCGAGCCCGGAGTCCTCGCCCACGGGCCGGGCCCCGGCCAGGGCGAGCTTGATGCCGTTGTAGCGGGCCGGGTTGTGCGAGGCGGTGAGCTGCGCCGCCGGGGCGTCGAAGTGGCCGGCGGCGAAGAACAGCTCGTCGGTGGAGCACAAGCCGAGGTGCACCACGTCGACGCCCTGGGACAGCACCCCGCGGGCGAAGGCGGCCGACAGCTCGCCCCCGGTGGGGCGCATGTCGTGGCCGATGAGGACGCGGTCGCAGCGCCCACCCTCGTCGAGGGCGAAGCGGGTGAAGGCGGCGCCGAGCCCCTCCACCATCGCTGCGTCGAGCTGGTCGGGGACGGTGCCCCGGATGTCGTAGGCCTTCACGACGGCGTCGAGTCGGGCCGGATCGATGCCGGTCATAGGCGCCGGAGGCTACTCGCCCGGCGGCACCACGCCGGCCACCGTGACCCCGAAGACCTCGCTCTCCCCCGGCGCCAGGTCGTAGACGCCGAGGCGGTCCCAGGCCCGGATCTTGAAGAGATCGCGGACCAGCCGCAGGGCGTCGCGCACCACCTTCACGGTGGAGCGGTTGGAGTTCTCGACCCGCACCGGGACCTCGGCCAGCGACAGGCCGTAGCGCTCGACGAGGTGGAACACCTCGACGTCGAAGGCGAAGCCGTCGACGTGGCTGTGGGAGAAGATGAGGCGGGCGACGTCGGACCGGAAGGCCTTCAGCCCGCACTGGGTGTCGCGATGGTGCACGAGGAGCACCAGCGTGGTGAGCCAGTTGATGACCCGCCCCCCGATCTCGCGGAGGCGACCGGCCTTCACCAGCGTCGTGGTGTCGGTGTGGCGGCGGCTGCCCACCACCACGTCCCACCCGTCCTCCACCTGCTCGAGGAGGCCGAGGATCTGGTCGGGCGAGTAGGACAGGTCGGCGTCGGTGAAGGCGACGGTGCGACCGTGCGAGGCCAGGACGCCGGCCCGCACCGCGGCACCCTTGCCCCGGTTGACGGGCTGGCGCACCACGAGGTCGGCGCCGGCCGCTTCGGCCCGCTCGGCCGTGCCGTCGTGGGAGCCGTCATCGACGACCACCACCTCGAGGCCGCCGTCGTCCGCGACCTTGGCCAGGTCGTGGCGCAGCCGCTCGACGGTGGCGCCGATGCGCTCCTCCCGGTAGGCGGGCACGACCACGGTGAGCCGGACCGTGCCCGGCGCGGCCGGGCGATCCCGCCGCGTGACCATCGCATGCGCGATCCGGCCCCGACGGTGGGTGCGGGCCCGGGCCGCCCGCGTGGCGACGACACCGGCCCCGGCCACCGCGCCCGCGGCGACCGCCCGGCGACGGCGGCGGCTCACGACGGCTCCTCGCCCTCGGTCCCGTCGGTCGGGACTTCGGGCGGCCCGTCGGCCGGAGCGTCCGGCGGCCAGTAGCTGTCGGGTGGCCCGTCGGTCGGGAGGTCGGGCGGCCCGGGGCCGTCGGGCGGGCGGTCGGCCAGCGAGGCCAGCCACACCGCGTCCTCGTGGGGCAGCACCCCCGCGCCCGGGCCGGTGGCGGCGAGGAGCGACATCGCTTCGGCCCGGCGGGCGGCGGACCGCTCGGCCCAGGTCGGGGGCATGGTCACGGCGGGCCGGCGGAACAGCACGACGGCGCCGGCCACGCCGATCAGGCTGAGCGCCCAGGCGAGGTAGTCGACCTTGGTGTAGCCGTAGCGGAGCTCGACGTGGTTGGCGGTGGGGACGAGGACCATGTTGCTCGGCGTCACCCGCCAGGGGCCCTCGGCGCCGGTCGGCTTCCAGTTGGGGAAGAACGAGGTCTTGACCACCACGGGGACACCGGTGCGGTCGACGTCGAAGGCGATGCGGTCGCGCTCGACCACCACGTTGGACACGGTGACCGGCTCGAGCGGGACGAGGCCGGGGCCCTCCCCTTCCGTGACCCGTTGCCACGGCGCCGGGCCGTCGTCGGTGAGGGGGACGTCCCACGCCTTCTCGTTCATGTACCAGGCCACCGACGGCTTGAGCCACGCCTCGCCACCGGGGGCGGCGCCCGACAGGACGGCGGGCTGGTAACGGAGCGGCTCGACCAGCTCGTTGCCCCGGGAGATCTCGTAGACCTCCCACGACGCGAACGTGGCCACCTTGGTGAGGTCGGGGTTCTGACGGGCCAGGTCGTGCATCCCGTCGGAGATGGCCATGTAGTACTTCACGCCGAGCATCTGCAGGTGCTTGATGCCCATGTCGAAGTCGGTGGCGGTGGGCGGCCCCGGGCCGTAGGGCAGGTCGCGTTGGGCGTTCGACGGCCCGGTGGAGAGCTCGTCCTGGTTGAGGAAGTGGTACGGGGTGGTGCTGGAGGCCTCGAAGTAGAGGCCCTCCATGGAGCCGATGCAGCCGTCGGTCCAGAACGGCAGCAGCATGAGCGCCATCGGCGTGCCGAACCGGTCGTGCTGCTCCTCGTGCTCCCACATCGCCCGGCCGCAGCCCCGGGTTCGGCCGAGGTCGGCCATGGTCTGGGTGATGCCGTAGTACTCGGGATAGGCGTCCTTGCCCTCGTACCCGGTGTAGTTCCACCTCGACCACGAGGGGACGAAGGACGAGTCGTGGGTGCTGACCATCCCCCCGACCCACGGCACGTTCGGGCTCGGCCAGTAGTAGGTGTTGGTGACCTTGTCCTCCTGCCCGAAGGGCATGATCCGCAACGGGATGGCCACCATGCCGAGCCCCACGGCCAGGCCCACGAAGGCGAACACCACGGGGATGGCGCGGATGGGCCGGAGCACGTCGCGGGCGAAGAGCAGCGACAGCAACCGCCCGACCTCGGCCACGCCGAGGGCGGCGAGCAGGTACAGCGCGAGGTAGTAGAAGGGCAGCAGGCGGGCGTTCCAGAGCCGGAGCTGCGGGGTGAGGATGAACAGCCCCGCGAACACGACGGCGACGAGGCCGAGGAAGGCCCCGGAACGGCGGCCCCAGATGAGCGCCAGCAGCGCGCCGGCGGCGGCGGCGAGCAGGATCCACTGGAGCTTGGGGCTGTCGACCAGCTGCGGATCGAGCGTGGTCCGGGAGTAGAGCATGTTGAAGTAGTCGGTCTTCTTCTCCCAGCCCATGTCGTTCATGTACTTGTGCTGGAGGTAGAAGGGCACGGTCCACCAGGCGGTGAGGAGCGTGCCGACCACCCCGACCGGCAGCCACACCTTGACCCGCTGCCACCCGGAGGTGAGCAGGCCGAGGAGGAAGACGACGCCGATGGCGGCGGCCAGCGGCTTGTTGAGGTCGTCGGCCTTGATCTGGGAGAAGTCCCGCCGGGGGCCGCTGGCGACGAGGGTGAGGGCGGCGACGCCGGCGAAGCTCGGGAGGGCGACGAGGACCCACCGCCGGGCCCGCCACGCGGGATAGGCGACGAGCATGACGGCCGTACAGATGATCACGAAGATGAACGGGATCAGGTGGTTCAGCCCGACCAGGGCGAGGGTGACGGCGGCCCAGCCCCTCCCCTGCCCGGTGCGCAGCGCTTTGGCCAGGAACCCGAGGTAGAGCACGGCGAAGCTGAGCGAGATGGAGAAGGCGAACTCCCCGGCCAGGGTGGACGGGATGTTGCCGCCGTAGATCGAGAACCCCCGATCGAAGAGGAACATCGTGGCGCCGACGGCGTAGAGCGGGGCGCCGGGAAAGGGGGTGTCGGACAGCTTGCCGAAGGCCCACGCACAGACCGGCAGGCTGAGCACCCCGCTGACGGTGACGAGCTTGAAGGCGACGCCGTAGGGCATGACGAAGCTGAGGAGGGCGATGGCCAGCGACGGGAGCACCATGTAGAACTGGTAGGCGGGGAAGCCGGCGTACCAGTCGGGGGTCCAACCGGCGAGCCGCCCCTGGGGCAGGAGGTGGTCGCGCAGGTAGGCGGGCCCCCACACGTGGGCGCCCATGTCGCCGCCGGCCGGCGTGTTGCTGGCCAGGATGTTGCCGCCGGAGAAGAGCGACGTGGCCTGGGTGACCTGCATCCAGACGAAGACGACGCAGGCGGACACCACGAACAGCGAGACGAAGGCCTCGGGCGGCAGCTCGGCGAACCACAGCCACACGCGGTCCATGCGCCCTCGGGGAGGCGGTCCGGCCGCGCCGGGCCGGTCGGGCTCGGGGGCGACGGGCGCGCCCTCAACGGCCGGGAGCGACGGCGGGTCGGACGGGGCGGGGGCGGAGGGGTCGTCGAGGTCGAGCATGGTCAGCAAGATCGTGCCAGGCCGGGCACGGGCGGGGGTGGCAGCACCGGGAACGAGGCGTCAGCCACCGAAGTTCCCGAGGATCAGCACCACGGTGGTGAGGTTGAATCCGACGTGGGCCCAGATCGAGATGCCCAGCCGGCCAGTGCGGACGGCCAACACCCCGGCCACCACGCCGAAGAGGAACAGGCCGGGGAACTGCAGCTTCTGGAAGTGGACGGCGGCGAACAGCATCGAGCTGGCCATCACGGCGTAGGTCGTGCCGATCCGGCGCTCCATCATCCGCAGGGCCAGGCCGCGGTAGAAGATCTCTTCGAAGACCGGCGCGCCGATGCCCACGATGAGGACCAGCAGCACCACCCCCAACGGATCGGTGGCCCGCTCGACCACGGCCCGGGCCGGGGCCGAGACGTCGGCTTTGGGGAGGAACTGGGTGACGACCCAGTAGAGGCCGGGGATGGCCAGGAGCTGGACGGCGATGCCGACGGGGAGGCCGATGAGGGCATCGGACCGGCGGAGCTCGAGACCGATCAGGCGGGTGATGCCCGGGCCGTACCACCAGGCGATGACCGGCACGGGCAGGACGAGGCACAGCCACAGCGGGAGCTGGAGCAGCACCTGGCCGGCCAGACCGATGTCGGCGAGGCTCCGGACCTCGTGGAGGGGCTGGCCGCCCACGAGCTCGCCCATCGCCGTGCCCGTGGCGAACCCGGGCCCACCGGGGGCGAAGAGGTTGTAGTTGCCGACCAGGGCGACGATGAACACCACGACCGTCGGGATGAGCAGGGCGGCGGCCACCCCGCCGAACACGGCCCACAGCCCCGCCGGCGGCGGCAGGTAGGTGAGGGACGCCACGGCGAACCGGTCGGCCGCGGCCTCCGGTCCACCGTCGCCCGGTCCGTCGAGGACGGCGTCGTCGGGGGCCGGCTCGTCGGCGTCGGGCCCGTTCGCGGGCGCGTCGAGGTCGGCGGGGTCGCGGCGAGGCACGGGGGCAGGCTAGTGAGCGACCTGGCCGGGCCGGGAACCGGGGCCATCCGCGGGACCGGCCGGGCCCGGCACTACCGTCGGAGGCCTATGAGTCGCCAGTGCGCCCGGCCCGGCTGCCCAGAGATCGCGGTGGCCACGTTGGCCTACGAATACGCGTCACGCACCGTCTGGCTCGACGGCGTGGCCGCGGAGGGGCATCCGTCGACCTACGACCTGTGCCCGCGCCACGCCAACACCCTCCGGGTGCCGATGGGGTGGCAGCTGCGCGACCGCCGGCCGGTGCGAGCCGAAGAGGTCCACCTGCCCGGGATCGCCCACGCGTCATAACGCCCGACCCGTGGAAACGGGTCGGCATCTCGTAGGCTGTGCACCGTGATGCCCGACGTGCCGCCCCAGAACGACGACGCGAACCGCCCGTCGCGCCTCGGCGGCGAGGGCGGCATCCCGCGCTGGATCATGTGGATCGGCGTGGCGATCGTGATCGCCCTGCTCGTGCTCCCCACCTTCATGCGCCCGATGGGGGGCCAGCCCATCACCTACGGCGAGTTCCTCGACCGGCTGGGCAAGGGTCAGGTCGCCTCGGCCGAGTTCGACAACAAGACGGGCGACATCACCGGTGAGCTGGGCAACAACGGCGGCCGGTTCCAGACGACGGGGCCGGTCCAGCCGAGCGACGACGACCTGAAGGTGATGGCGGAGAAGGGCGTGAAGTTCAGCTCCGCCGACGCCAGTGCCTGGGTCGGCCTCCTGAGCTGGGTGCTCCTGCTGGTGATGATGGGCGCGTTCTTCGTGTGGATGCAGCGCCGCGCCCAGAGCCAGATGGGCAGCATCATGTCGATCGGCCGGAGCCGGGCCAAGACCTACAGCACCGAGCGGCCGGGCACCACCTTCGCCGACGTGGCCGGCTACGACGGGGTCAAGCGGGAGATCACCGAGGTCGTCGACTTCCTCAAGTACCCGGAGCGCTTCGCCGAGATCGGCGCCCGAGTCCCGAAGGGCGTCCTGCTCGTCGGTCCGCCCGGCACCGGCAAGACCCTCATCGCTCGTGCCGTCGCCGGCGAGGCCGGGGTGCCCTTCCTCTCGGTCAGCGGCTCGGACTTCATGGAGATGTTCGTCGGCGTCGGCGCCAGCCGGGTGCGCGACCTCTTCCAGACGGCCCGCAAGATGGGCCGGGCCATCATCTTCGTCGACGAGATCGATTCCATCGGCCGCAAGCGCGGGGCGGGGCTCGGTGGCGGCCACGACGAGCGGGAGCAGACGCTCAACCAGATGCTGTCGGAGATGGACGGCTTCGAGGTGTCGGCCGGCATCGTGATGATCGCCGCCACCAACCGCCCCGACATCCTCGATCCCGCCCTCCTGCGCCCCGGCCGGTTCGACCGGCAGGTGGTGGTCCCGCTCCCCGAACTGGCCGATCGGCGCCAGATCCTCGACGTGCACTGCCGGCACAAGCGCATCGCCCCGGATGTCGACCTCGACGTCGTCGCCCGCGGTACGCCCGGCATGAGCGGCGCCGACCTGTCGAACCTCGTCAACGAGGCAGCCCTGTTCGCCGTGCGCGAGGGGTCCACCGAGATCTCGATGCGGCACTTCGAGCAGGCCCGCGACCGCATCATCATGGGCCTGCGGCGCGACTCGATGGCCCTCTCCGACCGGGAGAAGGAGGGCATCGCCTACCACGAGGCCGGCCACGCCGTGTGCGCCGCCGTGCTCCCCACCGCCGACCCGGTCCACAAGGTCACGATCATCCCGACGGGCATGGCCCTCGGCGTCACCATGCAGCTCCCCCGCGACGACCGCCACATCTACACCAAGGACTACATCGAGGACCGCCTCGTGGTGATGATGGGCGGGCGCATGGCCGAGGAGCTGGTGTTCGGGGTGGTCAGCACCGGCGCCAACAACGACCTCGTCCAGGCCACCGGCGCCGCCCGCAAGATGGTGCGCGAGTGGGGCATGTCGAACCGCATCGGGCCGATGGCCTGGGGCGACAACGAGAACGTCTTCCTCGGTGAGGACCTCATCCACACCCGCGATTACAGCGACGACACGGCGCGGGTCATCGACGAGGAGATCGAGCGGATCCTGCGGGAGCAGGAGGAGCGCTGCCGGGCCCTGCTCACCGAGCACCGCAACGCCCTCGACCTCGTCGCCCGGTCGCTGCTCGAGCACGAGACCATCGACGGCACCGAGGTCGACCGGCTGATCGACCTCGCCCGCACCGGCGGCTCGGCCGCCGTGCCCCCGGTGCCGCCCTCGTCGTTCCCTCCGGCCCCCCCGGCCGACACCGGTGGGGGCACGGCCGGACCGGTGGCCCTCCCCGCCCCGCTCACCGCTTCGCCGCCGCCACCGCCGCCGGCCCCGCGCGACTTCTGATCCGTCGGCGCTACGCGGTGGGGTCGCCGGCCGCGCCGCCGGTGCCGTCGCGCACCTCGGCCAGCGTCGACCACAGCTCGGCCGTGTCGACCGGCCCGACGAACGAGGCGATCACGACGCCCTCGCCGTCGGTGACGAGCACGGTGGGCACGGCGTCGATGCCGTAGCGGTCGTGGCGGGCCTTGTCGACGCCGACCTCGACGACGTCGACGGCGACGGCGTCGCTGTCGAGCGCCGCCACCTTCACCGTGATGTCGGCGCAGCTGTCGCACGTCGCCGAGGTGAAGGCGGCGACGAGCCACGGGCGTCCGGGATGGGCGAAGTCGCGGCGGTCGACCTGGGCCGGCACCGTCCACCGCCCCTGGGTGGGGGCGTCGGGACCGCGTCGACCGAGGATCCACGCCGCGACCAGGGCCACGAGCACCAGCGCCCCGGCCAGGAGGGCGTTCGTCACGGCACCGACCCGGGAGGCGTGGAGCCGAACCCGACGAGCGGCCCGTCGGGGTTGTCGTGGTCGTCGCCGGAGGGGAGGACCTGGTCGCTGCCCGGGGGCACGGTGAACACCGTCCCGGCAGGGATGCTGCCGATGTCGCCCCCCACGAGCACGTTGCGGGTGAGGTCGGGGGCGATCAGCCGGCTCAGCGATCCGGCCAGCGGGACGGCCAGGCTGCTGGCCTGGCTCAGCGGCCGCCCGAGGGTGACCTCCTGTCCGACCACGACGGGACCGTCGGCCTGCACGATGGCCCCGAGCGGGTGCTCGGTATCGACGAGGGCGATGTCGACGGTGCGGGACGAACCGGCCGGCACGTCGAGGGTCGCGGCGCCGCCCACGTCGCGCACGGCTCCGCCCCCCACGACGCTGACCCGGACGCGGACCGACCGGGTGGCGTCGGGGTTGACGACGGTGATGGCGGAGGAGGACGCCCCCTCGACCGAGGCGGCGGGGACGACCCACGAGGTGGCGGCGAGGGGCGACCCGATGAGCAGGTCGAGCCCCGGGACGTTGGCGCCGGCCCGGCGGCGCACGAAGCGCTCGGCGATGACCGGCACGCCGTTGGTGGTGAACACGATGTCGGTGTGGCGCTGCCCCACCGGCACCCGGTCGTCGTTGTCGAGCGACACCCGCGCGTACTGCTCGGGCCGCACCGTGACCGTGAACGGCTCCACCGTCGGGGGCGGATCTGCGCCCGGCTCGGCCTCGAGGGTCACCCCGATCACGGCCTGGGCCGCCTCCTTGCCCGGGTTGTAGAGCAGGTACTCCTCCCGCACGTCGGCGTCGCGCCCCGGCGAGGACGGGAAGACCCACATCGGGGCGGCCACGGGCGAGCCGAGATCGACGCTGGTGCCGGCGGCGCTGTAGGCGTGGGCGTCGACGTCGTCCGGGGTGGTGATCCGGGTGCCGGTGGCCCGGGGGGCGGTGGTCGAGGTGGTGCTCCCCGGCCGGCCGCCGGCGCGGGTCGTGGTGGTGGTGCCGGCCCCGCTGGCCTCGGTGCGGACCGACGCCCCGGCGTCGGGGTCGAAGACGGCCAGGCGCTCGACCGCCACGCGACCCGAGCGGACGCGCACATCGGTGGCCACGATGTCGCGCACGGTGACCACATCGCTGACCTCGAGGACGGCGAGGCGGCCGGCGGGCACGATCCGACCCTGGAAGGCCTCGGGCGTACGGCGACCGTCGTCGGTGGAGAAGGCGATGTCGAGCACGGCCTCGTCGGGGAACGGGTTGTAGGCCACGAGCACCTCGCGGGACGCCGCCCGCGTGGTGCCGGCCGGGAAGAACCAGCTCGTCGCCGGGTTGGACGCGCACGGTCCCTGGCTGGCGCCCAGGCGGCCCCGCAGCAGATGGCCGACCGCGACCTGGCCACCGGTGACCTCGACCAGGGCGGCGGCGAACGGCGCCTTGACCAGGTCGGCCACGGGGGTGTCGACGCGGGTGCGGGGGGCCAGCTCGAAGTCGGTCGAGCGGGCTTCGCCCTCGGACGGCACGGCGGTGAGGTGGACCCGGGCCGGCCGGTCACCGACGTTGGTGACCACGACCGTCTGCTCGGCCAACCCCGACGACGCCCCGGTGGCCGTGCCCGCCACGCAGTACCAGACCGACCCGCCCGCCCCGGCGCCGGCCACGGTGGGCAGCCAGCGGTCGAGCGAGAGGTCGTCCGAGGTGGCCACGCCGGTCCGGTCCTCGAGACGCCAGCCGGCGCTGAGGCCACCGGCGACCAGGAGCCCGGCGACGGCGGCGATGGCGGGGACGCGGACGGACCTCATGCGCCCACCTCCGCCGGCCGGCGGTCCCGACGGCGCTCGTCGCGCTCGACCCGCGTGCGCAGGAGGTAGATGGCGGCGAGCATCCACACCGCCACCTGGGCCGCCTGCAGGCCGAGGAAGGCCGACCGGCTCGACACCGTGAGGGTGCCCGTGCCGCCGTCGGTGATGTCGAACACCGTGGCCCAGCCCATGACCTCGCGCGACGGCATGGTCCGGCCGTCGACCACCAGCGCGAGGTCGGGATCCCGCGGGGTGGCCAGGTAGAGCTGCACACCGGACGCCAGCGGGCCGGTGGCGGGGACGAGGTCGGCACCGTTCCCGAGGGACGGGGTGGCGCCGGCCAGCAGCGGCTGCACGCGTTCGGCCGGCGGACTGTCGGCGCCGGGGTGCACGGCGTCGCCCGGGAGACCGGCCCGACTGGGACCCCAGGCCACGTTGCGGTAGACGGTTGCACCGGCCAGTTCGACCCGGGCCAGGTCGAGCTGGCTCTCGAGCACCTGGGTCACGCGGGGTTGGGGGATGGCGACCTCGTTGGCGAATCGCCCCGGCGCCAACCGCTCCGCCACCACGACGAAGCGGACCCCCATCGGGGCGAGCAGGGCGCCGAGGCGGCTCCCGCCCGACGCGGCCGACCCCAGCGAGTTGACGACCTGGCGCAGCCCGGCGTTCTCGGGCCCGGCCCACAGCCCTTCCGGTGTGGGCCCGCCGCCGTCCGTGAGGCCGAAGGCGAGGGCCCGGCCGGACCCGGGCGAGGCCAGCCCGGGGAGCTCGGCCGACCACCCGTGGACCGGGAGCACCGACGCGTCGCCGATCCAGAGCACCCGGTACGGGGCCCGGGTGTCGGCGGTGAGGTTCTGGAGCGAGCGCTGGAAGTCGCCGTCGGGCATGCCGAACCGCCCCCCGACCGCCGTGGCCAGGGCCGGCAGGAGCCCGACCACCAGCGCGGCGGCACACGCCATCGAGGCGATCTGGCGCCACCCGATCTGGTAGGCGGGCAGGTCGACCTCGAAGGCGGCGGTGCCCATCGCGGCAGCGAGGGCGAGGCCCACCCCGGCCGGGGCCAGCAGCACCTCCGGGGTCGGGAGGTGCACGGCCACGGCGTTGGCCGACACCGCCAGGACCGCCCCCCAACCGGCCAGGGCGGTGCACCAACCCCGGGCGGCCCAGCCGAGGCGCCAACCCCGGCCGATGAGCAGGGCGAGCGCCGACGCCGGGAGCAACGCCCACCCGAGGGGCGTGGCGCCGAAGGGGCCGGTCTGGAAGCGCGCCACCTCGGCCAGCCCGAGGAGGTGACCGGCGGGCGAGGACGGGGGCAGGAGGGGCCCCGACATCGAGGCCGACGACCAGTGCAACAGCCCGAGCGACCAGGGGGCATGGAGGGCGACGGCGACCGCGGTGGCGGCGACGGCAGTGCCGAGCAGCGATCCCGACCCGGCCGGCTGGGCGACGAGCAGCGACGCCACGGTCCACACCAGGGCGATGGCCAACGCCAGCAGGAGGGCCGCCGGGGCGGCGATGGCCACCAGCGCGAGGAGCAGGGCGAGGCCCACGACGCGGTACAACCACGGCCGGTCGGGCACGCCCGGGCCGTGCGGCCCGCCCCGGTCCCCGTACGGGGCGAGCCCACTGGCCCGGGCCAGGTGCCCGAAGATCCACGGGGTGGCGGCGTAGACGACGAGGGCGTCGAAGCGGCCGTTGGCGAAGGCGTTGGCCGCCACGGGGACCGCCAGGTAGACGGCCAAGGACGCCAGCCGGGCCCGCCGCGACCCGACGGGCCGGGCCATCCGCCAGGCGCCGACGGCCCCGACGGGGAGGAGGGCGACCACGACCGCCGCCCGCGCCGCGCTGCCGGACCCGGCGAAGGGCACGGCCAGCACCCCCATCAACAACGTGCCGATGGAGGCGGGGGCGACCTGCCCGAGCCCCGTGGGCCGGAACCCGCTCGACCACAGCCCGTACGCCGCGCCCGGCGACGACGGGAAGGGCACGAAGCTGCCCACCGCCGGCACCCCGTTGAACACGAGGTCACGCGACGCCAGCGCCAACCACAGCACGGCGGCGGCCCAGCCGCCGACGACGAGCCGCAGGCTGCCCCGGTGCACCACGGTCGAGTCGTGCCCGGTCAGCTCCTCGCCGAGCTCGGGGATCTGTTCGTCGGCGGCGAGGCGCTCCTCCAGCCAGGTGGCCATCCGGACGCTGCCCCGGGCCTGGGTGCGCCGGATCTCGCGGTCGGGCACGGTGCGGACGGCCTGCAGGGACCGGCGGCGCTCCCGGCGGCCCTCGCGGTGACGGAGGTTCCAGACCCAGGCCGAGGCGACGTCGACGGCACGGTGGAAGCGCCCGATGATCAGGGCGTAGACCAGTTCGAGCAGGGCCAGCACCACGAGCTGGGGCATGACCCGGAGCCGCTGGAAGGAGCCGTAGTCGATCAGGACGCTGCGCAGCTGGTGGCGCAGCTGGCGGCGGCCGAGGTCGAGATCGGGGCGGCGGCCGGCGAGATCGGCGCGGTGACGGGCGACGGCGTCGGGCACGACGAGGATCCGGGCGCCGGCCACGGCGGCCCGCCAGCACAGGTCGAGGTCCTCCCCCACGAAGTCGATGGCCGGGTCGAACCCACCCACCGCCTCGAAGAGGTCGGTGCGGACGAGGACGGCGGCGCTGGGCACGTAGAAGACGTCGGCCACCCCGTCGTGCTGCTCCTGGTCGAGCTCCCCCGGCTCGGCGATCGGCACCGGCGAGCCCGCCCGGCTCACCCCCATCCCCACCTGCAGCAGTTGGCGGGGCGCGTCCCAGGCGACGATCTTGGGGCCCACGATGCCGGCGTTGCTCCGGTAGGCCTCCTCCACCAGCAGGCGCACGGCGTCCGGAGCGAGGGCGACGTCGTCGTGGCAGAACAGCAGGAAGGCGGCGCCGCTCACGGCCCGCAGCGCCTCGTTGGCCGCCGGGCCGAACCCGGGGTTGCCGGGCACCCGGCGCAGGTGGGCGTCGGGCAGCACGGCGGCGATCCGGGCTTCGAGGTCGTCGTCCGGTGGCGGTACCTCCCCATCGCCCTCGACCCCGGTCGGGGCGACGACGAGCACGGCCAGGGTGGGGTAGGTCTGGGCGGCCAGGCCGGCCAGCGCCTCCTCGAACCACGGCCCCGGTTCGTGCGCGACCATCACGGCCACCACGGCGGGGGCCGATTCCGCTTCGCTGGGTTGGTTGGCGGGAGGCCCGGCCCCGGCCGCTTCGGCTGGCGCCGGAGCGACGTGGTCGTCCGCACTCACAACGGGCGGAGGGTAGTCCCGGTCACCCGCGATGACGTGGACCCCCCGGGGCGATCTCCGTCACACCCTGCCTCCGGATCGGTGCGGTAGACAGGCGGGGTGCGAGTCGCCGTCGATGCCACCGCCCTGCTCGATCCCCCCACCGGGATCGGCGCCTTCGTGCGGGCGCTGGTCGACGGGCTGGCCGGGCGCGCCCTCGCCGGTGAGGACCTCGAGCTGCGCCTCTACGCCGTCACCTGGCGGGGCCGCGACCTCGAGGCGCTCACCCGCCCGGGGGCCCACCTCTCCCCGGTGCGGATCCCCGCCCGCCTGGCTCGGGCCCTCTGGCCCAGGATCGACGCCCCACCGGTTTCGTGGCTGGCCGGGCGGGTCGACGTGGTCCACGGGCCGAGCTTCGTCGTGCCGCCCGGCCGGCTCCTCCCCTGGGGGCGGGGCGCGGCCGAGGTGGTCACGGTGCACGACCTGACCCCCGTCCGGTTCCCGGAGATGTGCACGGCCGACACCCTCCAGTACCCCGCGCTGGTGGCGCGGGCCATCGCCCGGGGCGCCCACGTCCACGCGGTGTCGCAGTTCGTGGCCGACGAGGTCCGGGCGTGCTGGTCCCTGCCCGCCGACCGGGTGACCGTCGTGCCCAACGGCGTCGACGCCGACCTGGGCCGCACCGGTGACGCCGCCGCCGGGCGGGAGGCCGCCGGCCACGACCGGTACGTCCTCGCCCTCGGCACCGTCGAGCCCCGCAAGGACCTGCCCGGCCTCGTCGCCGCCTTCGACCTCCTCGCCACCGAGCGGCCCGACCTCGGGCTCGTGCTGGCCGGCCCCGACGGGTGGGGGGCCGACGCCCTCACCGCGGCCATCGAGCGGTCACCGGCGCGAGCCCGCATCCGGCGGCTGGGCTGGGTCGACGAGCGCACGCGCGCCGACCTCCTGCGGGGGGCGACGGTGCTGGCCTACCCGTCGGTCTACGAGGGGTTCGGCCTGCCGCCCCTCGAGGCCATGGCCGCGGGAACGCCGGTGGTCACCACGACGGCGGGGGCGTTGCCCGAGACGGTCGGGGATGCGGCGGTGCTCGTCGAGGCCGGCGACCCGGCCGCGCTCGCCGCCGGAATCGCCGGCGTGGTCGACGACCCGACGGTGGCGGCCGACCTCGTGACCCGGGGGCACCGGCACGTCGCCCGGTTCTCCTGGGCGACGACGGTCGACGGCCTCCTCGCCCTCTATCGGCGGCTCGCCGTCTGACCGCGGGGTACACTCCCCGGCCACGCCAGCGTCGGCGGCACAGCGACGATCCAACCCGGGGGCCTCGAGATGAAAGCACTGGTGACCGGTGGGGCGGGCTTCGTCGGCAGGCATCTGGTCCGCCACCTGGAGGCGATGGGCGACGACGTGATCGCCGTGGATCGGGACGACGGACCCGATCTGCTCGACACCGGCGGGTTCCGCACCCTCGTGCACGACATCCAGCCCGATGCCGTCTACCACCTCGGCGGCTTCAGCGACGTGGGCGGCTCGTGGTCGACCCCGCTCGAGACCTTCCGGGCCAACGCCGAGGGCACGATGAACGTCCTGCAGGCCTGCGTCCAGGCCCGCACCGGCCGCGTCCTCGTGATCAGCTCGGCCGACGTCTACGGCCGCGTCACCCTGGGCGAGCTCCCGCTCACCGAGGACAGTGCCCTGCGGCCGGTCAGCCCGTACGCCGCCAGCAAGATCGCCGCCGACTACCTCGGGCTCCAGGCGTGGCTGGGCTACGGGCTGGAGGTCATCCGGGTGCGGGCCTTCAACCACCTCGGCACCGGCCAGACCAACCGCTTCCTCGCCCCCGCCCTGGCCGAGCGCATCGCCCTCAACGAGCTCGAGGGACGGGAGGTCGTCCCCGTCGGCAACATGACCCCCCGCCGGGACTTCACCGACGTGCGCGACGTGGTGCGGGCCTACCGGTTGTTGGTGCAGGAGGGCGAGCCCGGAGAGGCCTACAACGTGTGCAGCGGGCGGGACGTCGCCGTGAGCGAGCTGGCCGACAAGCTGGTGAGCATGGCGCTGCGACCCATGCGACTCGAGGAGGACAAGACCCTCCAGCGAGAGGTCGACGTGCCGGTCCTGCGCGGCGACTCCACCAAGCTCCACAAGGCCACCGACTGGGAGCCCGAGATCGACCTGGAACAGACCCTCCGCGACATCCTCGACGAGTGGCGGGCCAAGGTCGGCGCCTGATCAGGAGAGGGCGTCGTCGGTCCAGCGACCGACCTGCGCCAGGGCGTCGTCGATGGCCTCGCGCTCGCGCCGGTCGTGGGCCCCGGACCGCAGCGCCACCAGCTTGGCCCGCCACGTGGACAGCACCTCGAGGCCGTAGGCGACCGGGACCTGACCCAGCCAGAGCAGGTCGTTGTCGAGCAGCGCGAGCTGGAGCTCCACCTCGGTGTGGCGGGCGACCACGACGGGGAGCCGCTCGGCCTTGGCCGCCGGGTAGCCCGTGCCGGCCACCAGCTCGATGGGCTCCACCTTGAACACGCCAGCCAGCAGGGCGATCGTGCGCTCGCCCGGGTCGGACAGCCCCGATTCGAGGTGCGACACGGCGACCCGGCTGATGGCGAGGCGGTCGGCGAGGTCCTGTTGGGTGTAGCCGAGCTTCTGGCGGTGGGCGGCGATCCGCCGGCCCAGGCTCTCGGGCACCTCGGCCCGGGCCGCGGGGGACCCCAGCGGCGCCGAGATATCAGATGCGGGGAGCTTCCTCGCCATGTGCCAACTCACTTAGCAGACACCGAACGTGCGACAGGGTAGACCGTCACCATGGCCAAACGCGCACTGATCACCGGCATCACCGGGCAGGACGGCTCCTATCTCGCCGAACTGCTCCTCGAGCAGGGGTACGAAGTGATCGGCATGGTGCGGCGCAGCAGCACCGTGAACTTCGAGCGTCTGAGCCACATCCAGGACAAGGTCACCCTGGTCCCGGGCGATCTGCTCGACGAGGTGTCGATGATCGACGTGCTCCGGACGCACCGTCCGGCCGAGGTCTACAACCTGGCGGCGCAGTCGTTCGTGCAGACCAGCTTCGCCCAGCCGGTCCTGACCGGCGAGACCACCGCCCTCGGGGTGACCCGCATCCTCGACGCGGTCAGGATCGTCGACCCCGACATCCGCTTCTACCAGGCCAGCTCCAGCGAGATGTTCGGCAAGGTCGTGGAGGTGCCCCAGCGCGAGTCCACACCGTTCTACCCGCGCTCGCCGTACGGCGTGGCCAAGGTGTACGGCCACTGGATCACCGTCAACTACCGCGAGAGCTACGGCCTGCACGCCTCGTCGGGGATCCTGTTCAACCACGAATCGCCGCGGCGGGGCCTCGAGTTCGTCACCCGCAAGATCACCAACGGCGTGGCCCGCATCAAGCACGGCCTCGACACCGAGCTCCGGCTGGGCAACCTCGAGGCCCAGCGGGACTGGGGGTTCGCCGGGGACTACGTCGAGGCCATGTGGCTCATGCTGCAGCGCGACGAGCCCGGCACCTACGTCGTCTCCACCAACGAGACCCACTCGGTGCGGGAGTTCTGCGAGCTGGCCTTCGACCGGGTCGGGCTCGACTGGGAGAAGCACGTGGTGATCGACGAGGCCTTCTTCCGCCCGGCCGAGGTCGAGCTCCTGGTGGGCGACTCGTCGCTGGCCCGAGAGGACCTCGGCTGGAAGACGAAGGTCAGCTTCCAGGGCCTCGTCAACATGATGGTCGACGCCGACATGGCCCGCCTCGGGCCGATCACCTGAGCGCGCCGCCGTGATCGCGGTGCTGTCGGGCGGCGTCGGTGCCGCCCGATTCCTCCAGGGCCTGCTCGCCATCGTCCCCCCGGCGAGCGTCACCGCCATCGCCAACGTCGGCGACGACACCGTCCTGCACGGGCTCCACATCTCCCCCGACCTCGACACCGTCACCTACACCCTCGCCGGGGCCATCGACCCCCACCAGGGCTGGGGCCTCGCCGGTGAGACGTGGCACGCCATGGAGGCCCTCGAACGCTACGGCGGGACCACGTGGTTCCGTCTCGGCGACCGGGACCTGGCCACCCACCTGTACCGGACCCAACGCCTGCGCGACCGGGTCCCCCTCTCCGCCGTCACGGCCGAGATCACCGCGGCATGGGGCCTCGATCTGACCCTCCTGCCGGTCACCGACGACCCGCTCCACACCCGGATCGTGGTGCCTGACGAGGGCGAGATCGAGTTCCAGGAGTACTTCGTGCACCGACGGCACGACGTGCGCGTCAGCGCCGTGCGCTTCGCCGGCGCGGTGGCGTGCCGGCCGGCACCGGGCGTGCTGCGCGCCCTCGGTGACGCCGACGTGCTGGTGATCGCCCCGTCCAACCCGATCGTGTCCATCGCACCGGTGCTGTCGGTACCCGGCGTCGACGACGCGGTGCGGCGCCGACGCGACCGGTGCGTCGCCGTCTCCCCCATCGTCGGGGGTGCGGCCCTGAAGGGCCCCGCCGACCGCCTGCTGCGGGACCTCGGCCACGAGGTGAGCGTCGTGGGCGTGGCCCGGATCTACCGGGACCAGGCCGCCGTCCTGGTGATCGACGAGGTCGACGCCGCCCTGGCCCCGGCCGTGGAGGCCGAGGGCATGCGCTGCGTGGTGGGACCGACCGTCATGCACGGACCGGCCGAGGCCGCGGCCCTGGCCCGCCTCGTGGTGGAGGCGATCGGGTGACCGCCGCGGACAGCGGCCCCGATGGCGGCCTCGTCGTGCTGCCCGTCCGGGGCGTGCCCGAGGTGCGGGCCGCTGACGACCTGGCCGCCCTCCTCGTCACCGCTGCCGCCGCCGACCCCGGGGTCGGCGGCCTGCGGGACGGCGACGTGCTGGTGGTGACCCAGAAGGTGGTGTCCAAGGCCGAGGACCGCCTGGTGGCCGTGGACCCCGACGATCCCCTCTCCCACAAGCCCCTGGTGGAGCACGAGTCGGTGCGCATCCTGCGCCGCCGGGGCGATCTGATCATCAGCGAGACCAAGCACGGGTTCGTGTGCGCCAACGCCGGCATCGACCTGTCGAACATCGAGCGGGGGTGGGCCGCCCTCCTGCCCGTCGACCCCGACCGCAGCGCCCGCCGACTGCGCGACGGCATCCGCGGCAAGGCCGGCGTGACGCTCGCCGTGATCGTGAGCGACACCTTCGGTCGGGCCTGGCGCCGCGGGGTCACCGACGTGGCCATCGGTTGCGCCGGCATCGCCGCCGTGGTCGACCTCCGGGGCACCACCGATGCCATGGGTCGCGAGCTGCAGGTGACGGAGATCGCCGTGGTCGACGAGCTGACCGCGGCGGCCGACCTCGTGATGGGCAAGGCCACCAACGTCGCCGCCGCCGTCATCCGGGGCGTCGATCCCAGCTGGTTCCGGGAGGGGTCGGTGCGCGACGAGATCGTGCGCTCCCCCGCCGAGGACCTGTTCCGCTGACCCTGGGGCGGCTCAGGCGTCGGCGTCGGGCACGCGGGCGCCGACCAGCGTGGCCCCGGCCGGCACCTCGGCGCCGAGCCCGGTGACGGTGAGGTCACGGAGCGAGGCGCCTGCGCCGACCACGGACCCTTCCCCCACGATCGAGCCGTCGACCTCGGCCCCGGCGCCGACGGTGGCGCCCGGGAGCAGCACCGAGTCGCGGACGGTGGCCCCGGCGGCCACGGTGGCGCCCGCCATCACCACCGCGTGCTCCACGGTGGCGCCGTCCTCGACCACGGCCGACGGGTGCACGGCCGGCTCGGCCTGGCCCCGCAGGCCGTCGACGTAGTCGAGCTGGACCTGCAGGTAGGTGGCCGGGGTGCCGGCGTCGACCCAGTAGGCCGAGGACTGGAGGGCGAACAGGCTGCCGTCCTCGACGAGTCGGGGGAAGGTCTCGCGCTCGATCGACACCTTGCGGCCGGCAGGGATGCGGTCGAGCACCGACGGCTCGAGCACGTAGGTGCCGGCGTTGATCCAGTTGGTGGGGGCCTCACCCGGCGGCGGCTTCTCGATGAACGCCTCGACCCGGCCGTCGGCGGCGATGGGCACCACGCCGTACCGGGAGGGGTCGTCCACCGGCGTGAGCGCGATGGTGGCCTCGGCCCCCCGTTCGGCGTGCAGGGCCCACAGGGCGGCGACGTCGAGATCGGTGAGCACGTCGCCGTTGAGGACGATGAACCGGCTGTCGACCCCGGCCTCCGTGGCGGCGAAGCGCACCGCGCCGGCCGTGTCGAGCGGCTCGGGCTCCACGGCGTAGTGGAGGCGCACGCCGGCGCAGCGGTCGTCGGGGTAGGCCTCGAGGAAGGCGTCGGGCCGGTACCCGAGCGAGAGGATGGCGTCGGTGACGCCGTTGGCCGCCAGCTTGGCCACCACCCGCTCGATCATCGGCACCCCGACGACCGGCAGCATCTGCTTCGGGGTGGTGAGGGTGAGCGGTCGCAGGCGCGTGCCGAACCCCCCCACGAGGACGATGGCCTTCATGCCGGCGACGCTAGCGGCTGGTGCCTGGGGGCGCCGACGCCGTGGTCGGGGGCTCCGAGCTCGACGGCGCCGCCCCCCCGGGGACGGTGGTGGAGCTGTCGCCCGTCGGCAGGCTGCTCGGGACCGAGATGGTGGCGTTGGGGTCGATGCTGATCGGCGACGACGTGCTGTCCTGGCCCGAGGAGGCGGCGTCGTTGGGGTTCGGCAGGTCCTCCAGCGAGTTGAGCTGGGGGATGCTGTCGGGACGGGGCACGTCGGTGCCGTCGGGGACGACGGCGATGGTCAGGGCCATGCGGTCGGCCTTGTAGCGGATCTCGCCGAAGTCGTGGTCGAACACCTCGGCCGGCACGCCTTCGTCGAAGGCGTCGAGCCAGCGGTACACGTAGACCTTGGCGTCCTTGTCGCCGCACTTGTAGCCGTTGGCGTAGCGCGTCCCGTTGACCTCGATGAAGTCCTTCCCGAGCTTCATGCCCACCTGCTCGGCCCAGATCTTGAGGCGGGCGCCGGTGCCCGACGCCCGCTGGGAGAACGGGTGCACGTGCATGACGCCGTCGCCATGGGTGTGGATGCCGTCGGGGTCGATCTTCTGGCCGTTGGCGTCGACCTTGGTGTCGACGAGCGGGGCCAGGAAGTGGTCGCACACGTAGATGCCGTAGGCGGCGTGCCAGTGGTCCTTGTCCTTCACCGGCGCCTCCTTGCTGGACAGCGCGGTGAGCCGGTCGGACCGGGCGTAGGTGACGAGCGCGGTGCCGAGGACGACGATGACGAACAGAGCGAGCGGGTAGCCCAGCTTCGGCCGGTCGCGCAGGCTGCCGCCCGCCTTGGCGGCGCGGGCGACCTTCTTCGAGGAGGCGTTGGCCATAGGGCGGACAACCTAGCCGGGGGGCCGAGCGCGGAGCACGCGGGCGCTCCGGGCCGCGGCGGTCCCCGTCATCGGGCGCGGCCGGCCAACCGCACGAAGAGGGCTTCGTAGGCCTCGGCCACGGCGGCGGGCGAGGCCCAGCCCTCGACCCATCGGCGCCCGGCGGCGCCCATGTCCCGGGCCCGGTCCGGGGCGTCGAGCATCCCGGCGACGGCGGCCGTGAAGGCGGCGGCGTCGTCAGGCGGCACGGACACGCCGGCCCCGGCCCGTTCCACCGTCCGGGCCACCTCGGTCCCCGGGTCGACGCTGGCGACGATCGGGCGGCCGGCGGCCAGGATCGAGTAGAGCTTGCTGGGGACGCTGGCCTTGGCCAGCCCGGTGCGGAGGGGCACCACGTGCACGTCAGCGGCGTTGAGCACCTCCGGGAGTCGCCACTTGGGCTGCAGGCCGACGAAGTGCAGGTTGGCCAGGCCCCGCCGGGCGGCGTCGGCGGCGAGGCCGTCCCGGGCCACCCCGCTGCCGTTCACCACGAACGCGACGTCGGGGCGGTCGGCCAACCGTTCGGCTGCGTCCACCACCAGGTCGAGCGACTGCGACCACCCGACGTTCCCGGCGTACATGACCACCTGCCGCCCGGTGAGGCCGAGCTCGGCCCGGTAGCCGTTGTCGGCCGGGCCGGGCCGGATCCAGGCCGTGTCGACGAAGTTCGGGATGACCTCGACCGGGGTGGCCGTGCCGATCTTGGCCCGCACGTTGGCGGCGAGATCGTCCGAGAGGACCGTCACGGTGTCGGCCACCCGGTACGAGACCCGCTCCATCCACGACGCCAGGGCGATCAACTGCGGTTGGGTGAGCCGACCGAGCTCGACGGCGACGTCGGGGAACACGTCCTGGATGTTGAACACGAACGGCACCCGGTTGCGACGGGCCGCCAGCGCTCCGGCGGCGCCGAGGCTGAGCGGCGGCGACATGGCCAGGACGGCATCGGGGCGGAAGCGGTTCAGCACCGCCTCGAGCGACACGGCCATGGTGAACACCCCGAAGGCCGCGGCCCGGGCCGGGAGGTTGGACTTGTCGGTGGGGAACGGGTGCAGGCGGGTGATGCGCCCCCACGGCACGATCTCGTGGCGGGCCAGCGCGCCGTCCCAGCCCGGCTCGATGGCGTGGTGGCGGTACCACGGCAGCGCCGTGATCACGTGGAGGTCGTGCCCCCGCGCCGCCAGCTCCTCCACGATGCGCGTGATGACCTCACCCGTGGGGGCGACGTCCGGCGCGAAGTGAGGACAGAGCACGGTCAGCCGCACGCCGGCTCCCCCTCCTCCAGCAGCTTCCACCGGTCGGCGGCCACCGCCCGCGCCGCCCCGGCCCGGGCCTGCGCCGTGCGCGCCGCCGGGGCGTCGAGCGCCCGCAGCTGCCCGGCGATGGCGGCGGGCGGGGCGTCGGCCGGGACATAGGCGGCGGCGTCGCCGGCGAGATCCCGGAACGGTCCGATGTCGGTGCACACCACGGGCAGGCCGACGGCCAGCGCTTCGGCGAGGGGCAGTCCGTAGGTCTCGCGCCCGCTCGGGAACACGAGCACGTCGGCGTCGCGCATGGCCGCCATCACCTCGCCGTGGGGGCGGGCGCCCTCCGAGGTCACGGTGAGGGCCGGCGCGGCGGCGACGGCGGCGTCGAAGGCGCGGTTCGCCGCGGCGTCGCGCCGGGTGCCGATGTGGTGCAGCGTGACCCGCCGCCCGGCCTGCTCGGCGAAGGCGGCCACGCCGGCCACCGCCCGGTCGAACTGCTTGTAGGTGTACAGGTCGCCCACGGTCAGCACGACCTCGATGCGGTCGCGGTGGGTCCCCTTGCGCTCCCCGACGTCCTGGGGCGGGATGGGACGGACCACCAGCCGACCCGGGTCGATGCCCGTGGCCGCGACCACCTCCCGGCCGGACGCGCCCGAGGACGCCACGACGAGGTCGGCCCGGCGGGCGCTGCGCCGGGCCCAACGCCCGAGCGTGAGGCGGCGGACCCTGGTCGGCCACCCGGCACCGGGCGTGCGCGACCCGTAGAGGTGCGGGTTCTGCACCACCAGGATCTGGCGGGCGGGCCGCCCGAAGAGGGGCAGGCGGTCGCAGAACCCGATCCACGTCGGGACGGACCGGCGGGCCAACAGGTCGCGGGCGATGCCGGCGACACGGCCCGTCGGCCACAGGTGGAGGTGGTCCGCCCCTGCGACCGCGACCTCGAGCTCGGCCAGCGCCGGGCGGGGGACGAAGGCGACGACCGGGGCCTCCTCCTCGGCCAGCGACCGGAGCGCGGCGACGAGCGCCTGCCGGGTGCCGGCGCCCCGCGCCGTCCCGGCCGAGAGCACGATCGCCGCGCCGGCGGTGTCACGCCGCACGGCCGGCCACCTCCCCGTAGGCGTCGAGGGTGAGGCGGGCGGTGCGTTCCCAGGTGAAGGTGGCGGCCCGGGCCCGGCCGGCGTCGGCCAGCGCGGCCGCCCGGTCGGGGTCGTCGAGCACCGCGGCCATCCCGCCGGCGACGGTGTCGGCGTCACGCGGGTCGACCAGGACGGCGGCGCCGCCGGCGACCTCCTCCGTGCTCGTCCCGGCCGAGGTCACCACCGGCGTGCCCTGCACCATGGCCTCGAGCACCGGGAAGCCGAACCCCTCGCGGAGGCTCGGGAAGCACAGGACGGCGGCTTCGGCGTAGAGGGCGTCGAGCCGGTCCCGCTCGACGAACCCGGTGAGGCGCACGCGGTCACGGATCGGAGCGACCAGCGCGTCGACGTCCTCCTTCCAGCCGGTCGGCCCGACGAGGACGAGGTCGAGGTCGTCCCGACCGAGGGCCCGGAACGCCCGCACGAGCGTGGCGAGGTTCTTGCGGGGCTCGGCCGTCCCCACCCACAGGACGAAGGGCCGGTCGGTGCCGAGCCAGGCCCGGGCCCCGACCCGGGCCTCGGGGGTGGCGGCCACCTGCTCGACACCGAGCGGGACCACCCGGAGACGGTCGGCCGGGAACCCGTGGGCGAGGCAGTCGTCCCGGGTGGTGACCGAGGAGCACAGCACGAGGTCGGCGTCGTCGCGGGTGCAGCGGACGAACCCGGCGAAGAAGTGCCGGCCCCACCGCGTGTACATGGCCGGCTCGTGGAGGAAGTCGAGGTCGTGCACGGTGACGACGAGGGGGGCGCGGCGGGGCGGCACGGCCATGCCCAGCGCGTGCACCACGTCGACCGGGCCGGTGGCCTGCTGCGGGTCGGGCCACCGGAGGTGGTGCCAGGTGGTGTAGAGCAGCCGGGTCGGCAGCCGGAGCTGGCACACCGGCACCGGCGGCACCCACGGCGCCGGGGGCGGGCCGGCGTGGCGGGCGGCGACCCCCACGAGGTCGACGGCGCCCGTGCCCTGCAGGGCCCGGACCTGGGCCAGCGCCGCCCGCGCCGTGCCGCCCGGCACCCGGTGCCAGCACTGCTCCATCGTCACGGCCACGCGCATGCGGGCGGAGTCTGTCACGCCACGGTGCCGCGGCTGCGGGCCCGGGGCTAGCGCCCCAGCTCCTGGCGGAAGTAGCCGGCGGTGCGCTCGAGGCCCTCGCGCAGGGCGACGGCCGGGGCCCAGCCCAGCTCGCTCGTGGCCAGGGAGATGTCGGGACGACGCTGCTTCGGGTCGTCCTCCGGGAGCGGCTCGTGCACGATGGGGCTGTTCGACCCGGTGACCTCGAGCACCAGCTCGGCCAGCTCCAGCATCGTGAACTCGCCGGGGTTGCCGATGTTGCACGGGGTGTCGACGTCGCTGTCGAGCAGGCGGACGATCCCGTCGACCTCGTCGCTGACGAAGCAGAAGCTGCGGGTCTGGGTCCCGTCGCCGTAGATCGTGATGGGCTCGCCCTTGATGGCCTGCACCAGGAAGTTCGACACGACCCGGCCGTCCTCGACCTGCATCCGCGGGCCGTAGGTGTTGAAGATGCGCAGGATGCGGGTGTCGACGCCGTGGGCCCGGCGGTAGGCCATCGTGACGGCCTCGGCGTAGCGCTTGGCCTCGTCGTAGCAGGAGCGGGGGCCGATGGAGTTGACGTTGCCCCAGTAGCTCTCGGGCTGGGGGTGCACCAGCGGGTCGCCGTAGATCTCGCTGGTGGACGCCACGAGGAACCGGGCGTCCTTGGCCAGCGCCAGCTCGAGGGCGTTGCGGGTGCCCTCGCTCCCCACCCGCAACGTGGCCACCGGATGGGCGAGGTAGTCGCGCGGCGACGCGGGGCTGGCGAAGTGCAGGACGGCGGTGACCGGCCCGTCGACGGTGAACGGCTCGATGACGTCGGCTTCGACCAAGGTGAACCCGGCGTGACCGCCGAGGTGGGCCACGTTGGCGGCTCGGCCGGTGAGGTAGTTGTCGATGGCCACCACCTCGTCGCCTCGGTCGAGGAACGCGTCGCAGAGGTGGGAGCCGAGGAAGCCGGCTCCGCCCGTGATGACCACCCGACCCATCAGTTGCGGCCGATGCCCTGGTAGCTGAAGCCGCGCCGCAGGAGCGCGCCGCGATCGAGCAGGTTGCGGCAGTCGACCACCCGCGCCGCCGCCATGGCGTCGGCCACCTTGTCGAGGTCGAGCCACTTGAACTCGTCCCACTCCGTGAGCACGGCCACGACGTCGGCGCCCTCGCTGGCGGCGTAGGCGTCGTCGCAGACCTCCACCTCGGGCGCCTCCGGCAGCTCGCCGCGAACGGTGGGGTCGTAGGCGCGGACGCGGGCCCCGGCGCGCACGAGCCGGCGGATGACCTCCACGGCGGGAGAATCACGCCGGTCGTCGGTGTTGGCCTTGAAGGTGAGCCCCCACGCCGCCACCGTCGGGGTGGGGGTGCCGGCCATGTCGAGGATCTTGCGGGCGGTGCGCTCGAACTGCTCCTCGTTGACGGCGATGACCCCGTCGAGCAGGTCGAAGGAGTAGCCGGCCTCGCGGGCGATGTAGACGAGGGCTCGGGAGTCCTTGGGGAAGCAACTGCCGCCCCAACCGGGGCCGGGGCGGAGGAACTCGTGACCGATGCGCTTGTCGTAGCCCATGCCGAGCACGACGTCGTTGACGTCGGCGCCGACCGCCTCGCACAGCGCGGCGACGGCGTTGACGTAGCTCAGCTTGGTGGCGAGGAAGGCGTTGGAGGCGTACTTGATCGTCTCGGCCGAGGCCGGGTCGGTCACCATCAGCGGGGCGGGGACGCCGATGTAGAGCGAGGCCACCCGGATGGCGGCCGACTGGTCGTCGGATCCGATCACCACGCGGTCGGGGTGGAAGAAGTCGTTGACGGCCGACCCTTCGCGCAGGAACTCGGGGTTCGACACCACGTAGACGTCGGACCGGCCGAGGGCGTGCTCGACGAACCGCGTGGACCCGACCGGCACGGTCGACTTGTTGACCACGATCGACTCCGGCGCCAGGTGCGGGGCGATCTGGCGGGCCGCGGCCTCGATGTAGCTGAGATCGGCCGAGCCGTCGGCGCTCTGGGGGGTGGGGACGCACAGGTAGGCGAACTCGGCATCGGCGACGGCGTGCTCGGCCCCGAGGACGAAGCGCAGCCGCCCGGACTGGAGGCCTTCCCGGACGATCTCCTCCAGGCCCGCTTCGAGGATCGGGATCTCGCCTCTCGACAGCCGCTCGACCTTGTCGGGATCGATGTCGGCGCAGACCACGTTGTGGCCGAGGTGCGAGAAGCAGGCGCCGGTGGTGAGCCCGACGTAGCCCGTGCCGATGACGGCGATGTTGCTACCCATGCGGGAGATGGTACCGACCGGGACCCTCCGGGCCGTAGACGGGCGGGCGTCAGCCGCACCCCTGGGGGGCGGACGGGATCTCGCCGGCCACCGACGACGTGGTCACCGCGAACGGGAGCGGCGTGGTGGACGAGGGGCTGGCGGCGGACGACGGCGCGACGTCGGGCACCATCCCCGGCGGGAGCTGGGCCTTGAAGTCGGACAGCGGCCGGGGCTCGGCCCGCAGCCCCTTCCAGTCGGTGCCGACGACGAGGGCGATGCGGGAATCGCCCTGCCAGATCGGGCCCCGCTCGATGGGCACGTCGAGGTCGAGGTAGCGGGCGAGGATGACGGCCGAGACCTTCTCGTCGTCGTCGGCGTAGAGGATCCGGGTGGGGCGGCCCCGGTAGGAGTTGTCGTCCTTGGCCGCGGTGACGGTGAACTTGTTGGTGGCCAGCTCGAAGCCGACGGCCGCCGCCTTGTTGCGCTCGCCCGTGCTCGAGCGCACCTCGACCCGCACGAACGGCCGCACGTCCTCGAGCGGGTTGTGGCCCCGGAAGATCTCGAAGATGGGTTGTGACTTGCGTTCGTCGAGGGTGAGGATCGCCGCCGCGCCGGCGTAGCCCTCGGTGACCGAGGGCGTGTAGCTCATGATGGCGGCGGGATCGAAGTCACGGAAGCTCCCGGCCAGGTCGAGCAGCTCGCCCACGGTGAGGAACTGGTCGGGGCGGACGTTGCGCAGGCCGATGTCGATCATCTCGTTGAGCACGGCCGGGTTGCGGGCCCCGCGGCCGATCGCCGCCTTGAGCGCGGCCCGGACGAACTCCTGCTGCCGCTTGGCCCGGGCCAGGTCGTCGCCACCGTCGGACACCCAGTAGTCGGTGCCCGGCTTCTTGATCTGCAGCTTGCGGCTCCGGGCGAAGGCCAGCGCCTGGTCCGCGTCGAGCACCTTGCAGCCGGGCTCGAACTGGTAGAGCCCGGTGCTCGGGTCCTGGGTGGGGTAACGGAACTCCATCGGCACCCCGCCCACGGCCTGCACCAGCTGCTTGAAGCCGTTGAGGTTGACCTCGACGTAGTGGTCGACCGGGATCTTGAGCGTGTCGGTGATGGTCTTGATCAGGAGGAGCGGGCTCTGGGAGAGGGCCGAGTTGATCCTGCCCTTGGGGCCGTCGGGGCCACCGATGCCGACCCACAGGTCGCGCGGCAGCGAGAGGAGGTACACCTGCTTGGCCGCCGGGTCGACCCGCAGGATCATGATGGTGTCGCTGTTGCGCTCCTCGGCCCGACCGATGAGGACCGGGTCCTTCGCATCGAGGCCGGCCGACTCGTCCACGCCGACGAGGAGGAAGTTCCGGGCGGCGCCCGCCGGGGCCTTCGTCAGCCCGTCGTCGCCCCCGCCCACCTGCCCGATGTCGATGGCGCGGATCTGGTCGATCTTGGTGATCGAGTAGCTGAGGGCGCTGGCCGCCACCAGGCACCCCACGGTGAGCACCACCGAGGCGGCGAGCACGCCCCGCTGCACCCACGTGCGGCGGAGGCGGGATCGGCGTCGGCGCGACCCCGACCGCGGGCCGGCGCCGTCGCCGGCGGCGGCCAGCGCCTCCAGGCCGGAGACGAAGGCCGTGTCGTCATCGGGGTGCGGGTCGTCCGGCACGGGGGACGACAGTACCGAACCCCGCGGCGCGGACGGCAGCGCGACGTCAGGTGACGGGCAGACCGAGCTCCCGGCTGATCACCAGGCGCTGGATCTCGCTCGTCCCCTCGCCGATCTCGAGGATCTTGGCGTCGCGGTACTGCCGGCTGACGAGGGTCTCGTCGATGTAGCCGTAGCCGCCGAACACCTGCGTGGCCTCCCGGGTGGCCGTCACCGCCGCTTCCGTGGCGTAGAGCTTGGCGATCGCCGCCTCCTTCTTGAACGGCCGACCGGCGTCGCGCAGACGGGCGGCGCCGTAGACGAGGCCCCGGGCGCACTCGGCCATCACCGCCATGTCGGCCACCTTGAAGGCCACGGCCTGGTTGGCCCCGATCGGCCGGCCGAAGGCCATCCGCTCGTTGGCGTAGCGCTGGCACTCGGCCAGGCAGCACTCGATCACCCCCAGCGCGACGGCGGCGATGGCGACGCGCCCCTCGTCGAGGATGGCCAGGAACTGTGCGAACCCCTTGCCGCGGGCCCCGAGCAGGTTGGCCTCGGGCACCCGGCAGTCGGTGAAGGCGAGCCCGTGGGTGTCGCTGGCGTGCCACCCCATCTTCCGGTACGGGCGGGCCACGTCGAAGCCCGGCGTGCCGGCCGGCACGACGATGGCGGAGATCTCGGGCCGACCGCCGCCGGCCTCGCCGGTGACCGCGGTGATGGTGACGATCGACGTCAGCTCGGTGCCCGAGTTGGTGATGAACGCCTTCTCGCCGTTGATGACCCACTCCCCCGCCGCCTCGTCGAGCACGGCGCGGGTGCGGGTGCCGCCGGCATCGGAGCCGGCGTCGGGCTCGGTGAGCCCGAACCCCCCGAGCGTGCGCCCGGCGCAGAGGTCGGGCAGCCACTGCTGGCGCTGCTCCTCGGTGCCGAAGTGGAAGATCGGGTTGGCGCCGAGGCCCACCCCGGCCTCGACGGTCATCGCCATCGACTGGTCGTACTTGGCCAGCTCCTCGAGGGCCACGCAGAGGGTGGTCAGGTCGGCACCGCCGCCGCCGTAGGCCTCCGGGAACGGGATGCCGAAGAGACCGAGCTCGCCCATGGCCCGGACGGTGTCCGCCGGGAAGGTGTGGTCACGGTCCCACGCCTCGGCGTGCGGGGCGATCTCGGCCTCGCAGAAGTCGTGCACCACGGTGCGGAGGGCGAGCTGTTCGTCGTTCAGTTCCACGATCATCAGGTCGGGATCGTACGCTTCCGGCGTGGCTCCGAGCACCGTGGACCTGCCACCGGTGGCCGTGGTCGGCGACCGGCTCTGCTCCGGGCTGCTCGACGTCACCGCCGACGTGACCGCGCTGGACTCGACCGGCTTCTGGGCCGTGGTGCTCCCCTTCGACGGACCGCCGGTGTGTGCGCGGTTCGCGTCGGTCCGCCCGGCCCGGGTCTGGCCGGGCCCGCCGTGGGCGGGACCCGACCTCGGGGCCTGGCGGTCGAGCCTCGACCGGGCCGGGTTCGAGGCCGGTGTGCGGGCCATCCGGGCCGCGATCGCCGCCGGCGACGTGTACCAGGTGAACCTGACCCGGCGCCTGTCCGCCCCGCTCCCGACCCCGCCGCCCGGCACCACCACCGACATCGCCGCCCTCGGCGCCGCCCTGGCCAAGGGCAACCCGGCACCGTTCTCGGCCGTCGTGCGCCTGCCCGCCCACGGCGTGGCCGTCGCCTCCGCTTCCCCGGAGCGGTTCCTGTCCCGCCGGGGCGACCTCGTGTGGTCGTCGCCCATCAAGGGCACGGCGGCCACCCCCGACGCCTTCCTGCCCAAGGACCGGGCCGAGAACGTGATGATCGCCGACCTCGTGCGCAACGACCTCGGCCGGGTCTGCCGCTACGGATCGGTGACGGTGCCCGCCCTCTGCGCCCTCGAGCCCCATCCGGGCCTCTTCCACCTCGTCACCACCGTCGAGGGCGAGCTCGTCCCCGGCACCGGCTGGGCCGACCTGCTCGCCGCCACCTTCCCGCCCGGCTCGGTCACCGGCGCCCCGAAGGAGGCGGCCGTCGCCCACCTGCGCCGGCTCGAACCGGTGCCCCGGGGCGTCTATTGCGGCGCCATCGGCTGGGTCGACGCCGACCGGCGGCAGGGCGACCTCAACGTGGCCATCCGCACGTTCTGGATCGACGACGGGGAGCTGCACTTCGGTACGGGCGGTGGCATCACGTGGGACAGCGACCCGAGCGGCGAGTGGCACGAGACCGAGCTCAAGGCCCGCAACCTGCTGAGCGTCGCCTCGTCCCGTCCGACCGCGGTGCTGGCCCGGTGACCGGCGCCGCGGCGGCCCCCGAGCCCGTGCTCTGGATCGACGGCGCCATGGTCCCCGCGCACGCGGCCCGCGTCAGCCCGTTCGACCACGGCGTGACGGTGGGCGACGGCGCCTTCGAGACCTTCGCCGTGGTGGATGCCGGCGACGGGTGGTACCCGATCGCGCTCGACCGCCACCTGGCCCGGCTCCGCCGCTCCCTGGCCGTCCTCGGCCTGCCCCTGCCCTGCACCGACCGGGAGCTCGAGGCCGCGGTCGAGGCCGTCGTCACCGCCAACGGCGGGCCCGGGCAGGCCGGCGGCCGCGTGCGCATCACCGTGACCGGCGGCGAGGCCCCGCTCGGCTCCGACCGCGGCACGGCGCCGGCCACCGTGATCGTGGCCAGCGGTCCGGCCAGCCGGTGGGCCCCCACCGCGGCGGCCGTCGTGGTGCCCTGGACCCGCAACGAGCACTCGGCCACCGCAGGGGTCAAGTCCACGAGCTACGCCGACAACGTGGTGGCGCTCCGGCACGCCAAGGCCCACGGTGGCGACGAGGCGATCTTCGCCAACACCGCCGGCGACCTGTGCGAGGGCACCGGCTCGAACGTGTTCGTGGTCCTCGACGGTGCGGTGTGCACGCCGCCGCTCTCGAGCGGCTGCCTGGCCGGGATCACGCGGGCGCTGGTGATCGAGGCGCTGGCCGATTCCCCCCACCCGGTGCGGGAGGTCGCCGTCCCGCTGGCGGACCTCGGCCGGGCGACCGAGGTGTTCCTCACCTCCTCGACCCGCGACGTGCACCCCGTGTCCACCATCGACGCCCACCCGATCGGTACGGGCGCCCCCGGCCCGATCACCCAGCAGGCGGCGGCCCGCTACCTCGCCCATCCCGAGCGCGCCGGAACCGGCGCCGGCGCTCCTCGGTGGCAACCCGCTCGTACTCCTTGAGCCGGATCCGGCGGGCGGTGAGGCCCGTGACCAGGGCGACCACGGCGCCGGCGGCGGCGATCGACAGGCGCCACCGGGCCCCCTCCAGGCAGTCGTCGTTGCGGGCGACCCGCCGGTCCTTCCCGGGCACGGCGATCTCGAACAGCGGCGACGCGCACTCGAGGGCGCCATCGGTGACGCGGGGTTGCGTCTCGAGCGCCACGTGCACGGTGGAGGTGGTGGTACCGGGCAGGCCGGTCGCGGGCGGGGCCGACGGATCGGGCACCGCCACCGTCGTGGTGGTGGACGAGGTGGAGGTGGCCGTGGCGATCACACTGATCTCGTCGGGGGGCAACGGACCGCTGGCCCCGACCTCGTACGGGAGGGTGGCGAGGATGGCCGACGCCACCGCCAGGACGAACGTGAGCCAGAGCACCACCGAGTTCGGCAGGCGCCGGACGCGATCACGGAGGGTGACCTTCCCGGGCCGGGCCCGGCTCGCGCCCTCGCTGCTCGTCACCGCCGGATTTGAGCACAAACGGGCCGGCCGACCCGCCATCCCCGGCCGGCTACTGCGGCCGGAGGTGCACGACGTCGCCCACCACGACCTCGTGCTGCACCCCGCCGGCGTCGACGACGAGCAGGTGGCCGTCGGCCGTGAGGCCCGTGGCCCGGCCCCGGAGGACGTCGGACGCTCGCTCCACCCGCACCTCCTGCCCGATCGTGGCGCAGGCGGCGGCGTACCCGGCCAGCAGCGCCGTCCCCCCGTCGGCCAGGAGCGAGGCGTAGACGGGTTCGAGGGCACGGAGCAGGGCCTCGAGCAGCGGCCGCCGGGCGATGGGCAGGCCGTCGCCGAACCAGTGGAGCGACGCCATGATCTCGGCCAGCTCGGCCGGGACGTCGTCGGGCCAGTCGACGTTGAGCCCGAGGCCGACCACGACGGCGGTCAGCTGGTCACCCTCCACCACCGACTCGGCGAGGATGCCGCCGAGCTTGCGCACACCGCCGGCGTAGGGGACCACGAGGTCGTTGGGCCACTTCAGGACCGCCCCGGCATCGGCCGCGGCGTTGGCCGCGGCGGCCGCGGCGAGGGCCACCGCCTTGGTGCAGAGGTGGGCCCGGGCCAGCGGCACGGCCTCGGGATCGGGCCGGAGGAGCACCGAGCACAGGAGCGACGAGCCGGGGGGCGCCTCCCAGCGGCGGTCCAACCGGCCCCGCCCCGCCGTCTGGTGGTCGGCCACCACCACCAGCCCCTCCGGTGCGCCGGCCCGGGCCAGGGCCAGGGCGTCGTCGTTGGTGGACCCGGTCTCGGCCACCCACGCCACGTGGAACCTCGTCCCGGCCACCTCGCCGTCGAACCGGTCAGTCGAACCCGCGGTCATCGTTCCTCCGATCGGCCCGGGATGGCCGGGAATGGCACGAACAGCCCCGAGCCACGTAAACATAGGGTGTGATCACCAAGGTCCTCATCGCCAACCGAGGCGAGATCGCGGTGCGCGTCATCCGGGCCTGCCAGGAGCTGGGCATCGCCACGGTTGCCGTCTACAGCGACCTCGACCGCGACGCCCTGCACGCCCGCCTGGCCGACGAGGCCTACGCCCTCGGCGGTCAGACCGCGGCGGAGAGCTACCTCAACACCGACGCCATCCTCGACGTGATCGAGCGCTCCGGCGCCGACGCCGTGCACCCCGGGTACGGGTTCTTCAGCGAGAACACCGACTTCGCCCGGGCCATCACGGCCAAGGGGGTCACCTTCATCGGCCCGCCGCCCGAGGCCATCGAGGTGATGGGCGACAAGGTGTCGAGCCGCATCGCCGCCGAGAACGCCGGCGTCAGCGGCGTGCCCGGCACCACCCAGTTCCTCACCTCGGTCGACGAGGTCATCGCCTTCGGCGCCGCCCACGGCTGGCCGGTGGCCATCAAGGCGGCCTTCGGCGGCGGCGGTCGCGGCATGCGGGTGGTGGAGTCCGCGGAGGACGCACCGGCGGCACTGGAATCGGCCATGAGCGAAGCCCTGAAGGGCTTCGGGCGAGACGAGTGCTACGTCGAGCGCTACCTCACCTGGCCCCGCCACATCGAGATGCAGATCATCGGCGACCAGCACGGCAACGTGGTGTGGGTGGGCGAGCGCGACTGCTCGGCCCAGCGGCGCCACCAGAAGCTGGTCGAGGAGAGCCCCGCCCCCGACTTCCCCGATGACATCCGCCGGGCCATGGGCGAGGCCGCGGTGAAGGTGGCCAAGGCCTGCGGCTACTACAACGCCGGCACCGTGGAGTTCCTCTACCAGGACGGGCAGTTCTACTTCCTCGAGATGAACACGCGCCTGCAGGTCGAGCACCCGGTCACCGAGCTCGTCACCGGCATCGACCTCGTGGCCGAGCAGATCCGGGTGGCGTCGGGCGAGCCCTTGTCCTTCACCCAGGACGACATCGAGCGCCGGGGCCACGCCATCGAGATCCGCATCAACGCCGAGGACCCGGCCGGCGGCCGCTTCCTCCCCTCCCCCGGGAAGATCGACAAGATCGTCCCGCCGCAGGGGTTCGGCGTGCGCTGGGACGGCGGCTACGAGTCGGGCGACGAGGTCAGCCAGTTCTACGACAACCTCGTGGGCAAGCTGATCCTCTGGGGCAAGGACCGCCCCACGGCCATCGCCCGCACCCTGCGGGCCCTCCGCGAGTTCCGCATCGACGGCATCGCCACCACCATCCCCGCCGACATCGCCATCCTCGAGCACCCCGACTTCGCGTCGGCCCGGCACTCCACCCGCTGGGTGGAGACCACCCTCGACCTGAGCGGCGTGGCCAGCGCCGCCGCTCCGGTCACCGACGAGGGCGAGGAGAAGGTCAAGCGCGAGGTCGACGTCGAGGTCAACGGGCGCCGCTTCAGCGTCAACGTGTGGGTCCCGGCCTCGGCCGCGGCCGCCGCTCCGGCCGCCGGCGCCAAGGGACCGGCCCGGGCCCGCCGGGCCAGCAGCGGCAGCGGCGGCGCCGGCGCTGCGGCGGGGAGCGGCGCGGTGGCCGTGCCCATGCAGGGCACGATCGTGAAGGTGCTCGTCGCCGTGGGCGACGCGGTCGAATCGGGCCAGGCCGTCTGCGTGCTCGAGGCCATGAAGATGGAGAACCAGATCACCGCCGACAAGTCCGGCACCGTCAAGGAGGTCCGCGTGGCCCCCGGCGACTCGGTGGGCTCGGGCGACGTCGTGATCGTGATCGAGTAGCAGCGCGGGGCGGTGAGCGGGCTCGGGCTCCTCGACGGCGCCACCCCCAAACCGCCGCTCGGCGCGGCCGGGGTGCCGGCCTGGCGGTCCCGTTCGGCCGAGGAGCTCCTGGCCGCGCTCGAACCGCTCCTCCCCGCCGCCGGGATCACCCGGGTGGCCAACGTGACCGGGCTCGACGTCATCGGCATCCCGGTCTGGCAGGCCATCCGTCCCAACAGCCGGGGGCTGGCGGTCGCCCAGGGCAAGGGACTCACCCACGCCCTGGCCCGGGCGTCGGCCGTGATGGAGTCGATCGAGAGCTGGCACGCCGAACGGGCGGCCGTCCCCTGTGTCGTGGAGTCCGTCGCCGGGCTGGCGCCCACCGGCCGTGTCATCGACCCCGACGCCCTGCCCCGCGACGCCAACGGGACCTACCACCCGCACGCGCCGCTCCCGTTCTGCTCCGCCACCGACATCGCCACCGGACGGGACTGGTGGATCCCCTTCGAGCTGGTCCACACCAACATGGTGCTGCCGCTGGTGGCGGGCAGCGGCACCTTCGCCCGCACCAGCAACGGCCTGGCCTCGGGCGCCACGCTGGTCGAGGCCGTCCTCCACGGGCTGTGCGAGGTGATCGAGCGGGACGCCCACGCCGTCTGGCACGTGCGGCACCCCGGCCGGGCCTCGGCCACCCGGATCGACCCCGCCACCATCGCCGACCCGGCGGCCACCGATCTCCTCGGGCGGTACGAGGCCGCCGGCCTGCAGGTGTTCCTGTGGGATCTCACCGCCGACACCGGGGTGCCCTGCACGAAGGCGATCGTGTGGGACCCGACGGCCGACCTCGACCTCAACCCGCTCGGCGCCGCCGGCGGCTACGGGTGCCACCCCGACCCCCGCATCGCCATGGTCCGGGCCCTCACCGAGGCGGCACAGTCCCGCCTCACCGCCATCGCCGGCTCGCGCGACGACCAGACCCGGGGGCGCCAGGCCCTCGTGCAGAGCGGCGAGGCCTTCTCGTTCTGGCGGGAGGTGGCCACCGACCCCACCCCGCGAGGCTGGGACCACCCCCTGCCCGGGACGACCACGGTCGAGGACGATCTGCGGGCCGTGCTCGCCTCCCTCCGCGCCGCCGGCCTCCCCCAGGTCCTCGTCGTCGACCTGTCGAGGGACGACTGGCCGGTCCACGTGGCCCGGGTGGTGGTCCCCGGTGCGGAGGGGGCCCACACCACGCCGGCCTACACGCCGGGGCGGCGGGCCCACGCCGCCTTCGCCGCCGCCGCCCACCCGGGTGGGGAGGAGCCGTGAGCGGCACCACCGTCGTGTTCTGCGGGCCGACCATCGATCGGGCCACCGTCCTCGAGCGACTGGGCCACGACGGCGTGGTGTGCCTCCCGCCCGTGGCCCAGGGCGACGTGCTCCGGGCCGTGCGGGTGCACGCCCCGACCCGGATCGCCATCATCGACGGCGTGTTCGAGCGGGTGCCGGCGGTATGGCACAAGGAGATCCTCTGGGCCATCGAGCAGGGGGTCGCCGTCTTCGGCGCCGCCAGCATGGGCGCGCTGCGGGCCGCCGAGCTGCACCCCTTCGGGATGGTCGGCGTGGGCGAGGTGTTCGAGCAGTTCCGCGACGGCCGGCTGGTGGACGACGACGAGGTGGCCGTCGCCCATGCCGACGCCGGCGACGACCACCGCCCCCTGTCCACGGCCATGGTCGACATCCGCGACCGGGCCGTCGCCGCCGTCGCCGCCGGCGTGCTGACCGAGACGGCGGCAGCAGCCTTGGTCGACGCGGCCAAGGCCCTCCCCTACCGGGACCGGTCCCTCCCGAGCGCGGCGCGCGCGGCGGGGCTCGACGCCGACGAGGTCGCCGCCCTCCGCCGGTTCGACGCCGGGGCGGGGCCGGGCCGCAAGCGCCGCGACGCCCTCGCCCTCCTCGACGTCCTGGCCGCGGCGGACGGCGCCGACGCCGCGCCGCCGGCCGAGCGCCCGTGGTTCGTGGAACCCACGGTGTTCCTCGCCGCCGCGCTGTTCGAGGTCGACCAGGAGCTCAGCCTGCCCGTCGGCGGCGATGGCGGCGACCTGCCGCCGGTGGACCCCGGCCTGGTCGGCACCACCGAACCCGTGCTGCGGAAACAGGCCTTGTTGCGGCTGCTGGCCCACGAGGTGGGGCGCCTGCGCGGCATCCGCCTCGACCACGACGCCGTGGCGGGGGTGGTCGCCAACTTCCGACGCCGCTACGGCCTCGAGGACGACGCCGCCCTCGCCGGCTGGCTGGACCGCCACGGCCTGCGCTGGGACGACGCCCTCGCCGCGCTGGTCGACATCGCCATGGTCGATCGGGTCGAGCAGGCCTACCGGCTTGCCGTGGACGCCGGCGTCGCGCCCCTGGCCCGCTTCTCCACCGCCCGGCGGGCGTCGGTCGACCATCTCGCCCTGCCGCCGCACCCGTGGGTCGCGTTCGACCTGGCCCTTCCGCCCACCGACAAGGTCGGGCACGCCGCCGCCGTGCTCGACGCCGTCGAGGAGGCCCTCGCCACGGTGCCGGAGGGGGCGCGGGGATGGTTCTTCCAGCGCAAGCCGCCCGACGTACGCCTGCGCATCGAGGTCGCCCCGGGCCACCGCGGCGCTGTCGACGACGCCGTGCGACGCGCCCTGGTCGGCGCGGTGGCCGGCGGCACGCTGGTCTCGTTCGCGCCGGCGGCCTACGAGCCCGAGGCGGCCCGCTTCGGCGGTGAGCCGGCGATGACCGAGGCCCACGCCCACTTCGCCGCCGACACGCTCCTCTGGCGCCAGGCCCTCCGGGCGATCGGCCCGGGCGCGCCGGCCCTGCAGCTGACCTTCCTGCACACCGCCCGCTCGATCGCCACCAGCCTGCCCGACCTGGCCCCCCGGGACGAGGTGGCCGCTGCGCTCGGGCGGGAGGCGGCCGACCCGTCCGGCGATACGACGGTGCGGGCGCTCGGCCGATCCGAAGACCTGGAGGACCTGGACGAGCGGGTGGCGGCGGCGCTCGGCCCCGAGGCGCCGACCTTCACCGCGCTCCTGGCCCGCGCCATGGAAGCGGCCCGGGCCTGTGCCACGGCCCCGACCCCGGCCGGCGACGCGTCGGTCGCGCCGGCCGCCCGCCTGGCCCTCCTGCTGCACTTCTCGGCCAACCGGTGGGGGTTCGACGGGCCGGCCCAACGCTGGCTCGCCGACTGGCTGGCCCGGCGCTGACCCGCCGGGGCGGCGGACCCTTCGGCCGGCGGGCGGGGCGGGACGGCTCAGGTCTGCAGCGGCAGCACCCGGGCCACGATCTCGTCGAGCTCGCGGCGCATCTCGTCGGCGTCGCCCAGGTCGTGGGCCGGGACGAGCACGAACTTCGACATGCCCTCGGCCACGAGCCCTTCGATCTGGCGCACGGCGCCGTCGAGCCCGGCCGGGACGATCTCGCTCGGGTCGACACCGGGGTTGCTGCGGGCCACCGCCCGGGCCAGGGGGCCGAGCAGCGGGCCCGAACGCCGGTAGACGATCGGGGCCCCGAAGTGCTCCGGGTCGATCGTGCGGCCGGCCGCGGCCGCCGCCTGCTGCACCAGCGGGAGCTTGGCCCGCACGTCGGCGGGGGTGCAGAACGAGGCCAGCCACCCGTCGCTGAGGCGGCCGACGCGGTCGAGCTCCTTCGGGTGCATCCCGCCCATCCACACGTCGAAGCCCCCGGCCCGGGGCTTGGGGTTGACGGTCACGCCTTCGAAGTCGAACCAGCGGCCGTGGTGGGTGACGTCGTCCTCGGCCCAGAAGCGGCGGATGAGCGGCAGCGCCTCCTCGTAGATGTCCTTGCGGGTGGCCTTGGTGACGCCGAAACCGGAGTGCTCCTCCGCCTCGGGGGCCCCGATGCCGAAGGCCGGGAGGATGCGGCTCTTCCCCGCCGCCAGCTGCTCGAGGGTGGCCAGCTCGCCGGCCAGCACGGGCAGGTTCCGGCCGGGGAGCACGAGGACCGAGGTGCCGACCTTCAGCCGGTCGGTCCGGCCGACCACGAACCCCATCGCCGCGATCGGGTCGGGGGCGGTGCCGGCGAGGCGCTCGCTGAACCAGAGCGAGTCGAATGACCGCTCCTCGAGGGCGTCGGCCAAGGCACCGAGGCGGTCCCGCGTGTGAAAGCTCGTCTCCCGGCCGAGGCCGAACCCGATGCGGATCTTCATGCCGCATTCTGGCCGACGGCGGACCGGCCCGGCGCCGCCCGCCGGTCACCCGTCGGTCAAACGGACGGGCCGAGGCCCGTGACAGGCGAGGGCCAGGTGCGCGTCGGGTCGAGGGCCGGGAACCCGAAGCGGCCGGCGAAGGCCCGCACGGCGAAGTACACCGTGATCCGGGGCGACCCGTCGGGCTCGTCCTGCACCGACAGCCAGGTGTGCACCCCGAGCGGCCCGTCGAGGCCCCGGGCCTCCGCCGGCATCGAGGCGAACGCGGCGGCCGACGCTCGCCGGTACGCGGCGGCGTCGAGGCCGTGGTCCTCGAGGAGCGCGGCGATCCGCTCCTCGACCACCTGCTGGGCGGGCGAGGCGTCGATCACGGGCAGCGACAGCACGGCGCGGCTGGGGCCGCGGGCGACACCACCGGGTCCGGCAGCGGCAAGGTGGAGGGCGACGTAGGGGACGCGGTCCACGGTGGGCTCGCCGTAGAGGGCGGCGGCCAGCCGCGTGGCGTGGCCGCCCGCCGTGCCACCGAGGGCGCAGAGCCGATCGAGCACGTCGAGGTCGGGCGAGCGCAGGTAGAGCTTGAGTCGGGCCGTGGCGGACGGCTCGAGGTCCACGGCGATCAGGGGCACGTCGAGCTCGCCGACCTCGGCCACCACGTCGGCCAGCGGCCCGTCCAGCCCGGCGTCGGCCATGACCGCCCGCACGGTGCCCCAGGGGTCGCCCGTCGCGCCCGGCGCCCGGTACAGCTTCGTGCGGATGCGGCCGTCGTGGTGGAACTCGATGCCGTGGAAGGCGGCGAGGAAGGCGTGCGGGCCGGGGACGAACCGGGGGGCGAGCGACACGGCCAGGGTGTCGTCGGCCCCCACGTCCGCCACCAGCCAGGCGGTGAGCTCGTCGGCGGCGCGGGCGTAGGTGAGCGGCGACGGCGGGTCGGCCTGGGCCTCCAGCAGAACGCGGACGTCGGGATCGCCCCGGCGGAACGCGACGGACACCTCGATCGGACTGCAGTCGTCGGTCATGCCCGACCAGCGCGGCGGCAGGGCCAGCGGCCGGTCGCCGCACCGGGCCACCGCCCCGTCGTACACCGACGCAATGCGTTCACGCCGGCCCACCGGCAGGGCCAAGGCGTCGCAGACGGCCAGGAGCTGGGCGCGGCCGAGCCCGAACACCGTCGGCGCGCCGGCGCCCTGATCGCCGTCCCGATCCATCGCCGGATCGTATGCCGGCGGCGGGGCGCCGACAGGGCGACGACGGTGCGCCATGCTGTCGGCGTGCGCATCACGATCCTCGGCCACGCTTCGGTCCTCGTCGAGGCCGGCGACCAGACCGTCCTCGTCGACCCGCTCTTCGCTGACCGCTTCGCCCACGGCGCCATCGGCTTCCACCCGGCCCGGACGATCCACCGCGACCGAATGCCGGAACCGACGGCGATCGTGGTCACCCACCTCCACCTCGACCACTGGCACGCCCCGACCCTCGAGCAGTTCGACCGCGACATCACCGTCATTGCGCCGGCCGACGAGCGGGTCCAGCGGGGACTCGACCAGCTCGGCTTCACCAACCGCCTGACCGCCCGCCCGTGGGAGCCGATCGTGCTGGGCGGGCTCGTCGCCACCCCCACCCCGAGCGACGCCGAGATCGAGGAGTTCGGGCTGGTGGTCCGGCACGGGGACGCCGTGTACTGGCACATGTCCGACTGCGACGCCCGGGTGGCCGACGGCGAGCGGGTGCGCGACGACCACGGGCCGGTGGCCGTCGTGGCGGCGCGCTACCAGCCCATCACCCCGCTCATCTCCTACCAGCGCACCCTCGGGATCGGCCACGACGAGCGCGACGGCATCGCGGCCTGGTTGGAGGCGGCCTGCGCCACCGCCCCCGCGTTCGTGTTCCCCTACTTCTGCGACATCGACTACCTCGACGAGCACGCGTGGGCCAACCGCTACGCCCGCCCCTACCACCCGGCCGAGATCGTGGCCCTGCTCGGTCGGCGGCTGGCGGGCACGCCCACCGTGGCCGCCACCGTAGCGCCGGGTGACGTCATCGAGATCCACGGCCCGGACCGTGTCGACCGACACGCGGGGGCGGCGGCCTTCGTCGACGCCGTCCCCGGGGACACGGCCCCGTTCGAGCCCATCGACACCACCACCCTCGTCGGCCTGACCGCGCCCGCCGACCGCGAGGAGCTCGAGCGCCGTCTGCACTGGTGGCTCGGCCACGAGTTCGTGCCGTGGCTCGACGGGTTGTTCGCCTCGCCCGGCTCGGTGGCCCACGAGTACGTCGCCCGCCAGGTCGTGTGGCAGATGGAGGTGCACTTCGGCGACGGCGACCGCCTGGTGCACCACATCGACTTCGCCGCCCCCGAGCCGCGCCTGCTGCCCCGCCGCCACCCGTTCCCCAACTACCTCATCCACGTGGGCGGCCGCGCCCTCCTCGACGTGCTCCGGGGCGACGGCGGCAGCGAGCTGTTCTGGCTGGCCGCCACCGCCCGCGTCTACGAGAAGCTGCTGTACGTGGCCGACGGGCGCATCACCGCACCCCCCGAGCGCGGGTGGGACCTCTTCGAGACCCTGCCGGAGCCGCTGAGCTGGTGCCTCCGCAAGCACGGCCCCGGCGGGGTGGTGGCCGCCTTCCGGTAACCGGGCGGTCGCGCAGGCGTCTGGCCCGACAACCAGACCCGCAGCACACCCCACCGGGATCGTGTACGGTTCCGGCCCGCACCAGCACACCTATAAAGGAGAACACTCCATGTCTGACGCAGGTGGCATCGTCCTCAAGGGCGATGACGGCTCCCTCTACTTCATCCGCGACGAGATCCTCGCCGCCGCCAAGCTCGAGGGCGAGTACCTCGAGGCCGCCACGCCGATCATCGAGGCCGCCGAGCCCGAGGTCGAGGGCTTCGGCCTGAACATCCGGGGTGGCTCGTTCGCACCGGTCGGGAACTTCAACGCCCCTGGCGGCATCGCCCCCGGCGGCTTCGGCAAGCTGGGCAACCCCGGTGCCGACCTCGCGGGGAAGATCTCCAGCGGTGGCACCATCATGTGCCCCTGGTAGGCACAAGCTCTTCGTTCGAGGGCGGCGCACCGACGGTGCGCCGCCCTCGTCGCGTCAGGGGACGACGCCGCCGGCCCAGCGCCGATCGGTGAACGCCACGGCGACCTCGGCCACGTGGCCCTCGCCGTCGGGACCGGGCAGCAACCCGTCGACATCGGGCCCGTCGAAGACCACCGCGACCGCCACCCGGTCGTCGATCTCCCCCAGGAAGGCCTCCACCGAGAGCGCGCTGTCGGCGAGCACCGTGAGGTGCGGCGCGCTGGGCGAGGCCCGGAGGCGCACGGTGAGGACCTCCGGGAGGCCACGGCGCCCGACCAGCGCCCGCCACGCCACGAACCGCTCGACCGCCGTCGCCGCGCCGGCGCAGGCCGCCAGCTCGTCCGGTGCGAGCAACCACCGGCGCGGGTGCACCACCACGCCGCTCGGCGCCAGGATCGGCGGCAGGTGGCGGAGCACCGCCACCTCCTCCGGCAGCGGCGGGAGGCCGGTGGCGACGAGCTCCCACCCCCAGGTCGACGCCGCCCGGTAGGCCGCCGCCTCGGTGGGGTCGGCGAAGACCGGCGCCGCCGCCGTCTCGATCACCGGGACGGCGCGCCCGTCCGCGGCCAGGCCGACGCGGCCGGCGACGTCCACGAGCGCACCCGGGGCAGGGTCGAGCGGCTGGCCGAACGGTGGGCACAGGGAGGCACCGAGGTTGACGTACCGCGTCACCCGCACCGGACGGGGCCGCCATCCGGTGCCCACGGCGGCATCCAGGGCGGCGGCGTAGGGGCCGGGCGCCAGGCCGGCCCAGCGGGCGAGGAAGAAGGCCGGGTCACCCCGCACCGAGCGGGGGATCCACCCACCGGGACCCGGGACGGCGAGGGCACATCCCCACGGGCCCATCCCCTGCCCCGGGGCAGCAGGTGCGACGGTCGACGCCGAGCCGAGCAGCGAGCCGAGCCACCGGCAGCGCTGCGCGGCGAGAGCGACCGCCTCGGGCCCGAACGGTGCGAAGAGGGAGGCGGCGTCGGGCACCGCCGAGGCCGGCCCGCCAGCCGCGGTGGCACCCTCGCCGGGGTGGAGCACCGAGCGCGCCGTCGCCGCCGCCCACATCGGCCCGAGCCCGATGGCCTCCATCACGTCGATCCACGCCCCGACGGCGGCGGACAGCGCCGGGCCGGCGTCGGCCAGCGCGGCGTCGAGCGCCGGCTTCCGGGGCAGGCGCCGATCCACCCGGAGCACGGGACGGGTGCCCACGGCCGGGAGGCCGGCCGCCCGCCGCAGCGCGTCGCAGCTCGCGGCTGCGGCGGCGTGGGCCGCCCGCAACGCCGCCGGCGTCGCCGTGGCCCCCGCCTCCTCGATCCCGTCGCCCACCGCGCGGAGGGCGTCCCGCGCCTCCCGCCAACGGGGAGCGGCCGCGGCGGGAAGCAGGTCGATGGCGTCGTCGAGCACCCGCCACGGGTCGGGTCGGCCCACCGGCAGCGGGCGGCCGGCGTCGACCTCGAACGCCTCCCCGAGCACATCGAGATCGACCTGCACCGACCAGGCCTCGGCCCGGGGGCCGGCGCCGGGCCCGACCGGGACGACCCCGGCCCACAGCCCGTTGGGCGTCGGCCGACCCGCGGCCCGGAGCAACAGGTTGGTGAGGGTGGCCTCCAGCCGGCGGTACCGGGCCTTGGTGGGCGGGCGATCGGCGACGCCGGGCCGAGCGAGGTAGGCCTCCAGCTGGACGGCCACGCCCGGATGCCCGAGGGCCACCGCCCGGCGGAACGGGTCGGCGGCGACGGTGGCCAGCAGGTGCCGACGCTCCCGGGCCACGGCCTCCTCGTGGGCCGCGGCCACCGTCTCGGGGCCGGCGCCGCCGTCGACGAACTCGGCCAGCGCCGGCGAGCGGAGGGGTTCGAGCGCCGACCAGGGCCACGCCGCCATCCGCACCAGCACCGCCGGCCCGACCTGTATCCACGGCCGGCCGTCGGCGTCTGGATCCTCCACGGACCGCACCGTAGTAGGGTGCGCGCCGCTCCCAGCCCGGTTCCGATGCGCGTCGCCCTCCTCTTCCCCCCTGCGACCGACCCCCGTGGTCCGCACCTCTCGCTCCCGTCGCTGGCCGCCCACCTGCGCCGGCAGGGGGCCACGGTCGACCTGTACGACCTCGACATCGCCGGGCTCCACTGGCTGCTCGACCCCGAACGGCTCGGCCCGCTCGCGGCCCGGTGCCAGGCGCGCTACGACCGCCTCGACGCCGACCGCCAGGCCGCCGCCGCGCCGCTCATGGGGCAGGCCGACTGGATCGTGGCGTCGGCGGCCGAGGCGGCGGCCACCCTCCAGGACCTCGAGGGCTTCCTCGACCCCGACCGCCACCACCTCGCCCGCCGCACCATCGGCGCCGCGCTCCGCCTGGCCTCGGGCAGCACCGGCGGCCGGGTCACCTACGCCATCGCTGGCGCCGCCTACGACGTGGCCGGCGTCGACCCGAGCCGGCTCCCCGACCTCCTCGCCGTCACCGCCGACCCCACCGCCGACCTCTTCGACGACCACACCCGCGAGGTCCTGCTCCCGGCCCTCGCCCGCACCGATCCCGACGTGGTCGGCATCTCGATCCTGAACCGCCAGCAGATCATCCCCGGCCTGTTCCTGGCCCGACGGCTCAAGGCGGCCGGCCGCACCGTGGTGCTCGGCGGCACGGTCTACGCCAAGTTCCACGACGCCTTGCGCCAGCGCAGCCGCTTCTTCGAGACGTTCTGCGACGCCCTCGTACCCTACGAGGGCGAAACGGCGATGACGGCGCTGCTCGACGCGCTGGCCGGCGGGGCCGACGTCCGCGACCTCGGCCACGTCCCGAACCTGCTCTCCCTCGACCGGCACGGCCGGGTGGTGGCCGGCCCCACCCACGTCGAAAACGTCAAGGCGCTCCCCACGCCCGACTTCGACGGCATGCCCCTCGACGCCTACCTGAACCCCGTCCCCGTCCTCCCGATCGTCACCGGGAAGGGCTGCTACTTCAACCGCTGCAAGTTCTGCGACATCCCCTCCATCAACTCGATCTCGAAGAAGGCCTACCGGCTGCGCGAGCCCGACCAGATCGCCCTCGACATCGCCACCCTTCACGAGCGCCACGGCGCCCGCCACTTCGAGATCACCGACGAGGCCCTCGCCCCCAAGCTCCTCCTCCGCCTCGCCGACGCCCTCGACGACCACCCCGGCGTCGACCCCCGCTTCGTCGGCTACGCCCGCTTCGAGCCCGGCTTCACCCCCGAGGTCTGCGACCGGCTCCACGCCATGGGGATGCGCAAGCTCTTCTTCGGGCTCGAGTCCGGGAACCAGGCCATGCTCGACCACATGGACAAGGGCATCCGGGTGGAGACGGCCCACGACGTGCTCCGGGCCTGCGCCGGGGCCGGCATCGGGGTCCACGTGTTCTCGATCGTCGGGTTCCCGGAGGAGACCGAGGCCCAGGCCCGCGACACCCTGACCTTCCTCCTCGAGGAGCACGCCACGCTCGACGCCCCGATGCACACCTTCGACGTGCACCCCTTCGGCCTCGACCTGCGCACGGAGTACGGCGAGGAGCCGGAGCGGTTCGGGGTGGAGGTCGACCGGAGCCAGCTCGACGGCGTCGACTTCCCGATCACCCTCCGCGGGTGGCGCAACACCCGGGGCCTCACGCCGGAGGAAGCGGGCGCGCTCCTCGAGGAGTTCGCGACCGAGCTGGCCACCGCCTACCGGGGCTGGCGGGCCTACCCCGACCAGCAGTGGCCCGGGTTCGAGGAGTACGCCGTCGTGTACGGCGACCACTACGGCCCCACCCCGGGCGGGCGGCCGTTCCCGTGGCGCATGGCGCTCCCTCCCGACGACGACCCGCGGCCCTACGCCCTCGTGTGGGCGCCCGACATCACGGTGGCCCCGGCCGCCGATCCCGACCTCGCCGTCGTGCGCGGCATCGGCGGCGATCGCCACACCCCGGCCGCGCTCGTGCCCCTGCTCCGCGACGCCCCCGGGCCCGACACCACCCCGGGCCACCTCGACCGCCTGGTCGGCGCCCTCGCCGGCGATGGTCCGACCGGGCCCCTCCGCGACCAGGTCCGGGCTGTGCTCGACGACCTGCTGGCCTCGCGCGCCCTGTGGCTGCGCCCGGCATGAGCGTCGGACCCGACCGGCGTTGGCTCCGGCCCGACGTCGGGCTGTCCGTCGACCACCGCGACACCACACCGGCGGGCGGGCCGATCGGCCGGCGCATCGACGATTCGGTCCGGGCCGCCTTCGCCCCGGTGATGGCCCTGGTGGAGGCCGGCCACGCGCCCGACGGAACCGAGGTGCTGGCGGCCATGGCCGCCGCCGTGGCCGACGCGCCCTTCGCCGCCCTGGCCGAGGTCGCCGGCACCGCGGCCACCCCCGGCGGTCCGCCGCCCGGCTGGCAGGTGCGACCCGACGTGCTGCGACCCGACCCGGACGGCACGGCACCCTCCCACCTCACCTTCGAGCGCGACGGCGGCCCGGCGGTCGACGTGGCCCTCCCGCCGCCGCTCTGGGCGCCGGTCCACCGGCTCGTCGCCGACCTGCACGCACCCGGCGGCGTCCCTGCGCCGGGCGCGTCGACCGCCGGCACCGGCCCGCCGGCGGCCCCGCCCTCCCCCGAGCTGCAGGCCCTGCTCGACGCCCTCGACCGGGAGGGCATGCTCCAGGCCGAGCCGCCGGCGCCTCCCCATCCCGACGTCACCGCGCCCGGCATCACCTTCGTGGGCCACAACGCCGCCGTGGTCCGAGGCGACACCGGGGGCGTGGTCCTCGACCCCTTCCTGGTGCCCCGCCGGGCCCGCTACCCCGAGGACTTCCAGCCCCTGGTGCGCACCGACCTCGGCCCGGTCGACGCCATCCTGATCACCCACAGCCATCCCGACCACGTCGACCCGGGCAGCCTCCTTCGCTTCGACCCCGCCACCCCGGTCGTGGTCCCCGCCGTCGGGAGCGAGACCATCCTGGCCATGGACTTCGACCAGCGTCTCCGCCAGCTCGGGTTCACCGACGTCCGGCCGTCGCCCTGGGGCAGGTCCCTGCGGTTCGGCGACGTGACGGTGCAGGTGCTGCCCTTCTACGGCGAGCAACCCACCGACGGGCCCCGGCTCCACCCGGAGGTCACCAACGCCGGCAACACCTACCTGGTGGCGACGCCCCACCAGCGGGCCGCGTTCGTGGCCGACGCCGGGGCCGACGACCGCGGCTCGATGGTCGAGGTGGGCCGGCGGGCCGCCGCCGACCTCGGGCCAGTCGACGTCGTGTTCGCCGGCTACCGGGGGTGGGTCACCACGCCCGTGGAGCTCCTGGGGAGCTCGGTCGCCCGCTACGTCCTCTTCGTGCCGCCGGACCGCTGGGCCACGAGGATGGCGCTCATGCACGACGCCGACGGGGCCCTCGCCACCGCCGACGCCTTCGGGGCCCCGGTGCTCGTCCCCTACGCCGACGGCGGCGCCCCCTGGTACTGGGAGCTGGGCCTCGGGCCCCGCCTCGATGACCAGCCCGCCGAGCGCGACGGCTTCGATCCGTTCCCGGAGCGGGTGGTGCGGCGGGCGGCCGAGGTCGGGGCACCATCGGCGGTGGTGCTGCTCCGCCCCGGCGACGTGCTGCTCCCCGGGGGCGAGGTGCGGACCGTGCCCGGCCACCGGTTCCCCTGGCCACCGGTGCCGGTCTGAGCACCGTCCGGCCCGGCCCCCGGTCCGGTGCTCACCGCCGCATCGACCGCAGCGCCGCCGCCTCGGCCCGGAGCGCACCGGCCGATCCGTCGGGGCCGCAGCACAGCGACACCAGCGCGTGCACGGCCCGGGCGGCCGCGGCGTCGTCGGGATCCGGCACCGCTCCGGCCGGCCCGCCCGGCCCGCCGGCCGCCACCCGCTCGAGCCAGTCCGCCGTCAGCGTCAGCAGGGCCGACGCCCCGGCCTCGTCGACGGCCACCCGCACCAACGCCCGCACGGCGTCGGCCACCTCGGGGTCGGAGACCCGCAGCGGCGAGCGCTCGGCCGGCCGGGCGGCGAAGGCGGAGGTCGGGACCGCGCCCAGCACCCCGGCGGCGATGCCGGTGGCCGCCACGAGCAGCGCCGGATAGCGCGGGGGCAGCGTGCCGCCGGGGTGCAGCCCCGGGTCGAGCACCGGCACGCGGTCGAGGCGGCGCGCGCCGCGGCCGGCCAGCGCCGGACCGGCGGGGTCGCCGTCCGCCACCACGACCAGCAGCGCCGGCGCGGGCACGTCGGCCCACCCCCGATCGGCGTCGACGGCGAACCACGGGCGGGAGGCCAGGATGTCGGGGAGGTCGCGGGCCAACGCCGCGGCGCGGGCGGCCCCGTCGACCACGGGCAGGACCCAGCCCTCCCAGCCGTCGGGCGGCGGGATCACTCGGCCGCGTCGGCCAGGGCCTCGGCCAGGGCCGGGTGCACGAGCAGGCTCTCGACGATGTCGGTCACCCGCAGCCCCGCGGTGACGGCGAGGGCGATCACCGAGATCAGCTCGGCGGCGTTGCGGCCCACGATCGACCCGCCGAGCACCACGCCGGTGGCCGGGTCGGAGATGATCTTCACGAACCCCCGCGGGTCGTGTTCGATCAGGGCTTTGGCGTTGGCGCTGAAGGGCACCTTGGTGACCCGGATCTTGCGGCCCACTGCGAAGGCGTCGGCCTCGGCCAGGCCGACGTCGGCGATCTCGGGCACCGTGAAGATGGCCGAGGCCGCCTTCTCGTAGTCGAGGTGGCGGTGGGGTCCGGCGTGGAGCCCCATGGCGTGCTCCGCGATCTTGCGGCCTTGCATGGCCGCCACCGACGACAGCGGCAGCTTCCCCGACAGGTCGCCGGCGGCGTAGATCCCCGGCACGGACGAGAGGCAGTTGTGGTCGACGGTGACGTAGCCGTCGTGGTGGGCGACGCCGGCGGCATCGAGGCCCAGCGTCTCGCTGTTGGGGATCGAGCCCACGGCGAGGATCACGTGGGAGCCCGTGGCCGCCCGCCCGTCGTCGCACTGCACGGTGACGGTGCCGGCGCCCTCGTCGACCGTGACCGACTGGGCCCGAGCCCCCTTGAACAGGCGCACCCCCCGGGCGAGGAAGTCGTCCTCCAGCGCGGCGGCCACCTCTGGGTCCTTCTGGGGCAGCACCTGCTGGCGGCTCACGATGAAGGTGACGCGGCAGCCGAAGGCGGAGAACATGTGGACGAACTCCACGCCGGTCACGCCCGCCCCCACCACGATCAGGTGCTCGGGCAGCTCCGGCGGCGGGTAGGCCTGGCGCGTGGTCAGCACCCGGACGCCGTCGACCGGCGCCCAGTCCGGCACCCGGGGCCGGCTCCCGGTGGAGAGCACGATCACCTCGGCGTCGAGATCGGTGGTGGTGCCGTCCGGGTGCTCGACGGTGACGGTGGACGGCCCGGTCAGGCGTCCCGACCCTTCGAGGATGGTGACGCCCTGGTTCTCGAGCAGGCCGCTCACGGACCCCTGGAGCTTGGCCTCGATCTCCACGATGCGCCGGCGGAGGGCCTCGAAGTCGAGCTCGGCCGGCGTGACGGCGATGCCCATGCCGGGCGCCTCGTGGATCTGGGTGAGGCGGCCGCCCGTGGCGATCATGGCCTTGCTGGGGATGCAGTCCCAGAGGTGGGCGGCGCCGCCGACGATGTCCTTCTCCACCAGCGTGACGTGGGCCCCGAGCCGGGCCGCGGTCGTGGCGCACGAGTTGCCGGCCGGACCTCCACCGATGATCACGAAGCGCTTCGGCGTCACGGGCCAGAGGCTACCCCGCTCACCCGGGGGCACGGTCGAGGCGGCGCAGGCGGTGATCGGCGGTGAACAGCCGGCGGGTGACCCCCACCCCCACGACCGTCACGCTCGTGGCCACCGACCCGAGGATCAGGTACATGATCGCCAGCTGCACCAGCACGGCCTTGGCCGGCTCGACCCCGGCCAGGATGAGGCCGGTCATGGCGCCGGGCAGGAAGACCAGGCCCACCGACCGGGTGGCCTCGATCTGGGGGATCATCGCCGTGCGCAGCGCCTCCCGCACGTAGGGCCGGGACGCCGCCGGCCACGGGTGGCCGAGGGCGAGGCGGGCCTCGACCTCCAGCCGCTTGTCCCGCAGCTCCCCCACCACCCGGCGGGCGGCGACCACCGTCGCCGTCATCGAGTTGCCGACCATCATGCCGGCCAGCGGGACCACGGCGCGCGCCTCGAACGGGAAGATGCCGAGGCCGAAGATCACGCCGAGGCTGACGACGCAGACGGCGCCCTGGGCGGCGAGGGCCACCCCGAACACGCCCGGCACCTCCGGGGCGCGGCGGCGGACGGTGACGCTGGCGAACCCGATCATGGCCGCCACCCACACCAGCGCCAGGGCCACCGGCCGGCCCGGATCGACCACCAGCCCGAGGGCGGCGCCCACCACCAGGAGCTGGGCCGCGGCCCGGGCCCCGGAGCCCACGATGTCGGCGTGCAGGTCCAGCCCGCGGACCACCGACACGCCGATGGCCACCGCCAGCAGCAGCGTCGACGCCGCCAACCCCGTCCAGCCGATGTCAGTCGTGGTCATGGAACGACCGTTCCTCCAGGAACCGGTGGGCATCGTCGTCGGCCACGACCATGCCGTCGACGACCACCACGGTGCGGGCGGCCATCCGGGCGGCCTGGTCGAGGTCGTGGGTCACCCACACCACGGCGGTGCCGTCGTCGGCCAGCTCACGGACGAGGTGCTCGATGGCGGCCCGGCTGTCGACGTCGAGGGCGGAGGTGGCCTCGTCCATGAGCAGGATGTCGGGCCGGGTGAGCAGGGTGCGGGCGATGCACATGCGCTGGGCCTCGCCGCCCGAGAGGTCGGCGGCGGCGCGGCCGAGCACGGCCGGGTCGAGGTGCACCCGGCGCAGCACCGCCTCCAGCTCGCCGTCGGTGGCAGCGGGATCGGCCACCCGCAGGTTGTCGGCGGCGGTGCCCCCGAAGCGCACCGGCTGCTGGAAGACCATGCCGGCCCGCCGACGCAGCTCCAGCGGGTCGAGGGCGGCGAGGTCGATCCCGTCGAGGCGGACGGCGCCACCGGTGGGCACCTCCAAGCGGTTGCACATCCTCAGGATCGTGGACTTGCCCGACCCCGACGGCCCGGCCAGCACGGTGATCCCCTCGGCCGGGAGCGTCACGGTGATCCCGCGCAGGACGGGCACCCCGTCGGGTTCGTAGCGCACGTCCTCGAAGCGGTAGCCGTCGGGCACCGCTCCAGCATCCCTCGCCGGGCGGGCCGGTACCATCCGGAGGTGGCGTGGCGCTCGAAGCAGGAACCGGCGGGTCCGTCCTACGACGGGGTGCGGGCCGCGTACGGGCGCGAGGAGTGGGACGTGGTGGTCCGCCACGGACCCGTCGTCCTGGCCGAGGTCGAGGGCCACCTGGCGTGGGAGGACGGGCCGGGCCGGGTGCAGCTGCTCCGGCAGTCGGCCGACCTCCGAGCCCGGATCGGCGTGGCCCACACCCGGCTCGACGAGCCCGGGCCGGGCGCCGACTGGCTGCGCAGCATCGTCGACGCCGGGTACGCCGATCGCACGCCCATCCACACCGACTACCTCCTCTTTGTGCTCGCCCTCGACGAGTCGAAGACCGGCCGGTACAGCCGTGTCCATCCGGTGCTCGACGAGCTGCAGCGCATCGGCTCCCCGTCGCGCCGCGCCGCCGCCCACCGCCTCCGGGCGGCGATTCTGTGGCGCACGACCGCCGACTTCGCCCGAGCGGGCAGCGAGCTCGAGCAGTCGGTGCTGGCCGACCCGCCGACCGAGCCCGGCCTGTGGTGGCACGACGGGGTGTACCGGGCCGGGTTCTTCCTCGACGCCGGCCGCTACGACGAGGCCCGCCGGTTCGCCGAGCCGGCCGTCGCCCAACAGCAGCGCTTGGCCGACCCGGGCAAGCCCGGCACCATGACCGACCTCGGCGTGTCCTTCGGCATCCTGTCGCGGTGCCTCGCCGCCACCGGCGACCTCGAGCGGGCGCGCGAGTACCTCGAGGCGGGCCGCCGCCTCGTCGCCCACCGCCGCTACGCGATGGCCTACAGCCTGAAGTCGGAGGCCGACTGGTACATCGCCGCCGGCGATCCCGACGCGGCCGAGCGGGCGATCGGTGAGGCGTGGGTGCTGGCCAACGAGCTCGACCTCATGCCGACGCTGGTCGAGCTCTTGATCTGCCAGCTCCGCGTGTGCCAGCTCCGGGTCGACGACCGCGAGTTCGCCCGCCGCCGCGCCCAGGCCCTCGACCTGTGCCGCCTCCTCGGCCACGTCGCCCACCGCCAGGTCATCGAATCCTTGGGTTCCTGACTCCATTTCAGGTCGTCGGGCGCGGCCCCGTACCCTTGCCGGTGTGAGCGCGAGCGACGACACCCCCACCGCCCCCGCCGATCTCGAGGCCTGGCGCGACACCGCCGGCAAGGAGCTCAAGGGCGCCGACCCCGACACCCTCGTGTGGCACACCCCCGAGGGCATCGACGTCAAGCCCCTCTACACCGCCGCCGACACCGCCGGCCTCGAGGGCACCGACACCACCCCCGGCCTCGCCCCGTTCACCCGCGGCGTGCGGGCCACGATGTACGCCAACCGGCCCTGGACCATCCGCCAGTACGCCGGGTTCTCCACCGCCGAGGAGAGCAACGCCTTCTACCGGCGCAACCTGGCCGCGGGTCAGATGGGCCTGTCGGTGGCCTTCGACCTCGCCACCCACCGCGGCTACGACTCCGACCACCCCCGGGTCACCGGCGACGTGGGCAAGGCCGGTGTGGCCATCGACTCGGTCGAGGACATGAAGATCCTCTTCGACGGCATCCCGCTCGACAAGATGAGCGTGTCGATGACGATGAACGGCGCGGTCATCCCGATCCTCGCCATGTTCATCGTGGCCGGCGAGGAGCAGGGGGTCGACCGGGCCCAGCTCAGCGGGACCATCCAGAACGACATCCTCAAGGAGTTCATGGTCCGCAACACCTACATCTACCCGCCCGAGCCGAGCATGCGGATCGTGGCCGACATCATCGAGTACACGGCCAGGGAGATGCCGAAGTTCAACTCGATCTCCATCTCGGGCTACCACATGCAGGAGGCCGGGGCCACGGCCGAGCTGGAGCTGGCCTTCACCATCGCCGACGGGCTGGAGTACGTGCGGGCCGCCCTGGCCAAGGGCCTCGACGTCGACGAGTTCGCCGGCCGCCTCAGCTTCTTCTTCGCCATCGGCATGAACTTCTTCATGGAGGTCGCCAAGCTGCGGGCCGCCCGTCTGCTGTGGCACCGCGTCATGTCGCAGTTCGACCCCAAGAAGTCCTCCAGCCTCATGTTGCGCACGCACTGCCAGACCAGCGGCGTGAGCCTCACCGAGCAGGACCCCTACAACAACGTCGTCCGCACCGCCCTCGAGGCCCTCGCCGCCGTGCTCGGCGGCACCCAGAGCCTCCACACCAACAGCTTCGACGAGGCCCTCGGCCTGCCCACCGACTTCTCGGCCCGCATCAGCCGCAACACCCAGCTCATCCTGGCCGAGGAGAGCGGCATCACCCACGTGGTCGATCCGCTCGGCGGGAGCTACTACGTCGAGTCGCTCACCCAGGCCCTCGCCGACCGCGCCTGGGCCATCATCGAGGAGGTCGAGGCGCTCGGCGGGATGACCAAGGCCGTGGCCTCGGGGATGCCGAAGCTCCGGATCGAGGAGGCGGCGGCGCGGCGCCAGGCCCGGGTCGACCGCGGCGACGAGGTCGTCGTCGGGGTCAACAAGTACCGGCTCGAGGACCCCGAGATGGTCGACGTCCTCGACATCGACAACACCAAGGTCCGCGAGGAGCAGATCGCCAAGCTCGAGAAGGTGCGGGCCAACCGGGACGAGGACGCCTGCCGGGCCGCCCTCGACGCCCTCCGCGCCGGGGCCGGCGGGACGGCCAACCTGCTCGGCCTGGCCGTGGAGGCCGCCCGCGCCCGCGCCACCCTCGGCGAGATCTCCGATGCCATGGAGGACGTGTTCGGCCGACACAAGGCCGAGATCCAGACCATCGCCGGGGTCTACGGGGCGGCCTACGCCGGCGACGAGGAGTTCGAGACGCTCCGGGCCGAGATCGAGGCCTTCGCCGAGCGCGAGGGCCGGCGGCCCCGGATGCTGGTCGCCAAGCTCGGCCAGGACGGCCACGACCGGGGCGCCCACGTGATCGCCACCGCGTTCGCCGACCTCGGGTTCGACATCGACGTCGGTCCCCTGTTCCAGACCCCGGCCGAGGCGGCGCGCGACGCCGTCGAGAACGACGTCCACGTCGTCGGGGTCTCCAGCCAGGCCGCCGGCCACAAGACCCTCGTCCCCGAGCTCATCGCCGAGCTGGCCCAGGCCGGCGGCGACGACGTCATGGTGATCGTCGGCGGCGTCGTCCCCCCACAGGACTACGACGCCCTCCGGGCCGCCGGGGTGCGCGGCATCTACGGGCCCGGCACCAACATCGTGGCTGCGGCCCGAGAGGTCCTCGGCCTGCTCACCCCGGCCTGACCGGTCCCATGCCTCGCATCGACCGGGACGCGCTCCTCGCCGGCGACCGGCGCGAGCTGGCCCGGGCGATCACGCTGGCCGAGTCGACCCGTTCCGACCACCGGGACGAAGCGGTGGCACTGCTCGACGCCGTCCTGCCCCACACGGGCCAGGCCGTGCGGGTCGGGATCTCGGGCCCGCCCGGGGTGGGGAAGTCGACCTTCATCGAGACGCTCGGCCTCCACATCGTCGAGGCCGGCCTCCGTCTCGCCGTGCTCGCCGTCGACCCGTCCTCCTCGATCTCGGGCGGCTCGATCCTCGGCGACAAGACCCGCATGGCCGACCTCAACCGCAGCCCGGCGGCCTTCATCCGCCCGTCGCCCGGTGGGGGGCACCTCGGCGGCGTGGCCCGGCGCACGCGGGAGGCGATGCTGCTGTGCGAAGCGGCGGGCTTCGACGTGGTCCTAGTGGAGACCATCGGCGTCGGCCAGTCCGAGACGGCGGTGGCCGACATGGTCGACGCCTTCGTCCTCCTCGTCAGCCCCGGGGGCGGCGACGAGCTCCAGGGCATCAAGCGCGGCGTGATGGAGCTGGCCGACCTGGTGGTCGTGAACAAGGCCGACGGCGACCTGGCGGCCGCGGCGGGACGGACGAGAGCCGACTACGGCGCCGCCCTCGTGCTCCTGCGCCCCCGCTGGCGGGCGTGGCACGCCCGCGCCCTGGCCTGCTCGGCCCTCACCGGGGCGGGGGTGGCCGAGGTGTGGGCCGAGGTCCTGGCCCTCCATGCCGCCGTGGTCGCCGACGGTGAGCTCGACGCCCACCGGCAGGCCCAGGCCGTACGCTGGCTCTGGAGCGAGGTCACCGACAACCTCGAGGCCACGTTCCGCACCCACCACCGGGTGCGACCCCTGATCGCCGGGATCGAGGCCGACGTGGCCGCCGGGCGGTGCTCGCCCACCACCGCGGCCCGGCGCCTCCTCGACGCCTTCGGCAGCTGACCGCCCTCAGCTCGGCGGCGGCCCCCACGGCCCCGCAGTGTCGGGGCCGGCCACAGGCGGCCCCGACGGCGGAGCGTACGGCCCCGCACCGTAGGGTCCGGGCGGGGCGCCGTAGGGGCCAGGCGGGGCGCCGTAGGGACCGGGCGGCGGGCCGTAGGGGCCGGGCGGCGGGCCGAACCCGTAGGGCCCGGGGGCCGGACCGTAGGGACCGGGCCCGTAGCCGTAGGGGCCCGGATAGGCCGGCTTGGGCTTGGATCCCGACCGCAGGACGAGCCCGATGATCAGGAGCACGAGCCCGAGCAGGAACAGCAGCGCGCCCCCGCCGAACCCGATCCCGATGAGGGCCGCCCCCGCCGCCCCCACCGAGTTGAACGACGGCCCGATGGCGACCGTCGCGCCGCTCGACGAACGGGACGACGACGAGGACGAGGACGAGGCGCGGGTGTCGACGTCGTAGGTGCCGGCGGCGGTGATCGTGAACTCGCGCTGCTGGTAGTAGCGCGACGACCCGCTCGACACCGAGGAGCTGCTGACCGAGCGGGTGGGCACGCTCTTGCCGTCGGGGCCGGTGATCGTGACCGTGGCCGAGCTCGGGCTGTAGTACGTCGACGACGAGTAGCTGTTGTCGTAGATCCCGTAGTCGCCGGCGGCGAGGTACATGCTCTGGTGACCGGGGACCGGCACCGTGCGCAGGTCGGTGACCAGGCTGGTGATGCGGGAGAACCCGACGCCGATCAGGATCAGCCCGCCCACGACCGCCACCACCAGGCAGGCCGTGCCCGACCAGATGAGCACGCCGCCCTTGCGCTTGGGCGCCGGCGGGCCGGCGGGGGCGGAGGTCGGCCCGGCCGTGGGGGGACCGGCGGGGGCGCCGCCGAAGGGGTCCGTCATCGCTCCAGTGTGCCCGACGCGCCCTCGGGGAGACGGCGAAGGGCCAGGAGCGACGGGAACCCCACCACGAAGGTCTGCCGGGTCCACCGGCGGACGTCGCGTGGGGGCAGCCCCCGACGCCGGGCGGCCCGGCGGGCACCGGCGGCCTCCACCAGGTGCGCGGCCACCGTGCCGCCCACCAGGCGCCGCAACTGGTCCTGCTCCGGCAGCGGGGCCACGGCCCGCACCCGCCGGTAGACGCCCTCGTGGAAGCCGAGCACGGCCAGCGCGGCGACGCCGCCGTCGATGGCGAGGAACCAGCCGGCGCCCGGCCGGCGGAACGTGACCGCTGGCGGCGTCGAGGTCGAGGAACGGCGGGGCATGGTCATGACCTCCGGGTGATGTCGTCGACGAGGGCCTCGAGCCGCTCGGTGAAGGCGGGCAGCCCGTAGTACCGGGCCCGCTCCTGCGCGGCCGCGCTCATCGCCGCCAGGCGGGACGGGTCGCCGACGAGGTCCTCGGTGAAGCACACGAGCTGCACGAGCGGCTCCCAGTGCAGGCCGCTCACCCCGTGCTCCACCACCTCCTCCTGCCCGGCGGCGAGGATGACCACCGGCACGGCGCCGGCCGACATGGCCTCGACGGTGGTGATGCCGAAGTGCTCGAACCGGTCGGGTTGGGTGTCGGGGTCTTCGCCGAGCCCGGTGGCGTGCCAGTAGATCGAGGCCCGGCCGTAGAGGTCGCGGACGGTCGAGCCGGGGGCGTCGACGTGGAACTCGACCGGGAGCCCCTCGGCTTCGCGCCGCACCTTGTCGAGGTAGGGGCGGTCGACGTCGGAGCAGCCGCCCACGAGGTGGAGGGTCCACCCGGGGAGGCGGCCCCGCTCGGTGATGGCCCGCATGGCGCGCACCATGTCGAGCTGCTTCTTGCAGTGCCCGTGCTTGGGCTCGAAGAAGCGGCCGACGTTGAGGATGATCGGCTCCTTCGGCGCCGGGACCTGGAGGGTGACCGGCGGGTTCAGGATCTCGGTGTCGATCCCCCACCACCGCTGCACCCATTGGCGCGTGTACCGGGAGTTGGAGACCACACGGTCGTAGCTCTCGAGCCACTCGAAGCCCTGGGGTCCCCGGGCCAGCGACGGGTACCGCCGCTTGAGCACGGCCCGCGGGTCGGTGCCGAGCTGCACCCCGACGACCGGCACACCGAGCCGCCGGTCGTCGGGTCCGGTGCCGGCCTCGGCCGGCACCTGGCTCGGCGTGTGGACCCGGATGCGGATGGGCGCACCGCCCGGCCGCCCCCGGACGGGAACGGTGACGGGCACCACCGGGCGGTCGAACCGCGAGGCGCGGGGGCGGAGCATGAGCGAGGCGGCCGGCGTGCCGTCGACGCTGATGTCGACCGGCACCGAGCCGACGCCGGCGGGCAGGAACCGCCCGAGCAGGATCCTGACCTCGTCGGTCTCGCCTTCGGGGAGGCGGACCTCCACGATGGCGTCGCCCGTGGTCCACTGGAACCGGCGGTCACCCATCATCTCCTCGGGGTGCACCCCGTGGGTGAGGGTGATGCTGCGGCCCCGTTCCTGCACCAGCGGCCGGAGCACCGTCTTCAGGCGGGCCTTCGCCGCCGGCAGGTTGCGCCCAGTGGGCTCGGGGGCCGGGGGCGTCGGGAAGTGCACCACGTAGAGGCCGTGCTCGGCCCGGCACACCGCGCCGCTGGTGTAGCTGGCGTTGATGAACAGGTCGGCCTCGGCGCTGGCCTCCTCGACCGCCGCCGTCCCGACGGGGATCTCGGTCACGGAGACCCGACGGAGGTCGAGCTGGAGCCGCTCCCCCACCCGGTCGAGGTCGAGCGGCTCGTGGGCGAGCAGCGTGACCTCGTGCCGCCCGGCCAGGGCTTCGGCCATGCCGGCCGCGAACTTCTCGCCCCCGCCCATCGTGGGCCACCACTGGTCGTAGATCGCGACGCGCACCTAGGCCGCCACCTCCCCGGGCGCGGCCCGATCCGGGGCGTCGCCGCCGTCGGGCCACCACGCCCGGCCCGTGCGCCGACCGGCGGTGGCGCGGATCCGTTCGTCGGCCGCCGTCCACCACGGGCGGGCGGTGAACCCGGTGGCCAGCTCGGCGTCGTTGCGCAGCCGGCGGCGGCGCAGGGCGCGACGGTCGGCGACCATGGCCGGGGCGAGGCGGAGGTACGAGCGCAACGAGCGCAGGCGGAGACGGAGGTGGTGCAGCGGCGGCCGGCGGCGCTGGCGCAACGGGGGGAGGACGCTGCGCCGCACGTAGGACACCATGTCGGCCAGGAACTCGACCAGGGCGTGCACCACGAGGCGGCGGGGCGCGTTCTTGGTGAGCATCAGCAGCCGGTTGCGCTCCACGTAGAACTGGAACAGGTCGGACCCCTCACCGCTGCTGGCCGCGTGCAGGTGCCGCACCACCGACCCGGGCACGTAGCGGTAGCGCCAGCCGAGGCCCCGGCCCCGCCACGAGAGATCGGTGTCCTCGTAGTAGAGGAAGAAGCGTTCGTCGAACAGACCGGCGTCCTCGAGGTACTCGCGGCGCAGGAGGACGCCGCCCCCGCACCAGTTGAAGACGTCGCAGGGCTCGTCGAAGGACCCGTCGTCGATCTGGAGGTAGCCGCGGTCGGCCCCGTACCCGTCCTCGATGAGCACGGACCCGGCGTTGTTGATCACGTCGAAGGCGTCGTCGGGCACCACCGGGACCCGGATCCAGCGCGGCTCGGGGCCGACCGACGCCGAGGCGCGGTACCGGCCGGACTCGATCTCGATGCGCTTCTCCCGCTCGGCCGCCACCTGCAGCTCGAGGAAGGTGGGGACGGCGACAGCGCCGGGGGTCCGGGGCGCCGGCGCGGGCGCCGGCCCGTCGGGCAGCGCCACCCGGATCACGGCCTCCGCCCCCAACCAGCGGAACCACCCGCCCTCGCGGGGCTCGGCCCCCCAGGCGTCCTTCACGTACTGGGAGAGCCCGAACAGCGACTGGTCGGCGCCGTTGAGGGCCAGGAGCTGGACGCCGAGCCGGCGGGCGTCGCCGGGCGGATCGAAGGTGGGCGACCGGACCACGACCTCGACGAACCTCGGCGCGAACACGATCTTGGGGCAGGCCGCCCCGACCCGTGGATCGGCGACCAACACGTCGACGAGGGGACGGAGCCACCCCGGCGCCACGAAGGCGTCGTTGTTGACGAGGGCCACGGCGTCGATCCCGTCGCGGGCGAGGTCGGTCATGGCGACGTTGTTGGCCGGGAAGCCGAGGTTGGCGCCGGTCGGGACGAGCCGCACGTCCGGGAACCGTCGAGCGAGGGCGGCGTCGCTGCCGTCGGACGACGCGTTGTCGACGACCACCACCTCGAACCGGTCGGCCGGGTAGTCGGTGGCCAGCAACGCCTCGACGCACCGGAGCACGTGCTCGCCGCCGTTGTAGTTGAGGACGACGGCGCGCACCTTCGGGAGCGGGCCCGGCTCGAGGGTCACGGCCGGCGCTCCCCCACCACGTAGATCTCGTTCGGTCCGTAGTGGTGGGCCAGGGCGGTGTCGTGGGACCGGGCCAGCGCTTCGGTGAGGTGGCGGACGTCGGCGAGGCGGTCGTCGTAGGTGCCCAGCCAGTGGACGACCGTGGCCAGGGCGTTGCGGAGCTCGGCCACTTCGGTGAGCAGGTCGGCGACGCCCACGGCGTCGGCGTCGTAGGTGATGCCGCGGGGCAGGGGCAGGGTCACCTCGGCCGCCCCCCAGGCCGGGAGCTCGGTGACCGGCGCCAGCAGGAGCGGGGGCGGGCCGGGGACGTCGAGGGGGTTGCCGGCGGCGTCGACCACGTCGAACCCCGTCTGCTCCAGCAGGAACCGCAGGAGGTCGAGCGAGTAGAGCCGCACGTGGGTGGGGTCGCTCCAGAAGTCGTTGGTGAGGTTGGCCAGGCAGGCCGGGTTGGGCGTGACCACCACCAGCCGGCCGCCCGGCGGCATCAGCTCGGCCAGCCGGGCCAGCATGGCGAAGGCGTCGCCGACGGTGAGGTGCTCGATGACGTGGGCCAGGAACACAGCGTCGGGGCGGTCGTCGGTGTCGCGCAGGTAGTCGAGGAGGTCCGCCTCCACGGCCTCGTGGCCGGCCGCCCGCACCGCCGCGACCATCGCCGGGTCGATGTCGACGCCGAGGACCCGCCCGACGGCGCCGGCCTCGGCCACCACGGAGAGGAACTCGCCCCGCCCGCACCCGAGCTCGACGAGCAGGTCCCGACCGGCGACGAAGGGCAGGTAGTGCGACCGGACCGTGCGGGCATGGTCCGAGTCGAAGGCCTGCGCCTCGTAGTAGCGGCTCTCGATCTCGTCGGGGACGTCGGGCACGCCCGAACCTTAGAAGGTCACGCCGACCCCACGGTGATCGTGGCGTCCAGGGCCACGATCCCGTTGGCCACGAACTCGCCGGCCACGTCGAAACCGAGCGCGTCGGTGTGCCAGTCGTAGACCTGCTTGCCGTCGGACCGGCTCGCCGCCACCGTGCAGACGTAGCGTCCGGGCAGGAGGTGGGCGGTGAGGTCGAAGCGCACCTCGAGCGCCTCCCCGGCCCCGAGGTCGCCCGTGGCCTGGCGACGCCAGAGGGTGTTGGTGTCGTAGAGGTAGGTGCCGTCGTTGGCCCGGACGATGAGCCCGAACACCGGGTTCTCCACCGCTTCGTTGGCCGTGGCCCGGAAGCAGACGGCGACGGCGTCGCCCGTGGTGACGGTGTCGGTGCCGGGGGCGGTCTCGAGGCGGATATCGGTGATGCTCATGGCCCCGCTGCCGTAGATGGCGCCGCCCTGCCATTTGCCGACCTCGCCCCCGCCCTGCACCTCGACGATGTGGCCGCGGTAGCGGTCGACCACCTCGATGGCGGTGCCGGTGGCGACGACCTCGCCCCGGTCCAGCCACACCCCCCGCTCGCACAGCGACGAGAGCGTGTCGAGGTCGTGGCTCACCACGGCGATCGTGACGCCGTTGCGCTTGAGCTCGTGGATCCGGTCGAAGCACTGCTTCTGGAACACGGCGTCGCCGACGGCCAGCACCTCGTCGATGATCAGGACGTCGGGCTGGAGGTGGACGGCGACGGCGAACCCGAGGCGCAGGTACATGCCGCTCGAGTAGGTGCGCACCGGCCGGTCGATGGCGTCGGCGACCTGGGGGCCGGCGAAGGCGACCATGTCGTCGAAGACGGTGTCGACGTAGGTCCGCGAGAACCCGAGGATCGATCCGTTGAGGTAGACGTTCTCGCGGCCGGTGAGGTCGCCGTGGAACCCGGCGCCCAGCTCGAGCATCGAGGCGGTGCGGCCGAAGGTGTGCACCGCGCCTCGGCTGGGCGGGAGGATGCCGGCGATGACCTTGAGGAGGGTCGACTTCCCGGAGCCGTTCTCGCCGATGAGGGCCACCGTGTCCCCCGGTTCGAGCTCCAGGGTCACCCCCCGCAGCGCCCAGAACTCCTCGCCCACGCTCTTGCGGCGGGCGAACAGCCGGTCGCGGATGCCCTCGGCCCGCTCGCTGTAGATCTTGAAGCTCTCCCACACGTCGGTCACCACCACCGAACCGGGGGGCCGGGCCCCACCTTCACCCATCGGGTCACACCTCCTTCGCGAAGCGGGGGGCGAGCCGGTTGAAGACGGTCCAGCCGAGGCTCAGCATCAGGACCGAGGCCACGCAGGCGCCGAGCAGCGTCGGGAGCCCCGGCCAGCGGTAGTCGTAGAGCGCGCTGCGGAAGAGCTGGACGTACTCGGTGAGCGGGTTGAGCCGGATCAGGTTCTGCACCCACGACGGGAGCGGACCACCGTCCTTCAGGGGGTAGATCACGGGGGTGGCGTAGAACCACATGAGGAAGGCGACGGTCGTGAACTCCTGGATGTCGCGCACGAAGGCGTTGGCCCCGGCCAGGAGCATGGCCAGGCCCGTGCTGAACATGGCCAGGAGCACGATGGCGACCACGAGCATCGGCAGGTAGAGGATCCAGTCGAAGTGACCGGTGACGGCCTCGGCCACGAGGAGCACGGCCAGCCCGAGCAGGAGGTGGACGGCCTGGCTCAGCACCACCGCCAACGGCAGGACCGCACGCGGGAAGTACACCTTCTTCACCAGGTTGGAGTTGCCCACCACCGACCCGGTGGCCACCTGGGCCGACGCCTGGAAGAAGGCGAAGGGCAGGTACCCGGTGAGGAAGTAGAGCCAGAACCGGTCGATGTCGGCCTTGAACAGGGTCGAGAAGATGGCGGTGAAGACGGCCATCATCAGCAACGGGTTGAGCAGCGTCCACAGGAACCCGAGGGCCGAGCGCTTGTACCGGACCTTCAGCTCGCGCACCGTGAGGTTGCGCAGCAGCTCGCGGGCGCCGAGGAGCTCGCGCACCGGGCCGGGGTGGTCGGTGGTGGGCGGCGGGGCCGGGGGTGGGGGGACGGGGGGTGCGGTCACTCGGATCGGGCCAGGGCAGGGACGGCCCAGCCTACGTTTCGGGCCGGTCCGGGACGAAGTACCCCGGGAACCCGGCGATCCACCACAATGGGCCGATGACCGGGGCGCTCACCGACTTCGGCGTCAACGCCAACAGCGACGTCTACTACACCGGGCACTACTGGAACGATCTCGACCAGGTCCGCCGGATGCTCAACGAGCGGGTGAGCGGCGACCCCGAGCGGACCTGGGTCGAACACTTCGCCCAGCGGGTGGGCCGGACCTTCGAACGGGCCCTCATCCTCAACTGCGGCAACGGCCACGTCGAACGCGGCCTGGTCGAGCAGGGGCTGGTCCGGGCGGCGGTGGGGATCGACTACTCGGTGGAGCTGCTGGCCGAGGCCCGGGCGGCGGCCGACGCGGCCGGGCTGCCCCTCACCTACCACCAGATGGACACCAACACCGCGGCGTTCCCCGACGGTCCGTACGACCTCGTCGTCAACTTCGCCGCCGCCCACCACATCGCCCGGATCGACACGGTGTTCCGAGCCCTGTGCGACCTCCTCCCCGACGACGGCTGGTTCGTGTCGTGGGACTACGTGGGCCCCCACCGCAACCAGTACGCCCACGAAGCGTGGGAGGCGGCGTGGCGGGTCAACCGGACGCTCCCCGAAGCGCTGCGCCAGGAGATGCGCTACCCCCACCTGCCCACGATGCTGGCCACCGACCCCACCGAGGCCATCCACAGCGAGCTGATCCTCCCCACCTTCGACCGCTACTTCCGGGTCGACGAGGAGGTGCGTCTCGGGGGCGCCATCGCCTACCTGCTGCTCACCCACAACGACCGGCTGCACGCCGCGCCGGAAGCGGAGCGGGCACCGTGGGTGGAGCGCATCCTCGAGGCCGACCGCGAGTACTGCGCCACCCACCCCGACGACTCGCTGTTCGCGTGGTTCACCGGCCAGCCGGACAAGGCGGTCCTGGCCGACGCCGCCCTGCTGGCCCGGTGGCGCGAGGAGGAGGACGAGCGGGAGGCGGCGGCCCGCACGGAGGGCGGCGAGTACTACCCCCACACCGCCCTGCAGGACCTCACCCTCGAGCTCGAGGCACAGCGCGTGGCCACCGACCACGCCCGCATCGAGCTGGCCGAGACCCGCCACCACCTCGAGCACCTGCTCGCCAGCTTCCCGGTCAAGCAGCTGAAGGCCGTGGCCGCCAGCCCGGCCCTGCGGCGCGCCCGGGCCGCCATCGGGCGCCGCGTCGGATCGCGCTGACCACCGTCACGCCGTGAGCTCGGCCACGAGCTCGGCCAGCGGCTGGCGGAAGTCGCGCAACGGCGGCAGGCCCGAGAACCGCCACGCCGCGTTGTCGAGCACCGAGTTGGCCGGCCGGGGCGCCGGGCGCTTGGGCTTCAGGCGGGCCGTGGTGGTCGGCTTGACCCGATCGGGGTCGTCGCCGGCGGCGGCGAGCACCTCGCCCGCGAACTCGTACCAGCTGACGTCGCCGTCGTTGGTGAGGTGGAAGGTTCCGGGGCGGCGGTCCACCGTGAGCCGGGCGATGGCCGGGGCCAGGTCGGCGGTGAAGGTCGGACGGCCCCGTTGGTCGTCGACGAAGGAGAGCGTCTTGTGCTCGGCGGCGAGCCGGAGGATGGTCTTGACCATGTTGGCCCCGTAGCGGCCGCAGACCCACGACGTGCGCACCACCGTGCACGACGCGCCGATGGTGCGGGCCTCGGTCTCCCCCGCCAGCTTGGACCGCCCGTACACCGACAACGGGTTGGGCGGGTCCCACTCGTGGTACGCGTCGTCCTTGCGCCCGTCGAACACGTAGTCGGTGGAGAGCTGCACCAGATGGGCGCCGCTCCGGGCGCAGGCCTCGGCCATGTGGCGCACGGCCAGGCCGTTGACCACGTAGGCCTTGCCCAGCTCGGTCTGGCACTGGTCGACGGCGGTGAACGCGGCGCAGTTGACCAGGGCGTCGGGCCGCACCGACAGGACCGTGCCGAGGACGGCGTCGCGGTCGGTGATGTCGAGCGCGGCGCGGTCGAGGGCCACGACCTCGTGGGTCCCGGTGTGCTCGAGGTGCAGGACGAGCTCCCGCCCGATCTGGCCGTTGGCGCCGGTGACGGCGATGCGCATCGACAGGCTCCGATCAGGCGGCGCGCAGTGGTTCCCACCACCAGCGGTTGTCGGTGTACCACCGCACCGTGGCCTCCAGGGCGGCCTCGAAGTCGTGCTCCGGTGCCCAGCCGAGGGCCCGCACCTTGGCGCAGTCGACCGAGTAGCGGCGGTCGTGACCGAGCCGGTCGGCCACGTACTCCACCCGGCTCTCGTCGGCGCCGCAGAGCGCGAGCAGGCGGTCGGTGATGGCGCGGTTGGGGACCTCGTTGCCGGCCCCGATGTTGTAGACCTCGCCCACCTCGCCCCGGCGGAACACGAGGTCGACCGCCGCGCAGTTGTCCGTGACGTAGGTCCAGTCGCGGACGTTCAGTCCGTCGCCGTAGAGAGGCACGGTACGGCCGAGGAGCAGATTCGTGACGAACAGCGGGATGAGCTTCTCGGGGTACTGGTAGGGCCCGAAGTTGTTCGACGAGCGGGTCACGACCACCGGCACCCCGTAGGTGGAGACGTAGGACAGCGCGATGAGGTCGGACCCAGCCTTCGACGCGCTGTAGGGCGAGCGGGGCGAGAGACGGTCACCCTCCTTGAAGGAGCCCTCGTCGATGGAGCCGTACACCTCGTCGGTCGAGATGTGCAGGACGCGCTCGACGTCGTGGCGCCGGGCGACGTCGCACACGACGTTGGTGCCGTCGCAGTTGGTGCGCACGAACGCGTCCGGGCCGAGGATCGACCGGTCGACGTGGCTCTCGGCCGCGAAGTGCACGACCCCGTCACAGCCGGCCATGGCCGCCGACACCGCCTCGCGGTCGCAGATGTCGCCCTGCACGAACCGGACCCGCCCCCCGTCGATCACGTCCTTGAGGTTGTCGAGGTTGCCGGCGTACGTCAGGGCGTCGAACACGACGACCGTGTCGTCGGTGTGCTCGAGCACCCAGTGCACGTAGTTGGCGCCGATGAAGCCGGCCCCGCCGGTTACGAACAGCTGCATCGCTCCATCCTCGCAGACGGCGGCCGATGAGAGCACGGTGAGCGACGCCGACCCCGCCACCGACTGGTTCGGCCACCCGGTCGACGGCGCCGGCCGGCGCCCGGCCGGTCCGGTGCCCTGCCCCCTGTGCGGCGCCTCGTTCCGGGAGGCCGGCGCCTTCCGGGCCCACACCGTCGAGGCCCACCCCCACGCCACGCCCACGGTCCGGCGCCGGCCGCGAGGCCGGACGGTCGCCCGGCTGCAGCGGATGGGAGCCGGGCTGCGGTTCCTCCCGCTGTGGTTCGTGCTCCCGCTCAACGTCATGCTCACGGCCCTGGTGGTGAGCACCTTCTCGACCGACGTGCTGTGGAACCCCGTCGCCGCCATGGCGCTGCGATTCTCGCTGCTCCCGTCGATCCTGCTGCTGGCCGGGCGGGTGGCCGGCACGAAGCCCTGAGCGGGCGGGCGCGGCCCGCTCAGGTCCGCAGCGACGCGTGGGGCCGGACCGGCGCCGGGATGGCGGCCCGCCGGGGGTTGGCCTGGTCGCGGCCCGACAGCACCGGCGCCGCCACCCCCCAGTCGGCGCCGATCTCGGGATCATCCCAGGCCACACCCAGCTCGTCGGCCGGGTTGTAGTAGCCGTCGACGAGGTAGGTGATCGTCATGTCGGTGAGCGAGGCGAACCCGTGGGCCACCCCGGGCGGGATGTAGATCCCCCGGTGGTCGTGCGTGCCGTCGTCGCGGGCGCCGAGGTCCATGACCTCGGTCCGGCCGTCGGTGGGCGAACCCTCGCGGAGGTCGTGGAGCACCACCCGGGCCCGCCCGAACGGGACGTACCAGTAGTCGGCCTGGTGGAGGTGGTAGTGCAGGCCCACGATGGCGCCGGCCCGCCGGTCGGCCCGGTTGGACTGGATCATCTCCCGTCCGCCCGGGAACCAGGCGCGCCGGTAGGTCTCCACGAACAGCCCCCGTTCGTCGCCGTGGACGTCGGGGGTGACGATGACGACGCCGTCGATCACCTCGGAAGCGGTCACGCTGGCCATGGCCGGCGTTCTATCACTGCGGGACCGTCAGCTGATAGGCGTGGAGCACGGCGCCGTTGGCCTGGGTGGCGTAGAGGTCGAGGCGGGTGTCGACGTTGAGGTCGACGGCCGGACGGGTCGCGGCCGCGCCACCGATGGTGGCGAGAGGCAGCCACGGACCGTTCCTGACGGCCTGGCGCACCACGCCGAGGGCGCCGCCGACCCCGACGATGAAGATGTTGAGCTTGCCGGCGAGGTCGAGGGTCACCGTCGGGGTCTGGCTCGAGGCCGCCCCGAGGAGGAAGAACGGGCCGAACGCGCCGCCCGGCGTGTCCTGCCAGGCGTGGTAGAGCACACCGTAGATGTCGCCGGCCACCACGATCTCGAGGCGACCGTCGGCGTTGCGCCCGAGGGCGGGATTAGCCGTGGCGACGAACGGCCCGCCAGCCAGGGTGCTGGTGGCCGTCCACCCGCCGTTGGGGACGGTCTGGGCCAACGTCACGAGCCGGCCGTCCGTGCCGAGGGCCGCCACCTGCTGGCGCCCGTCGGCGTTCGTGACGACGGCGGGCACGCCGCCGGCGGGCATGGTGATCCCGCCGAGCGGGAACCACGGGGTCCAGCCGCCGTTGGCGACGCTCTGGTAGGCGTGCCAGAGCTTGCCGTCGCCGGCTCTGACGAAGACCTCCTGGCGGCCGTCCAGGTTGGCACCGATGGCGGGGAGTCCGACCGTGCCGACCGGTGACCCGAGGGGGAAGAAGCCCGACCACGAACCGTTGGGGACCACCTGCCAACTGTGGTACAGCCGCCCGTCACCGGCCACGGCGAACACCTCCAGCCGGCCGTCGAGGTTGCGGCCGACCACCGGGGAGGTACCCGCGGGGAAGGTGCCGCCGAGCGGGAACCACGGCGACCACGACGAGTTCACCGCGACCTGCCACCGGTGGTAGAGGTGGCCGTCGACGCCGACCACGAACGCCTCGATGCGGCCGTCGAGGTTCCGCCCGAGCGCCACCCGCCCCTTGGGCGTGGCCGTGAACCCGCCGTCGTCCACCGGCGACCACTTGGGCTGGCAGTCGCCCCGCCCCTTGGTGCGGTCGCACAGGGTGAGGCTCGACTCCCACGTCAGGCTGGTGCGGGCGTTCTTGGTGATCCCCTTGTACGCCCGGTAGCTGGTGGCGTAGCCGGTGTCGACGGACTCCCAGTAGCGGTACTCCTTGCCCCCGTACTCGAACACGTAGAACGGGGCCGAGAGCGGGGCCGGACCGTAGTTGGGGGCGGTGAAGCTCTTGAGGCCCTGGGCCTTGGTCGGATCGACGTAGCCGCACGAGACCGTGCCGATGCCCGCCACGTCGCACGTCCGCCACTCCATGCCCCCCGTGCTGGCGATGCCGGCGATCGACGCCAGGTTGAGCACGCCCTGATCGAGGACGGCGGCGTAGTTGGTCTCGCACCGGGTCGGGGTGGGGTCGGTCACGCAGTAGTACCAGGGGGCCCAGGCGGAGGCCCGACGCCCCTCCGGTGTCGGCGCCGTCGAGGCGCAGTACCGGGTGGACATCGTGATGGCGGCCTGCTTGGCCGCGGTCGACGTGTCGATGGCGGTCCCGGCGCTCAGGGTCCACCCGCCGGCCGAGTCCCACTGCCACTCGCCGATGCCGGGATGGAAGAACACCTTCGTGGTGCTGTCCGGCACCCCGTTGAGGTACAACGCGTCCTGGGTGTCGTAGCGACTCAGGGTCATGGGGGACGGCGCGGTGGTGGCCGACGCGGCCCCGGTCTCGGTGAAGGTGGGCACCACGATCATGGCGGCGAGCGTGTCGCGGGTGAGGTCCCCGCACTTGTAGACGTCGGCCCAGTACAGGATGTCGCCCAACGGCCCCTGCCCCTGCGATCGGGTGGGCGCCACCGCCGCCGCCGCCGGCGCCGGCCGGAGCACGGGGCTGGCCGGCAGCAACGAGGCGAGGAGCAGCACAGCGATCGCGGTCAACCGTCGACGGGGGCTCACCGTCCCACCGCCCAGATCAGCGGGGTCAGTTCGGCCACGGCGGCGGCGGTCGGCGCCGGCACCTCGAGGAGGAAGTCGGCGAACCCCCCGGCCGGAACGGTGGCTGCTGCCGCCGCTCCGGACAGACCGGGCGACGCGGCCACGAAGGCCACCCGGCCCGAGCGGTCGAGCCAGGCGCCGACCACGTCGGCGCCCGCGGTGGCCGGGCCGAGGTTGGTCACCGAGCCGAACACGAGGTGGCTCGCGGCCGAGCCGTGGTCCTGGTGGAGCGGACCCTCCATCGGGCGACCACCGGCGGGGCGGGTCCAGAAGGTGGCGATCTGGAAGGCGCGGCTGGCCGGGGCCGGAGCGGCCGGGTCGCTCCCCGCGGTCCAGCGCACCGACGCCACCCCCGAGGCCGGCACGTCGCTGGCCAGCTGGAACGGCACCGGCTCGCCCGGTCGCACGTTTCCCACGGGCGAGGTGGCGGTAGCGGTCCCGACCACCGTGCCGTCGGGCCCGACGAGCTGGGCGGTGACCGAGAGGGTGGCGATCGTCGCCGCCGACTGGTTGCGGGCCAGGCCGAGGGCGGCCCAGGTGCCCGCCGCCGTCGGGCCGGAGCGAACCGAATCGGTGAGCACGACCGGCGCACCGGCGCGGAGATCGGTGGCGTAGTGCGTCCCGGTGAAACCGGCGAGGTCGCGCCAGTCGTCGGCCGAGGCGCCGGCCCGCTGGGCGTCGAGCTGGTCGGCCGTCGTGGTGCACCTCGGCGAGCCCGACGCCGACACCGGCGGGCCCTGCAGGCACCCGCTGGCGTCGAAGGCCTCGGGTCGGCCCTGCCGAATCGGCGGGAGGGTGGGCAGCGTGGGTCCGCTCGGGGCGGCCGGGGCCGCAGGGGACGCAGCCGCCGCCGGGGCTCCGGTCCCCATCTCGGTGGGGGCGGCGGCTCGGCCACAGGCACTGGTGCCGGCCAGCGCCAGCGCGGCCGCGAGGGCCACGCCGGCCCCCCGGGGTCCGTACGGTCTGGTGTGCATGGGCATGCGCGTCCTACAGGTCGGGTGGGGCCCCCTCCGCACGCGGGGTCCAAGGGTAGTGGGGCCCCCACCGCAAGTGGTGGCACCCGGCGCCGCCCGGACGGATCAGTCCACCAGGCTGCCGTCGGCCTCGGCCAGGGACAGGGCCCGGGCCGGAGGGCGGTGGCGCAAGCGTTCGTTCAAGAACGCGTACATCCACACCAGGGCGACGGTGCCCGACAGCACCAGCGCCAGCTCCACCCGCCAGAACAGCTCCGATCCCAGGGCGACGGCCACCACGAAGGTGGCGAACGCCGCCACCCAGCCGAGGGCCATGCGGCTGTGGGCGTCGAGGGCGATGAGGGCCTGGTCGAGGCAGATGGCGGCCATCATCAGCACGCTGGCCGCCGTCATCATCGCCAGGTCCCGGCCGGTCAGGGCCAGGCTGTCCTTGAACACGATCCGCATCGCCACCGGGCCGAGCAGGGCCGCCGCCAGGGTGGCAACGGCGCCGAGGGCGAGGATGGCGGCGACGAGCCGGCGCAATCCCCGGTGGAACTCGTCGTAGCTCCCCTGCGCCGCCAGCCGCGACAGCTTGGGCAACAACGAGGCGAGCACGGCCTGGAACAGGAACAGGGGCACCCGGGCGATGGCCAGACCCGAGAGGAACTTCCCCGCCGCGGCGCTGTCGATCCCGGTGGCGTACCAGCCGACCGCGATCGTGCCCGACTGGAGGAGCAGCGACAGCGAGCCGGCGCCGAGCAGCAGCCAGCCGAGGTTGCGGGTGAGCTCGCCGCGGTCGGGGTCCGGGCCCGGGTCGAGCAGGTCCCGCTCGGAGAGCACGGCGGTGCCCATGGCCAGGAAGGGGGCGATGGCGGCGACGAGCCCGTAGGGGCCGAGGACCTTCGCCCCGAGGAAGGCGAGCAGGCCCACGAGGACCAGGCGGTAGAGCCCCTCGCCGGCGAAGAAGACGGCATACCCCCGGAAGCGACCGTGCGACGACAGCGTGCCGCGGGCCAGGTGCGCGACGCAGAACCCGGCGAGGCCGAGCATCAGGGCGGGGACCAGCGAACCGGTGCCGTTGAACTGGCGCTCCTCGAGCGTGCCCCGCCCGAGGGCGATGGCGACGCAGAGCACGACGGTGAACACGCCACCGATCACCGCCGCCTGCCGGACGACAGGGCCGGCCCCGATGCCCTGGGCCCGCCGGGCCGACACCGACCGTGCCACCTCCTGCTCGAGCGGTTGCATGGCCCCGTTGCCGAGCCCGAACAGCAACGCCCAGAAGTTGCTGAGGGCGGAGTAGTCGGCCCCGTCGAGGGCACGCGAGGCGATGCCGAGGAAGGCGTAGGTGGCCGCCCCGTTGATGGCCAGCCCGACCGCCACGGGGAGCGCACCCGCGGGGAGCGGGTTCTTCTCGCGGAGGGTGGCGACGACTGAGATGGTGGGCTCCGAGCGGACAGCGGACAGCCCACTCAACCTAGACGGCCCGCCCTCGGCCCGGGCCAATCCCCGGGCGGACCTCAGCCCTGCGGCGGCTGCAGGGGATGGGGCATGCAGTACTCGTCGTACTCGGCGATGGTGAGCTGCTGGGGATCGACCGAGCAGGCCGGGCAGTGCGGGTCGCGCTTGAGCTTGTAGGTGCGGAAGCTCTGCTCCAGCGCGTCGTAGGCGAGCAGCCGGCCGCTGAGCGAGTCGCCGAGATCGAGGATGAGCTTGATGGCCTCGAGCGCCTGGATCGAGCCGACGATGCCGGGCAGCACGCCGAGCACACCGGCCTCCGCGCACGACGGGGCCAGCTCGGCCGGCGGGGGCTCGGGGATGAAGCAGCGGTAGCAGGGGCCGTCGTGGGGCTTGAACACCGTGACCTGGCCCTCGAACCGGAAGATCGATCCGTGGACCACAGGCGTGCCGGTCTTCAGCGACGCGTCGTTGAGCAGGTAGCGCGACGGGAAGTTGTCGGCCCCGTCCACGACGATGTCGTACTGGCTGAGCAGTTCGATGACGTTGTCGGCGCCGAGCCGGGTGTCGTGGGCGACGACGTTCACGTCGGGGTTCAGCAGCGTCAGGGTCTTCTTGGCCGAGTCGACCTTGCGCTCCCCCACCCGCTCGATGTTGTGGAGGATCTGGCGCTGCAGGTTCGACTCGTCGACGACGTCCATGTCGATGATGCCGATCGTGCCGACGCCGGCGGCGGCGAGGTACATGGCCGCCGGCGACCCGAGCCCGCCGGCGCCGAGCAGGAGCACCTTGGCGTCGAGCAGCTGCAGCTGCCCCGCCTCGCCCACCTCGGGCAGGAGGAGGTGGCGGTGGTAGCGGTTGCGCTGCTCCGGGGAGAGCACCCGCGGCGTGCGCCACTCGCGACCCTCGTCCTTCCAGCGGTTGAAGCCCCCCACCACCGACACGGCGTTGGTGTAGCCGAGCTCGCCGAGCGTCTTGGTGGCGAACGCCGACCGGAACCCGCCGGCGCACAGCACGATCACGGGGGCGGACCGATCGGGCACCCGCCCTTCGATGTTGCTCTCGAGGTTGCCGCGGGGGATGTGGAGCGAGCCCGGGATGGCGCCCTGCTCGTACTCGTCGGGCTCCCGGACGTCGAGCACGATGGCGCCGGGCTGCTGGCGCAGCTCGTCGGCCTCCTCGGTGCTCACCTCGCGGATCTCTTGCTTGGCTTGGCGGAGGAGGTCGCGGTAGGTCGCCATCGTGGCTCCTGGGGGTGGGTCCGGCTCGGGGGTCGGCGCAGATCGTCGTCGGGGAGTGAAAACCCTACCAAACAGGTCGGGTATTCCCGCCATCGGCGGAGCGGCCCAGACGCCGCCGCCGACGGAGGTTACCCGTGACTTCTGCACGGTTCAGTGCCCGGCCGGGGCGGCCGTTGCTGTCACCGGCTCCGGGCCACCCCGGACCACCGCAAGCAGACCACCACCAGACCACCATCACACCCGAGGAGCCACCATGGGCCGCTTCCGCCACTCGTCCCCCCTCTTCTCCTTCGACGCCGTCGCCCTGAACCCCCAGCCGCTGCCGCCCCGGCCCGGCGACCTCGTCGGCCTGAACCCGCAGCCCCTGCCGCCGCGGTGGCTCCGGTCCGGGATCATCGTCGTCGGCGGGTAGACGCCTGCCCCCTCGATGCCCTGGTGGCCGGCCCGCTCAGGCGAGGCCGGCCACCAGCGCGGGGAGGGTGAGCGAGATCGACGACCGGAGCACCACCGCGGCCACGGCGTCGAGGGCGGTGGGTTCGCCGTTGACGATCACCAGGTGGGCGCCGGCCCGGACGGCAGCAAGGGCGGTGTCGGCGATCGGGTACACCGTCAGGCTCGTGCCCACGGCGAGGAAGACGTCGCAGCGCTCGGCCGCGTCGAAGGCCCGGGCCAGGTCGGTCGGGTCCAGGCCCTCGCCGAAGAACACCACGGCCGGCTTGAGGATCCCGCCGCAGCGCTCGCAGGGCGGGTCCTCCTCCCCCGCCTCGACCCGGGCCGCCACCTCGGCCACCGGCCAGCGTTCCCGGCAGCGCACGCAGTGGACCTCCCGCACGTTGCCGTGGACCTCCACCAGCCGGTCGGGATCGGACCCGGCAGCGCGGTGCAGCCCGTCGACGTTCTGGGTGATGAGCAGCTCCAGCCGGCCGGTGGCCTCGAGGGCGACGAGCGACTCGTGGCCGACGTTGGGCCGGCGCCGCCACGCCCCGGCCTCGAGCCGGCGGCGCCAGGCGGCCCGCCGGATGGCGGGGTCCTGGAGGTAGGCGTCGATGGTGGCCAGCTTCTCGGCCTCCGGGTCGCGGGTCCACACCCCCTGGGGGCCACGGAAGTCGGGGATCCCCGAGTCGGTGGAGATGCCGGCGCCGGTGAGCACCACGATGCGGTCGGCGCCGGCCAGCACCCCGCGGGCGGCCGCCAGCACGGCGGGGTCGGGTTCGGCGTAGGCGGGGTCCCCCGGCATGTCCCCATCGTGCCCTACCGGGCGGGGGCGGCGTTCCAGCTTGACGAACACCGAAAGACCATGAGATACATGATCTTGCATCTCATTCCCTTTCAGGAGGTCCCATGTCCGGCCCCGTCCCCGATCTCTCGCACCCCGACGTCCCGCTGCGGATCGCCCCGCTGCGCGATCCGGTGATCGACGCCCTCGGCCACGATCCCCGATCCACCTACGTCGAGCGGTTCTGGCTCGTCATCCTCGGTCCGGCCGCGGTGCTCCTGCTGCGCCTGTTCGCCGACGAGCTCGACCACCGCCCCGACGGCTACACCACCACCCTCCCCGAGGTGTGCCAGAGCCTCGGCCTCCGGTTCAAGGCCTCGAGCGAGAACGTCGTGGTCCACGCCCTCGAACGCCTCTGCGTGCTCGGCCTGGCCCGGCTGGAGCCCGGCAACACCCTGCTCGTGCGCCGGTCGCTCCCCTCGCTCGCCGCCCGGCAGCTCCACCGGTTGCCGGCAGACCTGCGCGACGACCACCGCCGCTGGCTCGACGCCCACCCCCAACAGCCCGACCACGCCCGCCAGCGCGACCGGGCCCGGCGGTTGGCCGTGGCCCTGGTCGAGATGGGCGACGAGCTCGACGTCGTCGAGCGCCAGCTGCACCGGTGGGGGTACCACCCGGCCCTGGCCCACGACGCGATCCGGTGGGCCCGCGCCGCCCGCCTCGGCGGCGCGGAGCTGGCCGCCGCGGAAGCCGGGCCGGTGCACCCCTGAGTGCGCGACCCCGCACGCCGAGAGGCGGCCGCGGCGCCGGGCGGGTCAGGCCGTGCGGGCCGGACCGGCCCCGGGCCGGTGGAAGGTGCGGGCCAGCTCCACCAGGGTGCGCACGCCATAGCCCGTGCCGCCTCGGTTGAGCTCGGCCCGGACCTCCTCGGTCCAGGCCGTCCCCGCGATGTCGAGATGGGCCCACGGCAGGCCGGCCGCCACGAACTCCTGGAGGAACAGCCCGGCCACGATCGTGCCCCCGCCGGCCCCCTTGCCGACGTTGCGGAGATCGGCGGCGTCGCCGTCGAGGCGCGGTCGCTCGTCGGCCAGCAAGGGCAGCCGCCACGACCGTTCACCGACCCGTCCCGCCGCCTGCTCGACCTGGGTCACCCAGGCCTCGTTGTTGCCCATCAGGGCCGCCACCTTGCTGCCGAGCGCGGTCTCCACCGCCCCGGTGAGGGTGGCGAGGTCCAGCACGGCGTCGGCCCCGTGCTCGGCCGCGGCGAGCAGGGCGTCGGCCAGCACCAGGCGACCCTCGGCGTCGGTGTTGAGGACCTCGACCGTGCGACCGTTGCGGTACCGGATGATGTCGCCCGGCCGGAGGGCGTCGCCCCCGGGCATGTTGTCGGTGAGCGGGAGCAGGCCGGTGACCTTGGCCTTGACGCCCGCCTCGGCGAAGCGGGTGAAGGCGGCCAGCACGGCGGCGGCGCCGGCCATGTCGTCCTTCATCGTCATCATCCCCGCCGCGGTCTTGATCGACAGGCCACCCGAGTCGAAGGTGATGCCCTTGCCCACGAGGGCCAGGTGGCCACGGGGCCGACCGGCGGCGGGCTCGTAGGTGAGGGTCACGAACCGGGGCGGGCGCACCGACCCCTGGTTCACGGCCAGCACACCGTGGTGGCCGGCGGCGGCGAGCTTGCGCTCGTCGAGCACGGTGACGCCGAACCCGTGGGCCTTGCCGAGGGCCCGGGCCTCCTTGGCCAGCGCCTCGGGGGTGAGCACGCCGCCCGGCGTGTTCACCAGGTCGCGGGCCAACGCCACGGCACGAGCCGACGCCGCCCCTTCGGCCAGGGCATCGGCGACGCGCCGCCCCCCTCCCCCGGCCAGCACCACCACGAGCTCGCTGTCGTCGGCCGGGGCCGACTTGAAGGTGGTCAGCTGGTGGGCGCCGAGGCGCAACCCTTCCGCCACGGCCCGGGCGAGGGCGGCCCGGTGGGGATCGGCCCCGAGGCGGCCGTCGAGCACCACGGCGAGACGCTGGTGGCGCTTCAGCGACCGCGCCAACGCCCCGGCCGCCCGCCGCACCCGCAGGTCGGGCCGGGCGTCGAGCGGCTGGGGACCGTCCTGCCCCACCCCCACCAGGTACGTGACCGGCTCGACGTCGGATCCCGGCGGGACCACCACCACCTGCTCGGCCTTGCCGGTGAACCCGGCCCGGCCCCACCGCGCCACCTCGACCGGAGCGGCGTCGGCCCCGCCGCTCAGGTCCGCGGCGTCGACGAAGCGGGCCACGGCATCAGCGCCGGTGGCGTCCCTCGCCACCTCGAAGGACCACCTCACGACGGCGCCCCGCCCGGAGCATCGACCGAGCGGGTGTGGAGGTGCTCCCCCTCCTGCCAGCGGGCCATCGTCCACAGCAGATCGGACAGGCGGTTCAGGTAGGCGACGGCCAGCGGGCTGCTGACGCCGTCGGCCAGCACCGCCCGCTCGGCCCGGCGCACCACCGTGCGCCCGAGGTCGAGAGCGGCCGACACGCGGTTCTCGCCGGGGATCACGAACTCGGTGGGCGGGTCGAAGCGGGCCGAGAGCTCGTCGATGCGGGCCTCGAGGGCGTCGATCATCGCCTGCTCGATCACGTGCTGGTGGGCCGTGAGCTTGTGCCGGTTCTCCGGCGCGGTGGCCAGCTCGGTCATCACGATCCACAGATCGCGGCACAACGCCACCAGGAGGGTGTCGAGCTCGCCGCCCCGTTCGGCTTCGGCCCGGGCCAGGCCGAGCACAGCCTGGGCCTCGTCGACCTCCCCGTACGCCGACGGGAGGGCGGCGTCCTTCCTGACCCGTCCCCCGTAAAGGAGGCCGGTGGTGCCGTCGTCGCCAGCGCGTGTGTAGACCTTCATCTCGGGGAGCCTAGTGAGGCCGGTACCGGCTTCGGCCCGAGGGGGCCCCGCCGGTAGGGTTGCCTTCTTATGACGAAGCGCTTCCTCGACACCGTGGCCGAACGAGTCGTGATCTTCGACGGTGGGATGGGCACGCAGATCCAAGAGCGGGGCGTCACCGCCGACGACTTCGGGGGCGAGCACCTCGAAGGGTGCAACGAGCTCCTCGTGGTCACCCGGCCCGACGTCATCCAGAGCGTCCACGCCGCCTACTTCGAGGCCGGCGTCGACGTGGTCGAGACCAACACCTTCGGCGCCTTCGGCGTCCCGCTGGCCGAGTACGGCATCGCCGAGCGGGCCTACGAGCTCAACGAGGCCGCCGCCCGCATCGCCCGTGACGTGGCTGCCGACTACTCCACGCCCGACCGGCCCCGGTTCGTGGCCGGCTCCATCGGCCCCGGCACGAAGTCCCCGAGCCTCGGCCAGATCGGGTTCGACGAGCTGCGCGACCTCTACGAGATCCAGGTGCGCGGGCTCCTCGACGGCGGAGCCGACCTGCTCATCATCGAGACGCAGTTCGACCTGCTGTGCGTGAAGGCGGCCATGGCCGCCACCCGCCGCGCCTTCGCCGCCGCCGGCACCAGCGTCCCGATCCAGCTCCAGGTCACGATGGAGACCACGGGCCGGATGCTGCTCGGCACCGAGATCGGCGCCGCCCTCGGCGCCATCGACGCCCTCGGCCCCGACGTGATCGGGATCAACTGCGCCACCGGCCCGGCCGAGATGGGTGAGCACCTCCGCTACCTCAGCCAGCACAGCCGCCGGCCGATCTCCTGCCTCCCCAACGCCGGGATGCCCTCGGTGGTCGACGGGCACATGCACTACGACCTCACCCCCGAGCAGCTCGCCGAGTACCACGCCCACCACATCAGCGAGCTCGGCATCGGCATCGTCGGCGGGTGCTGCGGCACCACCCCCGCCCACCTCGCCGCCGTGGCCGAGCGGTGCGCCGGCCTCGAGCCGGCCCGCCGGGAGCCGGCGTGGGAACCGGGGGCCACCTCGATCTACAGCCTCGTGCCCTTCGAGCAGGAAGCCTCGTTCCTCATCATCGGCGAGCGCACCAACGCCAACGGCTCCAAGAAGTTCCGTGAGGCCATGCTCGACGGCGACTGGGACACGTGCGTGCAGATGGCCCGCGACCAGATCAAGGAGGGCGCTCACGTCCTCGACCTGTGCGTCGACTACGTCGGCCGTGACGGCACGCTCGACATGGACGAGCTGGCCGCCCGCTTCGCCACCCAGGCCAGCGTCCCGGTCGTGCTCGACTCCACCGAGCCCCAGGTCATGGAGGCGGGGCTGAAGCGCCTCGGGGGTCGGGCCATCCTCAACTCGGCCAACCTCGAGGACGGCGACGCCGACGGCAGCCGCCTCGACCGGGTGATGAAATTGGCCAAGGAGTACGGCGCGGCCGTGATCTGCCTCCTGATCGACGAGGAGGGCCAGGCCCGGGACGTCGACTGGAAGATGCGCATCGCCCACCGCATCCACGGGCTGGCGGTCGACCGCTACGGCCTCGAACCGAGCGACCTCATCTTCGACGCCCTCACCTTCCCGCTCTCCACCGGCGACGACGATCTCCGGCGCGACGCCATGGCCACCATCGAGGCCATCCGGCGGATCAAGGCCGAGCTCCCCGGCGTCCACACCACCCTCGGCGTGAGCAACGTGAGCTTCGGGCTGAAGCCGGCGGCCCGCCACGTCCTCAACTCGGTGTTCCTCCACGAGTGCGTCCAGGCTGGGCTCGACTCGGCCATCGTCCATGCCGCCAAGATCACGCCCCTCAACCGGATCCCCGACGAGCAGCGCGACGTCGCGCTCGACCTGATCTACGACCGGCGCCAGCCCGGGTACGACCCGTTGCAGAAGCTGCTCGAGGTGTTCGAGGGCGTGCAGGAGACCAAGGGCGTGGTGGAGGACCGCAGCGGCTGGCCGGTCGAGGACCGTCTCAAGCAGCGCATCATCGACGGCGACCGCGAGGGGCTCACGGCCGACCTCGACGAGGCGCTCGGGCAGGGAACCCCCGCCATCGACATCATCAACGACGTCCTGCTCGAGGGCATGAAGGTCGTCGGCGAGCTGTTCGGGACGGGCGAGATGCAGCTGCCCTTCGTGCTGCAGTCGGCCGAGACCATGAAGATGGCGGTCGCCCACCTCGAACCGCACATGGAGAAGGCCGACGCCGCCGGGAAGGGCCGCATCGTGCTGGCCACCGTGAAGGGCGACGTGCACGACATCGGCAAGAACCTCGTCGACATCATCCTCACCAACAACGGCTACGACGTCCACAACATCGGCATCAAGGTCGGCATCGCCGAGATGATCGAGAAGGCCCTCGAGGTGCAGGCCGACGCCATCGGGATGAGCGGCCTGCTGGTGAAGTCCACCCTGATCATGCGCGACAACCTCGAGGAGCTCAACGCACGCGACCTGTCGCGGATCCCCGTGCTCCTCGGCGGTGCCGCCCTCACCCGCAGCTACGTCGAGCGCGACCTCCGCGAGGTCTACGACGGTCGCCTGTTCTACGGCAAGGACGCCTTCGAGGGCCTCCACGTGATGGACCGGCTCGGCGAGATCCGCCGCACCGGCCAGGACGATCCCGACTGGGGGCGGGTACCGAGCGAATCGAAGGTGCCAGCCCGGGTCGGGAGCCGCACCGGGGGCGACGCCACCGCCGAGCCGGTCGTCCTCCCCGAGCGTTCCCCCGAGGTCGAGACCGACAACCCGGTGTTCCAGCCGCCGTTCGTGGGCTCCAAGGTGGTCAAGGGCATCGCCCTCGACGACATCGCCGACTACATCAACGAGACGGCCCTGTTCCGCAACCAGTGGCAGTTCCGACCCGAGGCCACCGCCGCCGGCACCACCGAGACCGACGAGGACTTCAAGGCCCGCATCCGTCCCCTCCTGCGCGAGCAGCTGGCGTCGGCCAAGGCCGACGACCTCCTCGTGCCCCAGGTCGTCTACGGCTACTTCCCCGTCAACGCCGACGGCACCGACCTCGTCGTGTGGAAGGACGACGACCGCAAGGCGGAGTGGCTCCGGTTCGGGTTCCCACGCCAGAAGCAGGCCCCCTACCTGTGCATCGCCGACTTCTTCCGGTCCGTGGTGTCGGGCGAGGCCGACTACGCCGCCTTCCACATCGTCACGATGGGCGCGGCGGTGTCGGAGCGCACGGCCGAGCTCTTCGCCGCCGACCGCTACCAGGACTACCTCATGCTCCACGGCCTCGGGGTGGAGATGGCCGAGGCCCTGGCCGAGTACTGGCACCGCCGCATCCGCGAGGAGTGGGGGTTCGCGTCCGAGGACGGGCCGAGCCTGGCCGGCCTGTTCCGCCAGCAGTACCGCGGCGGCCGCTACTCGTGGGGCTATCCGGCCTGCCCCGACCTCGAGGACAACGCCAAGGTGGCCGAGCTGCTCGACGCCGGGCGCATCGGCATCGAGGTCAGCGAGGAGACCGGCTTCCAGTACCAGCCGGAGCAGACCACGTCGGCCATCGTCTGCCACCATCCGCGCGCCAAGTACTTCGTGGCCCGCTGACCCGGCCGATCCCCTTTTCACGGCCGAGGCCGGGGAAATCAGCGGTCGGGCCACGCCACCCGCCCCGGTGGGTAAGAATGGCGGCATGGTTGACTCTTCCTCCTCCCCTGCCGAACGTCGCGCCCTGAAGGTCGCGGCTCCTCTCATGGCCGGTGCCGTGCTCCTCGGCGCCGCCGCCTGCTCCAAGAAGGACGACGCCAGCTCGTCGACCAACGCGACCTCCTCGGGAGGCGGCTCCAGCAGCACCACCAAGGCCGCCGGCGGCGGGGGCACCGGCACCACGGCCGGGGGCGGCTCCACCGACTCCACCGCCGGCACGTCGGGCGACACGATCAGCCTGAAGAAGACCTTCTGGACCGCGGGGTTCAAGGTCACGATCTCCGACGAGGTCTACGACAGCAAGAAGGGCACCCTCACCTTCAACCTCGAGACCGAGAACCTCACCCAGAACGACACGCCGCTCTACTCCACCTTCGCCCTGGAGGCCGACGGCGCCCAGCTCACCACCGGCAACCTCGAAGACGGCAAGGCCGTCCTCAAGGGCAACAAGGCCAAGAACCAGCTCGTCTTCAACAGCATGGGCGCCAAGTTCGAGACCAAGTACGACCCGGCCAAGACCACGCTGGTCATCGGCGCCGGCGACGAGCAGAAGGTGCGCATCCAGCTCGACGGCAAGGGCACCAAGGACGTGCTCAACAAGCCGATCGACCAGGACTTCAAGACGTCGATCACCATCGGCCAGGCCACCTTCAACATCGACAAGACCCAGGTCCGCTACGACAACGTCCCCCACGCCGGCAACACCGCCAAGGAGGGCCACGTCTACCTGGTCATGACCGGCTCGTGGAAGAACGACTCCTCGGACAACATGATCTACCTGTCCAAGGACGACATCATCCTGAAGAGCAGCGACGGCACCGAGTACACGCCCGACTCGTTCGACTCGGAGACCTCGCTGGCCAAGACCAAGAAGGACGACAAGATGGCCCTCATCTACGACCTCGAGGACAAGTTCGCCGGCGACTGGACCATCACCTTCACCCAGAAGTTCGGCGCCGACAACACCGAGGTCACCGAGTCGAAGACCTTCTCCCTGAAGGCCGACTCGGGTGGCGACAGCGGCTCGTCGACGGGGACCACCAAGGCGTCCTGACCTTCCCCGGTCTGCAACCCCGACATCGTGGGTGCGAATTGTTCGCTTCGGGCGAACAATTCGCACCCACGGTCGCGTGTGGGCGTGTTCGCCCCCTACAGGTAGGCGAGGAGGTCGGCCTTCTTGCGCTCGTACTCGGCGTCGGAGATGAGCCCCTCGTTGCGGAGGGCGCCGAGGGTGCGCAGCTTGGCCACGGCGGCGTCGAACCCCGGCACGGTGGCGTCGAGGGTGGTGGCGGGGCGAGCGCGGGGGCCGAGCACGACCGGGGTCGGGGTCACCGGCGGCATGGGCGTGAACCCCGCCGGCTGACCGGGCGGCATCGGCGTGACGTCCGCCGGTCGCATCGGCGGCATGGGGGTCGGGGCCGATCGGGGGATCACGCCGGCGCCGCGGCGCTCTTCATCGATGCGGGCCAGGAGCACGCGGGCGCGGTGGGCGAGGGCGGCCCGGCGCAGCTCCTGGTCGGCGGCGGCGGCGAGATCGCGGAGATCGGGCAAGGGGAAGGTGAGCGTGCCGGTGCCGGCGTCGAGGTCGATCACGAGCAGCGGCTCGTCGGGAGCGAAGACGTCGTCGGCGGGGACCCGACGCGTGAACTTGGGCTGGAACGACTCGGCTCCCCCGGCCCCTTCGCGCCCGAGCGCGCCGTCGAAGCGGCGACGGGCGGCGCACACGTCGGCAGCCCTGGTCGCCGACGACCCCACGCTGCCGGCGGGCGCGGCATCGAACCGTCGCCGAGCCCGCACCAGCTCTTCCGCCTCGAACCGACCCGTGATCGTCGCCATCGCGCTCCCCTGCCTGGCACACCCCGGCCGCGGCGCCGCCGGTGGTTGGTGGGTCTTTCGACCCACCGGCCGGGGAGCTGAAGGAAAAAGTCCTGCTGGCGAACTGTTTTCGGTCAGGCTGACAGAAGCGCCCGGGCCACCAGATCGGTCCCGAACGCGGTGAGGATGGCGAGGTAGAGCAGCCCGGTCGCCGCCATGATCGCCGAGTACTGCCGCTCCCGCAGGGCCAGACGGGTGACCACCACCAGACCCGCCGTGGTCACGGCGCAGGCCCCCCAGAACCAGGCCAACAGGCCTCCGTACCCGTCGTCGATCGTGCCGTTGAAGGCCGACACCATGCCGGTGGGGACCAGCATCAGCGCGATCTCCGGGCCGGTCAGCCGTCCCGTCCACGTGACCAGCTCCAGGATCGGCGCCCGGGGCAGGCCGGGCTGCACGAGGTACCAGTGGCCGAGCAGCATGGCGTCGGTGACGGCCCCGAGGAACAGCGCGCCGACCACGAGCCGCGCCACGGCCAGCGCCGGCGGATCGCCGTGGGCGACGCCCGTGGCCACCACGCCGACGATCCCGACGAGGGGGGCGACGAGGTCGAGCCGGGGGTCGAACTCGGGCCCGGCATCGGCCACCTTCTCGCGGGCGTCGCGGTCGATGCCGGTCATGGCCGCCACCCGGGCCGACCGGGCGTCGGCCAGCGTCTCCTGCCCGGCCACGCCGGCCCGACGACGCCGGATCGAGCTGGCCATGGCGACGCCGGTCGCCACCACCACGCCGGCCGACGCGATCTCCCGCACCAGGACCCGCTCGATCAGGAAGATGCCGATGGCCAGCGCCAGGAGGGCGAACAGCCCGTAGGTGCCGCGGAGGAGCCAGCCGTAGCCGAGGCCCACTTCCCGGCGCCGGGTCGTGATCCAGAGGAAGGCGAGACCGCCGGTGGCCCACTGCAGCAGGAAGGTGGCGCCGTCGAGGGTCTTCACGGCGCCGAGGTTACGAGGGGCTCAGCCGTCGACGACAACCAGCGAGCGGTCGGCGCGGTTGAGCACCACCGGGCCGGCGTCGGCCGCCACGACGATGTCCTCCAACCGCATGCCCCAGCACCCCGGCACGTAGATGCCCGGCTCGATGGAGAAGGCGTGGCCGGCGGCCAGCGGCTCGTGGTTGCCGGCGACGATGTAGGGGTCCTCGTGCTCCTCGACCCCGATGCCGTGGCCGGTGCGATGGACGAAGCGGTCACCGAACCCGGCGTCTCGGATCACGGCCCGCGCCAGCTCGTCGACCTCGGCGCCGGTGCGGCCGACCTGGGCACCGGCGACCGCAGCCGCCTGGGCGGCGTGCAGCACGGCGTAGGCCTCGGCCACCTCCGGCGGCGGCGCGCCGATGTGGACGCACCGGGTGATGTCGGAGCAGTAGCCCACCCCGTGGGCGGTCGGCCAGGTGCCACCGAAGTCGCAGAGGACGATGTCGCCGGCGGCGATCACCCGGCCGCCGGGCTCGTGGTGGGGGCTGGCGGCGTTCGCCCCGGCGGCCACGATGGCGAAGTTGACCCGGTGGTGGCCCTCGGCCAGCAGGCGCCGGCCGAGCTCGGCCGACACCTGGGCCTCGGTGCGACCGACGAGGGCCACCTCACCACCCTGCAAGGCGGCGGCCACCCGGTCGGCGGCGGCGGCCGCGGCGGACAGCGCGGCGATCTCGTGCTCGTCCTTGCCCGCCCGCAGCGGGCCCGTGACTGCGGACGCCGCGATCCAGGACCGACCCGGCAGCTCGTGCTGGAGCGCCACCACGAAGCGGGCCCAGGTGCGGTCGCCGACGGCGATCGAGCGGGCGGCGCCGGCCAGGGCGGCGACGATCCCGACCGGGTCGTCGGTCTCGCCCCATCCCCGCACGGCGAAGGTGTCGGGCCGCTCGACCACGCGGGGCACCTCGAGCTCGGGCACGACCAGGGTGGCCTCGCCCTCGCGGGGCAGCACCAGCATCGTGAGACGCTCGAGCGGCATGGCCTCGTAGCCGATCAGCCAGGGCAGGTCGGGGCCGACCGACACCAGGAGCACGTCCACCCCCCGGGCCGCCATCGCCGCCCGCACCCGGGCCTGCCGCTCGGCGAACGGCGCGTCGTCGGGCCCGGCCATGTCAGCTCTGCGACCGGTTGCCGATGGCCACGGGCACCGCCGCACCCGGCGTCGCACCCGGCGAGGGCTCCACCGCGCCGGCGGCCTGGCGAGCGTGGTAGCTCGACCGGGTGAGCGGCGACGCCTCCACGTGGCCGATGCCGAGCGCCTCACCGGTGCGGGCGAGGTCGGCCAGCTCGTCGGGGGTCCACCATCGGGCCACCGGAATGTGGGCGGCGGTCGGCCGCAGGTACTGCCCGATGGTGACGATGTCGACGCCCACCCCGGCCAGGTCGGCCAGGGCCTCTTCCACCTCGGCCGTGGTCTCCCCCATCCCGACGATGAGCCCGGACTTGGTGGTGAGGCCGGCGGCCTTGGCCCGGGCCAGCACGGCGAGGCTGCGGGCGTAGCCGGCCGAGGGGCGCACCGCCCGCTGGAGCCGGGCCACGGTCTCGAGGTTGTGGTTGAGCACGTCGGGCCGGGCGGCGAAGATCGTGGCCAGCGCCGCGTCGTCGCCGCGGCAGTCGGGGATGAGCACCTCGATGCGGGTCCCGGGGGTGCGGGACCGGATGGCGGCGATCGTCTCGGCGAAGGCAGCCGCGCCCCCGTCGGGGAGGTCGTCGCGGGCCACGGCGGTGACGACGGCGAAGCGGAGGTCCATCCGGGCGACAGCCTCGGCCACCCGGGCCGGCTCCTCCGGATCGAGCGGGAAGGGCTTGCTGGTGTCGACGAGGCAGAACCCGCAGGCCCGGGTGCACCGCTCACCGTTGATCATGAAGGTGGCGGTGCCGTCGGCCCAACACTCGAAGATGTTGGGGCACCCCGCCTCCTCGCACACGGTGACGAGCCCGAGGTCGCGCATGGTGCGTTTGAGGGTGAGGAACCCCTCACCGGTGCGCAGTTCGGCCCGCAGCCAGTCGGGCTTGCGCTGGGAGATGGCGAGGCCGCCGGTGACCTCGGCCTGGGCCAGCCGCACCGCCCGGGCCGCCGTGGTGCCGGCCAGGGCACCCTCGGCCGGCGATGCCTCCCCCGGGCCCGAGCCCGGCGCGGCGGCGCCGGTGATCACCCGCGCCTCGGTCCGACGGCGGGGCTCGCCCGCGGGACCCCGCCCCCACCGCTCCACCGCCCGGGCCACCATGGCGTCGACCACGCGGGCCATCGGGAGGTCGATCCCCTCGGCCGCGAGCGAGGTGACGGCCTTGCCCTCGATGCCACACGGCACGATGTGCCCGAACATGGCCAGGTCGGGGGCGACGTTGAGGGCCACGCCGTGCATCGACCGGCCCCGGGTCAGCTTCACCCCGATGGCGGCGATCTTGCGCGGCGCGGCCGAGGTCGGGGCCACCCACACCCCGGGGTAGTCGTGGAGCCGGCCGACGTCCGGGAGTCCCAGGTCGCCGAGCACGTCGATCACCAACTGCTCCACCGATCGCACGTAGGCGACCGTGTCGGCCATCCCCCCGCCCCGCTTCCCGGGCACGGAGAGGATGGGGTAGGCGACGAGCTGCCCCGGGCCGTGGTAGGTGACGTCGCCCCCCCGGTCGGTGGCGACGAGGTCGGCGCCGACCGAGGCTGGGGGCACCAGCACGTGGGCGGGGTCGGCCCGTACGCCGAGGGTGTAGACGTGGGGGTGCTCGAGGAGCAGGAGCCAGTCGGCGTCTCGCCGCGCGTGCAGGGCCCGCTGGAGCGCGTGAGCCTCCCGGTACGGGACGGACCCGAGCCAGCGGACGTGCAGCGGCGGGGTCAGAGCTCCGCGCTCCAGTCGCGGGTCTCGAGGATGCCCTTCACCTCCCGGAGGAAGGCCCCGGCGTAGGAGCCGTCGAAGGCCCGGTGGTCCCAGGCCATGGCCAGGTTGCCCACGGAGTGGATGGCGATGGCCTCGGAGCCGTCGGCCGCGGTCACCACCACCGGCCGACGGGTGACGGCGTCGGTGGAGAGGATCGCCACCTGGGGCTGGTTGATGATGGGCAGCACGATGGTGGTGCCGAACGTGCCGTTGTTGGTGATGGTGAACGTGCCCCCGGTGATGTCGTCGACCGACAGCTGCTTGGTGCGGGCCCGGGTGGCGAGGTCCTGGACGGCGCGGGCGATGGCCCGCAGCCGCATGTCGTCGGCCCCGTGGATCACCGGCGCCAGGAGGCCCTCGAAGTCGAGGTCGACGGCGATCCCGAGGTTGACGTAGTTGTGGACCACCAGCTCCCCGGCCCCGACGCTGGCGTTGAGGTGGGGGAAGGCCCGCAGGGCGTCGATCACGGCGCGGGCGATGAAGGGCAGGTAGGTGAGCGAGAAGCCCTCGGCCGCCTTCCACTCCTCACGATGGGCCCGGCGCACCCGGTCGACGTGCTCGTAGTCGACCTCGATGATCGAGTAGGCGTGGGGCGACACGTCCTTGGACATGGCCATGTGCTCGCCGGTGCGGCGCCGGATGTTGCCGAGCGGTTCGGTGGTGTCACCCGTCCCGGAACGGGGCGCCGGCCGCTTGTGGTCGGTCGGCGCCGCCGGGGTCGGGACCGTCGTGATGGGGGCGGCGGCCGGCGACGGCGCGCCGCCGCCCTGCTGGATGACCCGTTCGACATCGGCTCGGGTGATCCGACCACCGGCACCGGTGCCCGTGATCGCGGCCGGATCGAGCCCGTGCTTCTGCACCAGCTGGCGCACCAGCGGAGACAGGACGACCCCGGAGGCGGCCGCCGGTGCGGCGGGCGCCGGCGCCGGCGCCG
>JAKOVR010000118.1 GCA_029782025.1 Actinomycetes bacterium | reverse complement strand
ACAGGGTGCGGAACAGGCCGTTGCCGAAGCCCCGCAGGAGCCCGTCGAGGGCGCCGTCGGCCCCCGGGGCACCACCGGCCGACCCGGCGCCGCCGCCGGCGGACGGGGTGACCCGGAACCAGGCGTCGGCGAAGGCGGTCTGGGCCAGCGGGGCCGACCCCCCGGGGTTGAACGAGGCGAACCCGTCCACGTCCGGCTTGGCCAGCTCGCCGAGGGCGGCGCCGGCCAGCAGGAACACGGCGGCGAGGGCCTCCCGCTCGGTGTCGGTGAAGGCGTCGGCCATGCCGTCGAGCTTGGCCGCCAGCGCCTGGAACGCCGCCCCGTCGATCTTCTCGTCGCCCATCGGGCCCCCTCCGTGTCCGTGTGTGTGTCCGATCGCGGCGTCCGCCGGCACGACCCTACGCCTTCCCCTGACCGTGCCGCGGCCCGGCGGTTACGTCGGGTCGGAGACGCCGACCGCGGCCGCCAGCTCGTCGCGGCCCTTGACCCCCAGCTTCTCGTAGACCCGCTGGAGGTGGTTGTCGACCGTGCGGACCGACAGGAAGAGGGTGTCGGCGATCACCTTGCTGGCCATCCCCTGGGCGGCGAGCAGCGCGACCTCTCGTTCCCGCTTGGTGAGCGGGGACGCGGCCTCGGCCAGCACCAGCGCCGGGGTGGTCACCCCCGGGCACGTCGCGGCCCAGTCGGCCGACCGGTTGGCCGAGGCGTTGGCCTTCCGGCCGGCGCCGGCGTGCCGGTGGGCCCGGGCCGCGTCGGCCGCCGCTTCCGCCGCGAACAGGCGGGCCCCGATGGCCCCGAACCGGGCGGCCACCTCGTCGAGGCCGTCGGCGTCGGCCCGGTGGAGCGCGCCGATGTGGTCGGCCCGGGCGAGGAGCAGGTCGCCCTGGCACTCGTCGCGCAGCGCCGCCGCACGGTCCACCGCCCGTTCGGGCGCCCCGAGACGAGCCAGCGAGTGCAGGTTGACCATGGCGCAGGTGCGCTGCCCGATGGCGACGGCCGCGTCCGCTGACGCATCGAGCAGGTCGCGGGCGGCCGGGAGGGCGCCGCCCAAGGCCAGCACCCAGGCCTTGTTGTCGACGACGAGGCCCTCGTTCAACCCCGGCGCCCCGCGGCCGGACGCCTCGAGCTCGTCGAGCTCGGCCAACCGGCGGCGGGCCTCGTCGAGTTGCCCGAGCGTGGCCAGCGCCCCGGCGGCGCCGGCGTAGGTCCAGCGCAGCCGGCGCAGCACCCGCACCTCCCGCCACAGGGCCGAGGACCGGTCGTACCACTCCACGGCGCGGGCCTGGTCGCCCACGAGCACGCAGTGGTTGCCGTAGAGCAGCGAGAACCACGCCTGGGGCATCGTGGCCCGCTGGTCGACGGCCACCTGCCAGGCGAAGGCGAGGTAGCCCTCGGCCTGCTCGAGCCGGCCGGCCTGGCTCAGCGCCTGCATGATGCCCACCACCTGGATGCCCGGGTCCGAGTGGAGGACCTGCTCCTCCCAGAGCCGCTGGTGGGCGGCGTAGGCCCGCTCGTTGATGGCCAACGCGTCGAGCGGGCGGCCGTCGTAGGTGAGGGCGGTGCCGGCCGTGATGGCCGCCTCGACGAGCGGGCGCAGGTCGTCGTCGGGCCCGGGGTCGAGGTACGGCGCGACGAGCTCGTAGGCCTCGCTCGGCCGTCCACCGAGGAGCAGGAACGTGGCCCGGTGCCCCAGCAGCTCGGCCCGCCAGCTCGGCTCGGCCACGAGCTCGAGCTGCTCCGAGCAGAGGTCGAAGGCCTCGTCCTCCCGCCCCATCCGGAACAGGTTCTCCGACCGGGCGATCACCGTGAGCACGCGCAGCTCGTCGGTGTCGACCATGCCCTGCACCTCGGCCAGGACGGCCTCGGCCTCCTCGAACCGGCCCTGCTGCAGGAGCATGTGGCCGCAGAGCTGGCCGGCGTCGGCCCGATGGCTGAGCTCCCAGGCCGCCTGGCTGAACCGGGCGGCCTGCTCCACGTCGAGGAGGACGAAGGCGGTGCGGGCGGCGGCGAGGAGGAGCTCGGGGTCGGCCGACCCGCCGGAGGCGAGCCGCCAGGTGGCGATGCGCATCAGGTCGCCGGCCCGGAGCACCGGGGCGGCCGACAGCGCGTCGGCGAGCGAGCGCAGCACGTTGCGGGTGCGCAGGGTGCCGATGCCGTGGCGCACGACCTCCCCGTGGAGGGGATGGGCGGGGAACACGTCGAGGTGGGTGCCGTCGTCCTGGACCCGGATCAGGCCGCGCTGCTCCAGCGCCTCGATGGATTCGGCCCGACACAGGCGCTCGAGGGCGGCCAGGGGCACCGGCTCGCCGAGGGCCACGAACTCGAGCACGTCGGACTCGGCGGCGTCGAGCGAGCCGAGACGCTCGGACACGAGGTCGGCGAGGCGGGGCGACACCGCCAACGGGCGGTCGAGGTGCCAGCCCGACGCCGATCGGGACAGTGCGCCGCTCTCCACCGCGCCGAGCACCAGCTCCCGGAGGGCCAGCGGGTTGCCGGCGCTCAGCCGGCGCACCGACGCCTCCACGTCGGCCCCCACCTCGCCGCCGAGCACGGTGCGCACGATCTGGTCGACCACGCCGTCGGGGAGCGGCGCCACGTCGATGCGGCGGGCCGCGCCGTCCTTCCAGAGGGAGGTGATGGCGTCGCTCACCGGCTCGCCGGCCCGCACGGTGACGAGCACGAACACCCCGTCGTCGCCGGCGAGCTGGAGGACGAGCGAGGCCGAGAGGTCGTCGAGGAGGTGGGCGTCGTCGACGAAGAGGAGCAACGGCCGGTCGCCGGCGAGGGCGGCCAGGGCGGCGCGGGCGGCGCCGAGGAGGTTGACGGCCTGCTCCCCGCTCAGCTCCGGCAGCAGCGGAGCGAGTGCCCCGAGGGCGATCTGGGACGAGGCCCGGGTAGCCACGGCCCGGGCGGTGGCGAAGCCGGCCTGCTCACCGAGCCGGAGGCACTCCACGGCGAGGCGCGACTTGCCCACGCCCCCCGGCCCGTGCAGCACCACGCCGGCGGCGTCCGCCGCGCCGAGCGCCTCTGAGATCGTGGCGAGCTCCGTTTCACGGCCGAGCAGCGGCCAGTCGGTGGACAGGACCTCCACGCCCGGGCGCGGCGCGGGCGCGGGGGTGGACGGCAGGGCGGGCACGGAGGACCCCGGCCGGTCAGCTGTTGTTGGCCCCGCCGAAGATCTCGCTCACCGAGGTGTCCTCGAACACGGCGTCGATGGCGTCGGCGATGATGCCGGCGACCGAGAGCACCTCGATCTTGTCGATCTGCTTCTCGGGCGGCAGCGGGACGGTGTTGGTGATCACCATCTTGGCGATGGCCGAGTTCTTGATGCGGTCGATGGCCGGGCCCGAGAGCACGCCGTGGGTGGCCGCGGCGTAGACCTCGGAGGCGCCGTGGCCCTTGAGGAGCTCCGCCGCCGCCACGATCGTGCCGGCGGTGTCGATCATGTCGTCGATCAGGACGCAGGTGCGCCCGTCCACGTCACCGACGACGTCCTTGGCCTCGACGGTGTTCTTCTTGCCCTTGAGCCGACGCTTGTGGACGATGGCGAGGTCGGCGTGGAGCGACTGGGCGTAGCGCTCCGCCACCTTCACGCGGCCGGCGTCGGGCGAGACGACGACCACGTCGTCCTCGAGCTGGGAGAAGTAGTCGGTGAGCACGGGCATGGCCGTCAGGTGGTCGACCGGGCCGTCGAAGAAGCCCTGGATCTGCCCGGAGTGCAGGTCGACCGAGATGATCCGGCCGGCGCCGGCGATGCGGAACATGTCGGCCATGAGCTTGGCCGTGATCGGCTCCCGGCCCTCGCTCTTGCGGTCCTGCCGGGCGTAGGCGTAGTGGGGGCAGACCACGGTGATGCGCTTGGCCGACGCCCGCTTGGCCGCGTCGCACATGATGAGCTGCTCCATGACCGCGTCGTTGATCGACATCTCCGCCGTGGCGGCGTGGCTCTGCACGATGAACACGTCGGTGCCCCGGACCGACTCGCCGAAGCGGCAGTGGATCTCCCCGTTGGCGAACTCGGCGATGTTGGCCTCGCCGAGCGGGACGCCGAGGTCCTTCGCGATCTCCTCGGCCAGCGGCAGGTTGGCGCGCCCCGACACGAGGTGCAACCGCTTCTTCGTGACCAGCTCCACGGTGACTGCTCCGTCCTCGACGCGGCCTGCGCCCGCTCAGACGCTGCCGGACTCGTCGCCCGACGCAGTGTAGAACGGGCCGGTGCGGGTGCCGGACGGCACGCTGCTGCCGGGCTCGAGGGCGGCGAACGGGCCGACGTGGCAGTCGTCGCCGACCACGGCGTCGCGGCCGTTGGTCATCTCCACCACGCTGCGGGTGCCGACGACGCAGTCGACGAGGCGGGTGTCGGGGCCGATCTCGCTCCCCTCCCCGATCACGCACTGTCCCTGCAGGATGGTGCCCGGGAACAGGGTGACGTCGGTGCCGAGCTCGACGGTGGCGTCGATGTAGGTGCGGCCCGGGTCGAGCATCGTGACGCCCCGCCGGAGCCACTCCTCGTTGGTGCGCCGTCGCAGCTCGGCCTCGGCCTCGGCCAGCTGCACCCGGTCGTTGACGCCCTGGGTCTCGCGGTGGTCGTCGGCCACGAGGGACACGACCGGGTAGCCGGCGTCGTGGAGCACCTCGACCACGTCGGTGAGGTAGTACTCGCCCTGGGCGTTCTCGGGGCTCAGCCGGCGCAGGGCCGGCGCCAGCACCGACTGGCGGAAGCAGTAGATCGACGTGTTGATCTCGTCGATGGCCAGCTCCTCGTCGGTGGCGTCGGACTGCTCGACGATGCGACGGACGCGGTCGTCGCGGCCCCGGACCACCCGGCCGTACCCGGTGGGGTCGGGCACCCGGGCGGTGAGCAGCGTGCAGGCGGCGTCGGTCTCGCGGTGCCGGCGGACGAGGGCGGCGATGGTGGCGGCCCGGAGCAGCGGGGTGTCGCCGGGCAGCACGAGCAGGTCGGCGTCGGGGTCGTCGATCTCCTCGTCGGGCAGGGCGGTGAGGCCGACGCTGACGGCGTCGCCGGTGCCCCGCTGCACGTGCTGCTCCACGAAGTCGAGCACCATGTCGGGCTCCTGCTCCTGGAGCTTCTTGGTGACACGCTCGGCACCGTGGCCGACGACGATCACCGCTCGTTGCAGGTCGCAGTCGGCCATGCTGTCGAGGACGTAGAGCAGCATGGCCCGCCCACAGAGCAGGTGCAGCGGCTTCGGGCGGGACGACCGCATGCGGGTGCCCTCGCCGGCGGCGAGCACCACCGCCGAGAGCGGCCGTCGGGTCGGGTCGGTCATGGATCTGTTCTAGCCCGTCGGGACCCCGACGCGGCGTACCGGCCGGGCCCGGCGCTCTCGCCGGACCCGACCGGTACGGGTCCCATCGTGGTGGTGGCCGGCGAGCCCGGCCGGGGGTCAGTGACCGCCGGCCGGGGCCGTCTTGACCTCACCGGCCTGGAACAGGCCGAGGGCGCCGCGGGCCACGTTGCTGAACTTGTGGGTCACGATCGGGTAGAGCCCGGCCTCGGCGAAGCTGAACTCCACGAACCCGCCCTGGGCCGGCTGCAGGTCGAGGGTCTGCGAGCCGCCCCGCCGGGCGTCGGGTTGGAGCAGGTAGGTGCCTTCCTTCCACGTGGTGTCGAAGATGGTGCCGACGACGTGGAAGGAGGAGTTCTCGGACGGCCCGGCGTCGAGCGCCCACACCCGGACCCGCTCCTGGGGCTCGACCCGGATGGGCTGGGCCTTGTACTGGTTGACGTAGCCGTTGAACACCACGGCGTCCCACTGGTCCTTCTTCATCTTGTTGAGGTCGCCCGGTTGGCCGGCGGGGCCGGTGTAGAGCTCGCTCTGGACGAGGACGTACTCGTGGTCGACCGGGGGCAGGTTGGGCGGGTCGATGATGACGGCGCCGTACATGCCGTTGCCGATGTGGTGCAGGGCCGGTGCGGTACCGCAGTGGTACATGTAGATGCCGGCGTAGTCGGCGGTGAACTCGTACACCAGGGACTCACCCGGCTTGATCGAACGCATCTTGTCGTTCCAGGCCACCCGGCTGGCGTGGAAGTCGACCGAGTGCTCGACCTTGCCCTTGTTGACCAGGGTCACCTTGAAGCGGTCGCCCAGCTTGCCCCGCAGCACGGGGCCGGGCACCGTCGGCGCCTGACCTTCGAGGCTGAAGGTCCACATGGTCTGCTTGACCCCGGGGGCGATCTCCAGCTCGGCCTCCCGGGTCTCGAGCGTCAGCTCGTGGACCGTGCCGGAGAACGGCGCCGGGGCCTTCGGATCGCGGGCCTGGAAGTCCTTGGCCGGGGTGGCGTTGAAGTCGATGGTCTGGTCGGCGGGGTTGGCGCCACTCGTCCCCATCCCGGCCATCATCATCCCGCCCGAGGACGAGGCCGCGCCCGCCGACGCACCGGCCGCGCCCCCGACAACCAGGCTGGCGGTCATGCCCGCGTCGCCGTGGCCGGGGATGTTGCAGAGCACCTCGTAGGTGCCCTCCTCGACGTCGCCGAGGTCGAGGACCTCGGTCTTCCCGCCGGCCATGTCGCTGGTCTTCTTCTTCAGCTTGGGGATCTCGAGGTTGTGGATCTGGGCGCCGCCGTTGGTCACGGACAGCTTCACGGCACCGGCAGGCACCGAGATCACCTTCGGGGTGATGGCGAACTCGCTCAGCTTCACCTCGACCGTCTGGGCCGAGCCCGACGACGCCTTGGTGGCACCGCCGTCCTTGCTGTTCACGAGCACGACGCTGATGGCGGCGATGAACAGCGCGAGGGCCGAGGTGAGGGCGGCGAAGGCGCCGAAGGCGCTTCTCCCTCCCGCCCCGCCGGGGGATGTGGTGGTCGTTTCAGCCATGGCTGGCCTCCTCCTCTGACAGGCGCCGCTCGAGGCCGAAGACGGCCGGGAACAGCACGTTGTTCTCCTTGTGGATGTGGACATGGGTGTCGGCCTCGAGTGCCTCGAGGCCGGCCATGAGGGCCTGGTAGCTCGCGCACCCGTCGTCGGGCACGGCGAAGTCACGGGCGGCGTGGCGCAGGGCCCGCAGCAGGTCACCGGCCTGCTCGTGCTCGGCGAACATCACCGCGATCGGGTTCCGGACGGACCCGCAGTGGAAGGACGGCAACCGCTCGGCGCCGTCGAGCTCCCGGATCATGGGGAACAGCACCCGCTCCTCCTTGAGGAGGTGGGGCTCGAGCTCGGCCCGCACGGCCCGGAGGGCGGCGACCACGCCGGCCAGCTCGGGATGGCGCTCGCCGTGCACCCGGGCGACCTTCTCGGCCAGGGCGTCGAGCCGGGGCAGCTCCCGGGCCAGGTAGGCGTGGTGGGTGGCCTCGATGTGGTCGGCCAGCGCGCCGGGGCCGAGGTCCCGCCAGGCCGGCGCCGACGCGCCCGGTGCGGCCCCGTCGATGACGGCCAGCACCACCTCGGGATCGACCCCCTGCTCGGCGCAGGCCTCGGCCAGCGTGCGGCTCCCTCCGCAGCAGTAGTCGAGCCCGTGGGCCTCGAGCAGGCCGGGCGCATCGGGATGCCGGTCGGCCACCTCGGCGAGGGTGCTGGCGGCGGTCAGGGGGTGGGACATGGGAGCGCTCCGATCATGGGGCGATGGCGCCGAGCCCGGCGGTGAGGACGACGGCGAGGCCGAGGACGACCTGCTGGGCGCCCACGAGGGCGGCCCGGGGTGGTGGCCGCCGGACGAGGGCCACCTGGGCCACCGCGAGGGCGGCCACGGCCACGACGGCGGCGACGGGCACGGCCCCCGCCGCCCAGCCGGCCACGACGGCGATGACGGCGATGCCCTGGACGGCGACGGCGGGCAGGGCCGTGGCTTCGGGGTGCCGGGCCCGCTGGAGCTGGACCCGCACGAAGGGCACCGAAGCCACGGCCCGCGCCGCGACCACCAGCCACAGGCCGGCGGCCACCCGAGCAGGCGCCCCGCCGGCCAGGGCGATGGCCGGGGCGACGGCGCCGATGGCCACGGTGCCGGCCAGCTCGGGGACGAGCCGCCGGCTGCGGCTGCGCTGGTCGAACCACAGCTCGACCCCGGCCAGCGGGACAGCGGCGACGACGGGCCAGAGGAACGGCGCCGAAGCGGAGACCAGCGCGCCCGTCCCGAGCACCAGGATCGTCCCCAGCTCGGCGGCCAGGATGCGGCCGGCGAGGACGGTGCGGTCGCGGCGCCGGTCACGGTGGCGGTCGACCAGGACGACCCGCAGCGGGGTCCGGGCCACGAAGGCCACGATTGCAGCGAGGCCGAGCAGGACGCCGGCCCCGCTGGGCCGCACGATGAGGCCGAGCACGACCGGTTCGGCCGTGAGGCCCCACCCGCCGTGCTCGCGGGGCATGGCAACCTCGCGCCAGGAAGGTCGAGGGCCGGGGAGGGCCCGGTCGACCTCCGGGGGCCCGGACCGCAGCGGCGCCGCCATCACGCCCTCCGCCCAGTGGCCGGCGCGGCGAGCCCGGCGAGATCGGCCAGCCGTGTCGCCTGCAGCTCCTCCACGAGGCCGGTCCGGGCCCGGGCCCAGGCCGCGTGCAGGGCGCAGGCGCCGTCGGTGCCGCAGGATCGCTGGTGCTCGAGCACGCAGCGGCCGGTCTCGGTCGGGCCGTCGACGGCCTCGACCACCTCGAGCACCGAGAGCTGCCGCGGGTCGGCCTCGAGCCGGTACCCGCCGGTCGGTCCGGGCTCGGAGCCGACCCACCCCCGCTCCACCAGGGGACCGAGCACCTGGGGCAGGAAGCCGGCCGTGGTGCCGAGCCGGGCGGCCAGCTCGCTGGCCTTCAGCCGGCGATCCTCGGCCGCGAGCACGAGCAGTGCCCGGGTGGCGAGGTCGGCCTTCCTGGTGATCTCAAGTCTCATAGTCAATGACTATGAGACTCCTCCTGTGACCCATCGCACAGGGCCGAAAGTCCCGTCCGCCCAACCCGCCCCCTTGTGGGTGCGCAATGCATCGCGGAGCTATGCATTGCGCACCCACGGGGAAGAGGGGTCCCGGGTCCAGCGACGGGGGACTACCCTGCAACCCTCACCTTCGGGGGTGATGTAATTGGCAACATGGGAGGTTTTGGTCCTCCTCTTCGGGGTTCGAGTCCCTGCCCCCGAGCCACCGGCGGCTGACGGCCACGCACTAGGTTCCCCACCGTGACGGCCCGATCCACCACGTTCAGCGACACCACCGTGCCCCGTCCCACCACGACCCTGCATCCCCGTGACCACGTCATGCTGCTGCCCGACGGGCGGCGGCTCGGCTACCGGACCCACGGCCCCGCCGACGGACCATTGGTCCTGCTCTTCCACGGCACCCCCAGCTCGCGGGGCGTGTGGGACTTCATCGAACCGGCGGCGAACGCCCTCGGGGTGCGGGCGGTGGCCCCCGACCGCCCCGGCATCGGGCTCTCGGACGACCTGCCCAACCGGGGCATCCTCGACTGGCCGGCCGACATGGCCGCCCTGGCCGACGAGCTAGGGGCCGAGCAGTTCGCCGTGGCCGGGTGGTCCGGCGGCGCGTCCTACGCCCTGGCCTGCGCGGTCGAGCTCCCCGACCGGGTGTCGAGCGCGGCGATCGTGAACGGCATCGCGCCCCTCGACCGAGACGGCGCCCTCGTCGGGCTCGGCCGGACCGAGCGTGAAGCCCTCCGCCTCACCCACCGGGCGGCCTGGTTGGCCAAGCCCATGTTCGCCCTCCTCGCCGAGTTCGTCCGGCGTCGGCCCGGCGTGGCCCGTCGCATGATCGAGACCTCGCTCCCGCCCCGCGACCGGGCCGAGTTCGAGGCGCGGGGCACGGCGGAGGAGTCGCTGGCCTACCTGCGGGAAGCGTTCCGCCAGGGATCACGAGGCGTGGTGCTCGACTACCGGCTCTTCACCTACCCGTGGGGCTTCGACCTCGAGGAGATCCGGGTGCCCGTCCACGTTTTCCACGGCGAGCAGGACCGCACCATCCCCGTGCACCACGCCGACGAGTTCGCCCGGCGCATCCCCGGGGCCACCCGCACCGTCTGGACCGGCGGGGGGCACATGGCGGTGGTGGAGCACGGCGAGGAGCTCCTCCGGGCGCTGACCGCCGACGAGCAGCCCCACGGCTGACCGAGCCGGCGGGCAGGCGGCTCCGGGCCCCCGACGCTCCCCCGGTTTGGTTCGGCCCCGCGCCCGTTCACTAGGGTGTCGCCCGCCATGGGTTCACTGATCAAGAAGCGGCGCAAGCGCATGCGCAAGAAGAAGCACAAGAAGCTCCTCAAGCGCACCCGTTTCCAGCGTCGCGCTGCCGGTAAGTAACCGAACCGTCCCAGCCTGCCGGCACGGTGTGGGCCACCACGAGGCCCTCCCCCGGGTACGCCCCCTCCACGAACCACGTGGAGCCGCTCCCGGCCAGCACCGGCACCTGACCCGTCGCCGCCCCCAGGCGGTCGCGCGCCGCGGCGAGACGGGGCTCGACGCTGAGGGCTGCGGCCTCGAGGTCGTTCGGGCCGTCGCCGGTCGGACCGCCGAGCTCGTCCCAGCGGGAGTACACCGCCGGCGTGCTGCACCCGAAGGGCGGGGTGGCGAGAGTCAACGTCCGGGGCTCGAAGGGCAGCGGGTCGACGATCTCACCGATCCCCCTGACGCGCGCCCGGCCCCCCACCACGCAGAACGCCACGTCGGCGCCGAGCCGGGCGGCCGCGGCGAGGTCGGTGGCCCCGGCCCAACGCAACACGGCGGCGGCGTCGGCTGAACCGCCGCCGAGCCCCGCGCCCGCCGGGATCCGCTTGGTGATGCGGGCGTGGGCGTCGATGCCGGCCGATCGCAGGGCGCGGCTGACGAGGTTGTCGCCCCCGCCCGCCACCGCGAAGCCGCGGTCGGCGGCCAGGACCTCGAGTCCGGTGCCCTCCCGCAGGTCGATCGTGTCGTGCAGATCGAGGGTGACCATCTCCGCGTCGATGAGATGGAAGCCGTCGGCCCGCACCCCGGTGACCCGGAGCGAGAGGGTGAGCTTGGCCGGAGCGACCAGTCGGACGGGAAGGATCGGCGAGCCGTCGGGACGCACGGGCGGACCGTAGCAGCGGCGCCCTCCCCGGCCCGGCCTCCGCGCCCTCGGACGCAAATTGTTCAAATCTGAAATAGATCCGGTCGCGGCTCGGTTACACCGGACATCCCCCCTCCCCCCGAGGGAACGACGAAGGAGCTTCCGATGACCGACACCCTGTCCCCCTCCCTGACCCGCACCGTCGACGGCCGCACCATCCCGGCGGCCGGCCGATGGGAGGTCGACCCCTCCCACACCACCGTGGAGTTCGTCGCCCGACACCTCATGGTGGCCAAGGTCCGGGGCCGGTTCACCGACTACGACGCCCGGATCGTGATCGGCGAGCGGCCCGAGGACTCCAGCCTCGAGGTCGACCTGCAGGCGGCCAGCATCAGCTCCGGTGACGAGAGCCGCGACGGCCACCTGCAGAGCCCCGACTTCCTCGACGTGGCGACCCACCCCGTGCTGACCTTCCGGAGCACCGCGGTGGCGCCCCACGGCGATGGCTGGCGGGTCACGGGCGACTTCACCATCCGGGACGTGACCCGGCCGCTCGTGCTCGACGTCGAGTTCGCCGGCGTGGCCGAGACGCCTTGGGGGCAGCCCAAGGCCTTCTTCACCGCACGCGGCGAGTTCGACCGCGAGGACTGGGGCCTCACCTGGAACACCCCGCTGGCCAACGGCGGGGTGCTGGTCGGCAAGAAGGTCCAGATCGAGCTCGACGTCGAGGCCTCGCCTGCCTCGGACTGAGCGGGCCGTCGGACCGGGCCCGGCCCGAACCCTCACACAGCGCCTCGCGGCGGCCACCGGCAGCGTTCGAGCACCGGTGGCCGCCGTTCGCTACCGTGGCCATGTGCCCGCCCCGCTCTCCGCCGCCGAGCTGGGCGCCTGGGTGGCGTTCATCCAGGCCGCCAGCCGGAGCCTCGACCACCTCGACCGCGACCTCGTCGTCAAGCACGACTTGAGCCTGGCCGACTACGAGATCCTCGCCTTCCTCTCGGAGGCGCCCGACCGGCGCCTGAAGATGACGGATCTGGCGCAGAAGGCCCTCGTCTCCAAGAGCCGCCTCACCTACCGGGTCGACCGGCTCGAGGCGAAGGGGTTCGTCGCCCGGAAGCGCTGCGAGGACGACGCCCGGCGGGTCTGGGCCACGCTCACGCCGGCCGGACTCAGGGCGCTGAAGAAGGCCTGGCCCGACCATCTGGCCGGCGTGCGCCGGGTGGTGATCGACCCGGTGGCGCCTCGGGACCTCGCGCCCGTGCAACGGGCCCTCGAGGCGATGATCGAGGCGCTCGACCACAGCGAGGCGGAGGCGTGCAACGGCCGGTCCGACGCCTCGCTCAGCGCCTGACCCCGCCCACGGCATCGGCCAGCCGGCCCCACGCCACCACGTCGAGGGTCTCGGGTCGGGCCTCGGGGTCGACCCCGGCCTCGGCGAAGGCGTCCGGGGCGACCAGCGCGGCGAGGGAGCGGCGCAGCATCTTGCGCCGTTGCCCGAAGGCGGTCCGCACGAGCCGGAACAGCAGCGCCGGATCGGCGGGCGTGGCCGGGCCGGCCGGTCGACGCCGGATCGACACCAGGACCGAGGCCACCTTGGGCTGCGGGTGGAACACCGTGGCCGGCACCTGGGCCACGACCGACGCCTCGGCCCAGTAGGCGACCTTGACCGACGGGATGCCGTACGCCGGTGTCCCCGGCCCGGCGGCCAGCCGCTCGCCCACCTCGCGCTGGACCATGACCAGCATCGGATCGAGGGCGGGGACGCCGTCGAGCAGGTCGAGCACGAGCGGCGTGGCCACGTTGTAGGGGAGGTTGGCGACGAGAGCGACCGGGCCGCCGCCCGCCGGGAGGACGGTGGCCCAATCGAGGGTCAGGGCGTCGCCCTCGACCACGGTGACGTCGTGGCCGGCCACCACGTCCCGCAGCAGGGGCAGGAGGTTCCGGTCGATCTCCACGGCGGTGACCGCCGCCCCCGCCTCGGCCAGGGCCAGGGTGAGGCACCCGAGGCCCGCCCCGATCTCCACCACCCGCTGCCCCGGCAAGACGCCGGCCAGCCGCACGATCTGGTGGAGCGTGTTGGGCTCGACGACGAAGTTCTGCCCGAGGGCGCGGCTCGGTTCGAGCCCGTGCCGGTCGAGCAGGGCGCGGACCTCGGAGCGGGTGAGGGTCACCGGAGCAGTCTGCCCGGGCGGGACGGCGCCGGGACGACGGGACCGTGCGGCGACGCCGTGTCCGGACCGGGCGGCCGCGGGCCGGGGGTCAGGGGCAGTGCCCGCCCCAGGGGCCGAGGCCCTGCCAGTGCAGCAGGTCGAGGGCCAGGGCGTCCTGATCGGCGGGGGCCACGGTGTTGGGCTTGCGCCCGACGAGATCGCCACGGCCGGCGTGGCGGGCCGTGCTGTCCCAGGTCGAGAGGGTGAACTGGTAGGCGCCGTAGTAGAGCCCGTTGGCCGAGACGATGCTGTAGTTGCCGCCCGACTCCCGCCGGCGGATGCAGGCGAGGATGGCCGCGTCGTTGGACCCTATGGCCGCCGTGGTGGTCGGCACCGGCGCGGCCGTGGTGGTCGTCGGCTTGGCCGTGGTGGTGGGGAGCTTGACCGTGGTGGAGGTCGTAGGAGCGGCGAGGGCGAGCCGGGCCCGCTCGGGCAGGGTGGTGGGGGCGACGGCGGCGGCGGCCGAGGTCGGGGCGACGCTCGAGCTCGGGGCCTCGGGGGCGGTCGTCGTGTCCTCCGGCACCGTCTCCGGTTCGGGCTCGCTGTCGACCACGTCACCCGAGGCGCGTCCGCCGGCGGCGAAGGGGTTCACGGCGATCGTGGCCCGGGCGGCCCGGCCCGGGGCCCCGCCCGGGAGCACCTCGGCGGCGCGGTCGCCGGCGGGGGCGGTGGAGGTCGAGGTGGGACCGTCGGCCCGCTCGGTGCGGGCGCCGAACCCGCCCCCGACGACAACGCCGCCGGTGAGGGCCAGCGCCACGAAGGCGACGGCACCGAGGGCACGGAGGGCGATCGGACGGCGGCGGCGCGGGTCGTCGAACTCGTCAACGCGCTCGATGTCGAGCTCGATGACAGTCTCCGCCTCGAGGGTGGCCGTACGGCGGGGCAGCGCCCTGTCGACAGTGGTCACGGCCCGACACCGTAGGGAGGTCGTAACCCTTTCGCAACTTTCGCAACGCGCCAGTCACGAACGTCATCGAACGGACGCGCGATCCCCCATACACGCCGGCGCCGGGCCCGTGCCGCTCGCCCCCGATGGCGCGGCTCTGGTCAGTCGAGGCCGTAGAACCGGCTGGCCGTCGCCCATGTGACGGCGGCCACATCCTCCACGGGCCGGTCGCGGGCCTCGGCGACGGCGGCACCGACGTGGGTCACCAACTCTGGCCGGTTCTTCTGGCCCCGGAACGGGACCGGCGCGAGGTAGGGCGCGTCGGTCTCCACCATGAACCGGTCGTCCGGGCACAGCCGCGCCGCCTCCCGGACCTCGGGCGCCGACGGGAACGTGACGATCCCGCTGAAGCTCAGGTGAAGGCCACGGGCCAGCGCCGCCTCGGCCTCATGGGGCCCCCCGGTGAAGCAGTGGAGCACGGCCCGGCGGGGCACCCCCTCGTCGTCGAGGATGGCGAACGTGTCGGCCCACGCCTCGCGGGTGTGGATGACCAGCGGCAGGTCGTGACGGTGGGCCACCCGGATGTGGGCGGCGAACACCTCCCGCTGCTGGGGCCGGGGCGAGTGGTCGTAGTGGTAGTCGAGGCCCGCCTCGCCGACGGCGACCACCCCGGGCCGCCCGAGCAGGGCCTCGATCGGGGCGAGATCGGGCGGGCCGACGGGTTCGCCGGCGGCGTCGGTCCGGTAGGCCGTGCGGGCGTCGTGGGGATGGATGCCCACCGAGGCCGAGACCCCCGCGATGGCGGCGGCGCGGGCGGCGGCCTCCCGGGACTGGGCCACGTCGCAGCCCACGTCGACGAACCGCTCGACCCCGGCCGCCCGCGCCGCCTCGACCAGGGCGCGGGCGGCGTCGAGGTCGGCCGGCAGGTGGCAGTGGTTGTCGGTCCAGCGGGCCGGCACGGACACCTCCCCGCCCTCAGCCGTCGGCGGCGCGACGAGGGAACAGCGGCGCGCCCTTCTCGACGGGCAGGCCGCCCGGGTACCCGCCCCACGCCGCGGCATCGGGGAGGCGCTGCTCGGTGGGGCTGCCCGGGAGGCCGATGCGGGTCCAGACCTCGGGGGCGGCCCGGGTGAGGGCCGGGCTGGCCAGGATGGCCACGATCCGCAGCACCTCGAGGGCGTCGCCGAGCACCGCCTCCACCGCCGGGCCCGGGTCCATCTTCCAAGGCTCGTGGGCCTCCAGGTGGGCGTTGGCCTCGCGGATCAGGCGCCAGGTGGCGTCCAGGGCGCGGCTGGGCTGCACCGCGTCCCAGGCCGCCGCCGTCTCGGCCAGTGCGTCGGCGGCGACGGCGGCCAGCGGGCTGTCGGGGCGGGGGGCGGGGCCGATCCCGCCGCACTTCTTGGCCACCACCGTGGCGACGCGCGAGAGCAGGTTGCCGAGGTTGTTGGCCAGGTCGGCGTTGTAGCGGGCGACCATCCCCTCGTAGGAGAAGTCCCCGTCGGGACCGACGGGCTGGTCGCGGAGGAAGTGGTACCGGAACCCGTCGACACCGAAGTCCTCGACCAGGTCGGCGGGGAAGATCTGGTTGAGCCGGGTCTTGCTCATCTTCTCGCCACCCACGAGCAGGTAGCCGTGGACGTGGATCCGGTGCGGCGGTTCGATCCCCGCCGCCAGCAGCATGGCGGGCCAGTACACGCAGTGGAACCGGAGGATGTCCTTGCCGATGAGGTGGTGGACCGCCGGCCACCACCGGCCGAAGCGCTCCTCGTCCTCGCCGTACCCGATGGCGGTGATGTAGTTGGTGAGGGCGTCGTACCAGACGTAGAAGACCTGGTCGGGGTCCCACGGCACCGGGATGCCCCACGTGAGGGCGCGTCGGCTGATCGAGATGTCCTCGAGGCCCTGGCGGATCAACCCCAGGGCCTCGTTGCGCTTGCCCGCCGGCTGCACGGCGTCGGGGTGGGCCTCGTACCAGTCGAGCAGGGGCTGCTCGAACGCCGACAACCGGAAGAACCAGTTGTCCTCCTCGAGGTGCTCCACCGGCCGCAGGTGGATCGGGCACTGCTCGCCGTCGACCAGGTCGGCCTCGTTGTAGTAGGCCTCGCAGGCCACGCAGTAGAGCCCGGCGTAGGTGGCCTCGTAGATGTGGCCGTTGGCCCGGATGCGCTCGAGGAGCGTCTGCACAGCGGCTCGGTGGCGGGGCTCGGTGGTGCGGATGAAGTCGTCGTAGGTGATGTCGAGCAGGGCCCAGGCCTCCCGGAACCGGGCGCTGGTGGCATCGGCGTGGGCCAGCGGCTCGATCCCCCGCTCCTCGGCCGCCCGCTGCACCTTCAGGCCGTGCTCGTCGGTGCCGGTGAGGAACCAGGTGTCGTGGCCGAGCAGGCGGTGCCACCGGGCCAGGGCATCGGCGATCACCGTGGTGTAGGCGTGGCCGATGTGGGGCACGTCGTTCACGTAGTAGATCGGCGTCGTCACGTAGAAGCGCGGCGGCTCGGGCTGGTCGCTCATCGGTCGCACACTACCGGCCGGCCCTCGGCCGCCCCGCAGCGGTTCCCGGCCGGGCCGGCGCGTAAGCGCCGCGGCGCTGGTTACTCAGGAACGGTGCCCGCCCGGCCCGGAATGAGTAGTGCCTACTCAAGCGGTACGAGGCCGGTGCGGCGTACAACTACCGTGCGGGAGACCCCCGGCCAGCACCCACGAGGAACCGACCACCATGGCCTTCAACCCGAGCGCCGGCGCCCCCACCAGTTGGGAGTGCCAGAACTGCGGAGCCAAGCTCCCGCCGCCCACCGCCGAGGGCACCCAGATCTGCCAGTACTGCCAGGCCGTCTACCACGTGCAGCGCGAGGCGTCCCAGCCCCAGGGGTTCACGATCGTCTTCGGCAACCAGCCGATGACCTTCGGCAACGTCCCGCCGGTCATGGGCAGCTTCCCCGGCCCGAGCTCCGAGGCCATCGACGCCATGCTCAACGCCGGCGTGAAGACGGCCAAGTGGAGCCTGTTCCTCGGCCTGTTCATCACCGTGGTCGTGATCGCCGCGGTGGGGATCCCGCTCTGGCTGGCCTTCAAGGACGGCCTGCCCGGCTTCACCACCTCCAGCGGCGGGCTCGGCGGCGTGAGCGGGTCCAACGGCGTCAACCTCGACCCCACCGTCGGGGTGTCGGCCATCCTGCCGGGCGAGCCCACGGCGGCGCCCAACGTCCTCGTGCTCAGCCGCTACTACGACCAGTCGGCCAAGAAGTCCCAGACCGTGCTGGTGCGCATCGACACGGCGGGCAAGAAGATCGCGTGGCAGTCCAAGCCCCTCGACGACGCCAACAGCAACACCAAGCTGGTGATCGACGGGGCCAACGCCTACCTCGACGACAAGTCGAAGGTGCGGGCCATCAAGCTGGCCGACGGCTCCGACGTGTGGGCCGCCCCCCTCCCCGACAAGCTCAGCACCAACTGCAGCCGCACCACCTGCCTGGCCGTGAGCGGCGACCGCGTCTTCGCCCGCACCGCCGACGGCCAGCTCCAGGCCATCGACGCGGCCAGCGGCAAGCCGGCGTGGAGCCGGAAGCTGAAGGACACCAGCGCCCGCACCGTGGTGGTCGGCGACACCGTGGTGGTGGTCGACGGCGAGAAGGGCAAGTACGACATCTCGCTGGTCAACGGGGCCGACGGGGCCGAGAAGGGCAAGATCGCCCCCACCTGCAAGGGCAGCGGTCCGAGCGCCGACGACTTCCGCTACGACTCGCCGGTGATCGCCGTCCCGTTCGCTCCCGCCGTCATCGTGGGCACCGGGGTGTTCGAGGGGTGCTTCGCCCGCTACGAGCTGGCCAACCCGGCGGCGCCGGTGTGGAACACGCCGGTGGCGAAGCTGAACTTCAGCAGCGGGATCGACACCGCCTTCGGCGAGGGGCAGCTGCTCGTCTCAGAGTCGTCGAGCCAGAACGGGCTCGCCGCCCTCGACCTCACCACCGGCGCCTGGAAGCAGATCTCGGCCGACGCCGACTACCAGCTCCAGCCGGTCGGGGCGATCGCCGGGAAGGCCATCGTCTACGCCCAGAACCAGCGGGGCACCCGCAAGCTGGCGGTGTGGGGCATCGACCTCGCCACCGGCACGAAGGCGTGGGAGAAGAGCTTCGGCGAGGCCGAGCCGATGGACGGCAGCAACCGCGGCGCCGGCGACATCCTCTCCAGCAACGAGGTGAAGGTCACCACCGGCCTGGCCGACGGCAAGGTGCGCACGCTGGTGATCACGTCCGACGCCCAGTCGTCGGTGACCGTCACGGCCGAGGCGCTCGACCCGGCCAGCGGCGTGGCCGCCGGCAGCAACCCCGCCCTCACCCTGGGCAAGGTCACCGGGGTCAACGAGGCCGTGCCGGTGGGCTGGTTCGGCACCAAGTGCGTGGTGGTCGTCAACGAGAAGGTGCTCGTGGTCGAGTCGACCGACGGCAAGCAGGTCGCCTCGGTGCCCTGAGCGGGTGCCCGCTACGGGAACAGCCAGCGCCGGATGACCACGCGGCTCGCCCGCGGGTTGCCCGGCACCATGATGAAGGTGACCGGCTGGAGGTCGTTGGGCTCGGCGGCGTCGACCTCGACCACCACCTCCTGTTCCCGCTCCGGCTCGAACACCTCCTTGTAGGCCATGGCCAGGGCGGTGAACACCGCCGCCGTGGCGCCGGCCCGCCGGACCCGCGCCGCCCGGCTGAGCGCCTCGTCGCCCGGGGTGCCCGGCTCGGCGACCGGGGCCCCGTCGTCCAAGAGGGGGTCGGCGAGGGCGGCCGCGCCGGGGAGGAAGCCGAAGGGCTCGCCGGGCAGGTCCCAGCCCGCGAAGCCGGGGAGATCGTCGTGGACGACGTCGTACTCGGGGACCGGCTCGGGGAACGACACCTCGGCCAGGGTAGCGGCCCAGCCCGGATCCCTTGGGTGCGTAAGGGCGCGCATAGCGCACCCTTACGCACCCAAGGGGTTCAGCCCGGGAGGCCGTAGACGCGGTTGCGGGGGACGCCGAAGCGGGCGGCGACGTCGGCCGCGGCATCGCGGCGCGACGAGCCGGCGGCGACGCGCTCGGCCACGGCAGCGGCGAGCTCCTCGTCGGAGGGCCCCGGCCCGACCGGCGCGCCCCCGAGCACCACGACGAACTCGCCCCGGGGCGGGTGGGCGTCGAGGTGGGCGACGGCCTCGCCGAGCGGGCCCCGCCACACCTCCTCGTGGGTCTTGGTCAGCTCACGGCACAGCGCGACCGGACGGTCGGGGCCACACCGGGCGGCCAGGTCGGCCACGAGGGCGGCCACCCGGTGAGGGGCCTCGTAGAGCACCGAGGTGCGGGGCTCGGCCGCCACCTCGTCGAGCCGGGCGCGGCGCCCGCCGCCGGACCGGGGCAGGAAGCCCTCGAAGGCGAAGCGGCCCATCGGCAGCCCGCTGACGAGGAGGGCGTGGACGAAGGCCGAGGGCCCGTTGACGACATCCACGGCCACCCCGGCGTCGATGGCTGCCCGCACCACCCGGGCCCCGGGATCGGCCACGCCGGGCATGCCGGCGTCGCTCACCACGGCGACGGTGCGGCCGGCAGCGACGTGGGCCACCAGCGCCGTCGCCGCCCCCTCCTCGGTGTGGTCGTTGACGACGACCAGCGTGGGCGGCACGGGCACGCCGATCTCGCGGAGCAGCCACCGCAGCTTGCGGGTGTCCTCACAGGCCAGGACGTCGGCCGCGGCCAGGGCCGCCCGGGCCCGCTCGGGCAGCTCGTCGAGCGCACCGATCGGCGTGCCGACGAGCACGAGCCGGCCGAGGGACCCGGGATCAGGCATCGTCGTCCCCGGGGTCGACGGGTCCATCGGGCCGGTCGCCGCCGCTCTCGTCGCCGCGGATCTCGAGCACGTCGCCCGGGCGGAGCTCCCAGCTCGCCATCGTCCCGGCTTCGGCCTCGATCACGGCCCGGGCCCGACGCACCGGCACGGTGACCCGGTTGGGCACCAGCGTCTTGACGGCCAGGACCCGCAGGTCGCGGTCGACGAAGGCGACGTCGATGGCGAAGCGCATGCCGACGGTGTGGACGCTGGCGGCCGGGCGCAACAGGAGCGCGCCGTCGAGCCCGGACCGGCCGAGCAGGCCGCGCATCCGCGCCCGCCGGGACCCGGCGATCTCCAGTGAGGCCAGCACCCGGCCGTCGCGCACGAGCCACGCCACCGCTACCGTCCCCTCCCCTGCGTTCCGGCTCGGTGCTGCACCCCGGGCTCCGGTCCCGCCGTCAGACGTTGAATCGGATCTCGAGCACGTCGCCGTCGGCCACGACGTACTCCTTGCCCTCGACCCGCAGCTTGCCCGACTCCCGGGCCTTGGCCCAGGACCCGACCTCGAGCAGGTCGTCCCAGTGGATCACCTCGGCCCGGATGAAGCCTCGCTCGAAGTCGGAGTGGATCACGCCGGCGCACTGCGGGGCCTTCCAGCCCGCCCGGAAGGTCCAGGCCCGCGACTCCTTCTCCCCCGTGGTGAAGAAGGTGCGGAGGCCGAGCAGGTGGTAGGCGCTGCGGATGAAGGTGGTGAGGGCGCCCTCGCCCAGCCCGTAGCCCTCCAGCAGCTCGGCCCGCTCCTCGGGATCGGTGAGCAGGGCGGCCTCGGCCTCGAGCTGGACGCACATGCCGATCACCTCCCCCTTCCCGGCGAACTCGGCCTCGACCGCGGCGATCTTCTCGGGGATGCGCTCGATGTCGGTCTCGCCGACGTTGACCACGGCGAGCACCGGCTTGTTGGTCAGCAGGAACCACGGCTGGAGCAGCTCCCGCTGGTCTTCGGCCAGCTCGCTCCGGTAGATCGGCGTGCCCTCGGCCAGCACGGCGTAGGCCGCCTCCAGCGCCGCGGCCTCGTCGGCCTGGCTCCGGTCGAGCTTGGCCACCTTCTTCTTCTTCTCGACGTGCTTCTCGACCGCCTCGAGGTCGGCCAGCGCCAGCTCGGTCTCCACCACGCGGAGGTGCTCCAGCGGGTCCGCCGGGCCGGGCACGTCGTCGTCCTCGAAGGCCCGGAGCACGAACACCACGGCATCGGCCTCGCGGATGTTGGCCAAGAACCGGTTGCCCAGCCCCTCACCTTGGCTCGCCCCCTCCACCAGGCCGCCGATGTCGGTGAACTGCACCGCGGCGTGGACCACGTTGCGCGAGTTCGACATGGCGGCCAGCCGGTCGAGGCGGTCGTCGGGCACCTTGGCCACGCCCACGTTGGGGTCCTTGGTGGCGAAGGCGTAGGGCGCGGCCAGCGCGCCGCCACCGGCCAGGGCGTTGTAGAGGGAGGACTTGCCGGCGTTGGGCAGGCCGACGAACCCGAAGCGTTCCATCGACCGCACCCTACTGGCCGCCCTGCCCCCCGCCTCCATCGACCGGTAGGGTCGGACCATGGCCGTGCAGCCCCGCCCGCTGGAGCCGCCCGTCGATCCCGTGGCCGCCTTCGAGCGCATCTGCTACCTGCTCGACCGGTCGCTCGCACCCACCACGAAGGTGAAGGCCTTCACCCGCGCCGCGGCCGTCGTGGCCGAGCTCCCGGCCGACGAGCTGGCCCGGCGGGCCAGGGCACGGTCCCTCGAGGACCTGCCCGGGATCGGCAAGTCGTCGGCCAAGGTGATCGTCGAAGCGGTGGAGGGTCGGCTCCCGGCCTACCTCGCCGACCTCGAGGCCGCGGTCGTGGCGCCGGCCACCGACGCCGGCGCGGTGCTGCGCCGGGCCCTCCGGGGCGACTGCCACTGCCACTCCACGTGGAGCGACGGCGGCGCGTCGATCGCCGACATGGCCACCACCGCCCTGGCCCTCGGCCACGAGTACCTGGTGCTGACCGACCACTCCCCCCGCCTCACCATCGCCCACGGGCTGAACCGGGAACGGCTCCTGGCCCAGCTCGACGAGATCGCCGCCCTCAACGCCGAGCTGGCCCCGTTCCGGATCCTCACCGGGATGGAAGTCGACATCCTCGACGACGGCACCCTCGACCTCGACGACGACCTGCTCGACCGGCTCGACGTGGTCGTCGCCAGCGTCCACCGCAAGCTGGCGATGGACCGGGTCACCATGACCACCCGCATGGTGCGGGCCGTGACCCACCCGAAGGTGGCGATCCTCGGGCACTGCACCGGGCGCAAGCTGTCCTCCGACGGTGTGCAGCCGGCATCGGACCGCGAGCCGGTGCGGGCGCCCTCGACCTTCGACGCCGAGCTGGTCTTCACGGCCTGCGCCCAGACCGGCACCGCGGTCGAGATCAACTGCCGCCCCGAGCGCCAGGACCCGCCCGACGACCTGCTGGACCTGGCGCTCCGGATCGGCTGCCGGGTCGCCATCGACACCGACGCCCATGCCCCGGGCCAACTCGAATGGCAGGCCTACGGCTGCGACAAGGCCGCCGTCCACGGCATCGACCCGGCCCGGATCGTGAACACCTGGCCGGCCGACGACCTCCTGGCCTGGGCCTCCCCCGGCTGAGCCCCGAACCACCACGGGGGCGGGACCCCTTCACCCACCACCAGGCGACCTCGCCGTGGCCGAGCTGCCCGACGGGACCGCTGTGCCCGTCGGCGTGGGCTGCCCATCGAGCACACGCACCACATCCGGCAGGATGGCCGTGGCCACCAGCGACGCCCCCTTCTCGTTGGTGTGGACCGGCCCCGTGAACACCATCGACGGCTCGTCGTCGAGCAGCGAGCGGAGGTTCCGGACCCCGGGCGGAACGATCTTGCTCGCCTCGGCGAAGGTCTGCGCGAGCTCCGAGGACATCATGCGCTCCACGGTGGTGCCCGCCAGCTCGGCGAAGCCCGAGACCTGGTGCCGCGAACCGAAGGCGTCGGGCTGGAAGACGAACAGCACGGGGATGCCGGCGCCCGTGGCCAGGTCCTGGATCCGCTGCCGCACGCCGTCGTACTTGTCGATCGCCAGTCGGGCGATCGCCGCCGGACCCCCGTAGGGCGCCAGGGTCGGCGAGTCCTTCTGGTTGTATTCCACCGTCTCGTCGACGGTCAACAATGTGGGTGCCCACCGGTCGGGACCATGGAGCCCGGTGTGGAAGACGGTCCCGGTCACGTCGTTGAAGCCGTCGTAGAAGATGGCGATGTCGGGCCGGGCCGAACCGAACGCGAGGCGGGCCGAGAACTTCTCGAAGTCCTGCCAGATCGTGAACCCGGGAACACCCATGTTGTCGATGTCGAGCGACAGGCCCTGGGAGGCGGCCTGCTCGACGAGCGAGGAGGCGATGGTGTGGTCGTCACGCTGGCCGATGCCGAAGGCGGCCGATCCGCCGTACAGCCACACCTTCACCCGCCGGCAGGGGCAGGCCGGTGGGGGCAAGCTCCGCCGGATGCCGCCGGAGACGTGGATGTACCGTCCGTCGACGCTGCCGGAAAGACGGTTCTCTTCCCGCTGCAGGTCGTCGGCCCAGTCGGCGCCGGCGAAGGCAGGAAGGTCGCGGTACTTGGGATCGTTCCAGTTCTTGATGATGATCGGTGCCCGGGACGCGGCTTCGGCGCTGGGTGCCGGGGCCGCCGGCGCGCCGCCATTGCGATCTCGGATCGGCTTCACCACCAGCGCGGCCACCAGGAGGAGGGGCAAGGCCACCACCACGCCGACGAGGTGGCGGCGATGGCGATCGGGGGCCTCCGTGGTGGCGAAGGGTCGGCGGGCATCGCGTCGGACATCGGCCACGCCGGCGGTTCGGACCGTCCACGTCCCGGTGGTGCTGAACGCCGGTCGCCGCGGGTGTGCGGCCCGCCGGGCGCACCGGCTGATCAGGCCGGGGAGGTAGAGCGTGAGTGCCGCCAGCACGAAGAGCACCGCGGCCCCCAACGCGCCCGAGATGGCGACCAGGGCTCGCCGCAGGACCGCATCGACACGGTCGTAGACGCCGGGCCGCAGGTGATGGAGCGCCACGAGCCCCAGGGCCACGACCAGGGCAGATGCGGTGACGATCCTGCGCCCGTCCCGAACCCACGAGAGCTGCGCGGCGACGAGCAGAGGGAGCGCGAGCGCAGCCACCCGATGGCTCGAGCGTGCAGCCGCGCTGCTGATGTGCGGCCACCCGAGGAGGCACCCATGGGCAACCGCGACCGCGAGGAGTGCTCCCGCCGTGGTGGCGCGCCCGATGGCGGCCGGGGCCAGGGCCACCGACGCGACGGCCACGGCCAACGGCGCTCCGAAGCCCGCAGGTCCGGCCTTCCGCCACCGCTCCACCAGCACCAGCGCGAGCTCGAACACCCCGGCGACCAGGATCACCACGAGGGCGTGGCGCCGATGGCCGGCGCGCCACGAGAGCAGCGCCGGTGCGAACGCCCCCAGGGCCACCGCCGCCACCGCGCCGGCCCCGATCAGGCTGACCGGCACGCGACGATCCGGCTTCGTCGGGGCGTCGGTGGACCAGGGATCCGTGTACGACAGAGACATCACGATGGTCAGAACAGGACGTACACCGCGGCGGGGACCACCGTCTTGATGACGAGGATGAGGACCGTGGCGACGGCCAGCACCACCGTGAGGACCGGGACCCACCACCGCCCCGTGCGCGATGCGTAGAGCGACAGGTCGACGAGGGTGCGGAGGACGTTGCGGGTGACGACGATCATGACGCAGCCTCGCGGTTCCGGAGCGGGTCGATGGGGAGATCGCGGCGGCGGACGACGCAACCTTCGAGGACGAGCACGTCGAGCGCCACCTCGGTGAAGCAGCGCAGCGCATCGGCGGGAGAACGGACGATGGGCTCGCCTCGCCGGTTGAACGAGGTGTTGAGCACGACCGGGCAACCGGTGCGCTCGTGGAACGCCGACAGGAGCGCATGGAAGTCGGGGTTGCGGCCCGAGTCGACGGTCTGGACCCGTGCCGACAGGTCGAGGTGGGTGCACGCCGGGATCGCCGAGTTGGCCAAACCGAGGCGGCGGGCGAAATCGCCATCGCCTCGGGCGTCGGGGACCGCTCCGTCGGGGTCGGCGGGTCCGGGGCCTCCCCCGCCGACGATGGCGGGAACCCGTCGGTCTTCGCGCACGCGGGAGGTGAAGAGCATGTAGGGGAGCTCCCGCCCGGTCTCGAACCAGTCGGCCGCATGCTCGGCGAGCACCGCGGGGGCGAACGGACGGAAGCCCTCCCGCAGCTTCACCACCTGGTTGATCGTGGCGATCATCGCTGGGTCGCGCGGATCGGCCAGGATCGATCGATGACCCAACGCGCGCGGGCCGAACTCCATCCGCCCGCGGAACCACCCCACGATCTGGCCCTCATCGAGGGCCTCGGCCACCAAGGAGCAGAGCGCGGGAAGATCGGTCCGGGCCTCGTAGCTGATCCCGTTCTCGTCGAGCCATGCGGCGATGGCGTCGTGGGAGAACGCGGGCCCGAGGAAGCAGCCGGACATGCCGTCGGGTGCGACCACCTCACGCGGATTGTCCTGCAGCTGGTGCCACCACCACAGCGCCGCGCCGACAGAACCACCGGCATCACCAGCCGCGGGTTGCACCCACACATCGTCGAACGGCCCGTCCTCCAGCAACCGCGCGTTGGCCACGCAGTTCAGCGCGACGCCGCCGGCCAAGCAGGCGCGACGCTCTCCGGTGAGCTGGTGGGCGTGACGAGCGGTGGCGAGCACGATGTCTTCGAGCACGACCTGCATGGAGCGGGCCACGTCGGCTTCGCGTTGCGTGAGGGGCGCATCGGGGTGCCGGGGCGGGCCGTCGAGCAACTGGGCCAGACGCGGATGGGTCATGCGCACGCCGGCCCGGTACGCGAACCATCGCTGATCGAGCTGCACTGCGCCATCGCTCCCGATGCGGACCACACGGTCGCGCAACACGTCGGCGTAGGTGGGCTCGCCGTAGGGGGCGAGTCCCATGAGCTTGTACTCCCCATCGTTCACTTCGAACCCGCAGTACGCGGTGAGTGCCGAGTAGAGGAGCCCGATCGAATCGGGGAAGTGCTGCTCGAGTCGCTGCTCGATGCGATGCCCCGCTCCCCACGAGATGCTGCTCGTGGCCCATTCGCCCACGCCGTCGAAGGTGAGGATGGCCGCACGCTCGAACGGGGACGGATAGAACGCCGACGCGGCGTGGCTCTGGTGGTGCTCGGCGAACCGCAGCTCCACCGGACGGAGATGGCCCAGCGATCGCAAGAACCGTTCGATGCGCAACGGAACCCAGAGCTTCGACCGCGAGAACGCGGCGACGGCCTTCGAGAGGGATCGGACCCCGGCCGGGCCGACACGGGCGTGGGTGATCAGGATCCGCTCGTAGGTGGTGAGGGGCTTGTCGTAGAAGCAGACCGCATCGAGGTCGCCGGGGCCCACCCCACCGGCTTCGAGGCAGTACCTGATCGCATGCCGGGGCAGGGACGGGTCGTGCTTGACGCGGGTGAAGCGCTCCTCTTCCGCGGCGGCAACCAGGCGACCGTCGATCACGAGCGCCGCAGCAGCGTCGTGGTAGTCGGCGCTGATACCCAGAACCGTCGAACGGTTGGAGGATCGGACGTCCGCTCCCGTGCCACGCCGATGCTCCTCCGCCATCGGGCGCAGCCTATCGCCAGGGCGCGAGCACCCGAGCGGGACGGCGGCGCGTCACCTCGGCGCTCGCCGCTCCCTCCCGCCCGCATCCGCCGGTGCATTGCGCACCCACAGGGTGGGGCCACTAGCCTGGACCGGCTATGTCGAAGCGCACCAACAAGTCGAAGACCAACGCCCGCAAGAAGAAGGCGAACCACGGCACCAAGCCCAACCGCGGTCGCGGCTGACGCTGGCCCCTCCCGGGACGCCCCGACGTGCCGGTAGAGATCCCGCCTCCACCCTTCACACTGCGCGACGACGTCGTCGACACCGTCCACGGCGTCCCCGTGGCCGACCCGTACCGGTGGCTGGAGGACGGCCAGGCGCCCGAGGTGCGCGACTGGGTCGACCGCCAGAACGCCCGCACCGACCGTGTGCTGCACGCGCTGCCCGACCGGTCCGAGCTCCATGCCCGCCTCGCCGCCCTCCTCCGGGCCGGCGCCAGCGTCGCCTGCCAGGTGGCCGGCGAGCGGGTGTTCAGCCTCGATCGTTGGGGTCAGCACCAGCAGGCCGTGCTGTCGGTGCGCAGCTGCACGGTGCCCGGCCAGGCCGAGACGCTCGTCGACCCGCACCTCGCCACCGGCGATCCCACGGCGGCGATCGACTGGTACCACCCGTCGCCCGACGGACGGCTCGTGGCCTATGGCCTCAGCCGCGGCGGCGACGAGCAGAGCACGCTGCACGTGCTCGACGTCGCCACCACCCGGAACCTCCTCGACCGCATCCCCAACACCCGGGCCTGCTCGGTGGCGTGGATGCCCGACGGTTCCGGCTTCGCCTACACCCGCTACCCCGACCCGACCACGATCCCCGACGAGGACCGCGGCTACTGGCGCACCGTGTGGTGGCACCGCGTCGGCGAGCCGGCGACCAAGGACGAGATCCTGTGGTCGGCGCTGCCCGACAAGACGGCCTGGCCCAACATCTCGCTGTCCCGCGACGGGCGCTACCTGCTCGTCCACGTCAGCCTGGGGTGGAGCCGGGTCGACGTCCACCTGATCGACCGCACCTCCGGCGCCCACACGGTGATGATCGAGGGCACCGAGGCGGTGTCGCAGTTCGTCGTGCTCGGCGACCACGTGGTCGGGCTCACCACCCTCGGCGCCGACCGGGGCCGCATGGTGCGGGCGCCGGTCACCTCGGCGTGGCACCACGAGTGGCAGACGATCGTGCCCGAGACCGACCGCGTGATGGAGGCCTTCGTGGCCACGTCGCGCTCCCTGGTCGTGCTGAGCTCGGACGAGGCCGTGAGCCACCTCGACCGCTACGACCACGACGGCCGCGACCACGACGAGATCCGCCTCCCAGAGCTGGGCTCGCTGGCCGGGCTCACCGGGAGCCGCGAGCGCGACGAGGCCTACTTCTCGTTCACCTCCTTCGCCCGCCCGCCGACGCTGTTCCGGTGGTCCCACGGCTGGCTGGCCGATTGGAGCCTCCTCGACCGGCACGACCTGGAGGGCGACGGCCCCCAGGGCGAGTACGTGGTCGAGCAGGTGCACTACCCGGCCGGCGACGGGGTCGACGTGCCGATGTTCCTGGTGCGGGCGGCCACCACCGAGCCGGGGCCGGCCACGCACTGCGTGCTCACCGGCTACGGCGGGTTCGCCATCAGCATGGGCCCGTCCTACAGCGCAGCGGTGGTGGCGGTGTGCGACGACGGTGGCATCTACGCCGTGGCCAACATCCGCGGCGGCGGGGAACGGGGCGAGGCCTGGCACCGCGCCGGGATGCGTGACCGCAAACAGCGGGCCTTCGACGACTTCATCGCCGCCGCCGACTGGCTCGTCGCCTCCGGCTACACGTCGCGGGAGAAGCTGGCGTTGCGGGGCGGCAGCAACGGGGGGCTGCTGGTCGGCGCGGCCATCACCCAGCGCCCCGATCTCTGCCGCGCCGCCCAGATCGCCGTGCCCCTCCTCGACATGGTGCGCTACCACCGCTTCCTCATCGCCCGCCTGTGGGTGCCCGAGTACGGCGACCCCGACGTGGCCGAGGAGTTCGCCTGGCTCCATGCCTACTCGCCGTACCACCACGTCACCCCCGGCACGGCCTACCCATCGGTGCTGCTCACCACCGCCGACCACGACTCCCGCGTCGATCCGATGCACGCCCGCAAGATGGCGGCGGCCCTGCAGCACGCCAACGCGGCGGAGGCCGGGCGCCCGACGCTGCTGCGCATCGAGACCAAGGCCGGCCACGGGCAGGGCAAGCCCGTCGACAAGCAGGCCGACGAGCTGGCCGACGTCCTGGCCTGGTGCAACTGGCAGCTCGGGGTCAGCACCCGCCCGGCCAGCGGCGGGTTGCCGTTGTGGCGGCCGACGGCGCGCTGAGTACCGTTCGCCCCATGCCCACGTCGCCTTCGAAGGACCTCGTCACCGTCGCCAACCCCCACCCGGGCCGCGACTACGAGGTGCGGTGCGAGACCCCCGAGCTGACCTGCCTCTGCCCGGTCACCGGTCAGCCCGACTTCGCCACCGTGGTGCTCACCTACGTCCCGGACCAGCTCCTGGTGGAGCTCAAGTCGCTCAAGCTGTACCTGTGGAGCTACCGCGACGAGGGCGCCTTCCACGAGGACGTCACCAACCGCATCCTCGACGACCTCGTGGCCGCGATCTCGCCGCGCCGGATGACGGTGCAGACCCTCTGGAACGTCCGGGGCGGCATCACCACCACGGTCACCGCGTCGCACCCGTGACCGGTGCGCTCGCCGGCACGCCGGTGGGCTGGAGGTCGTCCTCGTCGTCGCCGTCGAGCTCGGGGGCCTCGAGGCCCTCGACGTGGACCACCGGCAGCCACGACAGCCAGCGGGGGAACCACCAGTTGGCCGAGCCCAGGAGCTCCATCGTGGCCGGCACCAGGATGAGCCGGACGATGGTGGCGTCGATCAGCACGGCGATGGCCAGCCCGAGGCCGAACTCCTTGACCACCCGCTGATCCCCGAACACGAACGCCCCGAACACGGTGACCATGATGAGGGCGGCGGCGGTGATCACCCGGGCCGTGGCGCTGAGGCCGTCGGCCACGGCACCGGAGTTGTCGCCGGTGCGGTCGAACTCCTCCTTGATGCGCGACAGCAGGAACACCTCGTAGTCCATGCTCAGCCCGAAGAGGATGGCGAACATCATCATCGGGAGGAACGACTCGATCGGCCCCTCCTTGCCCACCCCGAACACCGAAGCGCCGATGCCCTCCTGGAAGACGGCGACGAGCAGGCCGTACGAGGCGCCGATCGACAGCAGGTTCATGATGACGGCCTTGAGCGGCACCAGCACCGAGCGGAACACCACGAGCAGGAGGAGGAAGCTGAGGATCAGCACCACTCCGATGAACACGGGGAGGCGGGACTGGAGCTGGGCCGACAGGTCGTCGAAGAGGGCGGTGACGCCGCCGACGTGGACGTCGATGCCGGTGCCCTGGGTCGCTTTGGGGATCACGTCGGACCGAAGTCGGGCGATGAGCTCGGAGGTGGCCGCGTCCTGGGACGACGTGGTGGGGATCACGGTCATGATCGCCACCCCGTTGTTGACCCCCTGCGGCGGCGCGGCCAGCGCCACACCCGGCGTGGCCTGCAGCGCCTTGAGCAGCGGGAGCAGGGCCTCGGGCTTGGTCCCGTCGGGCACCTCGGCCACGAGGACGAGCGGGCCGCTGGCGCCGGCCCCGAAGCCCTCGGCCTTGAGGTCGTAGGCCCGGCGGGCCGTGGAGGTGGTGGGCAGGTTGGAGGCGTCGGAGGAGCCGAGCCGCATCGACAGCACGGGGATGGAGAGGCCGAGGAGCAGGGCGAGCCCGACGATGGCCGCCGGCCACGGGTGGCGCTGCAGCTGGCGGCTCCAGCGCCACCAGAAGCCCTGGTGCGTGCCGTGGGCGTGCCGCCCGAGGCCCGGCACCTTCAACGCGTCGATCTTGCGACCCACGAACCCGAGCACGGCCGGGAGGAGGGTGAGGGAGGCCGCCATGGTGACCGCGACCACGGCGGCGGCGGCCAGGCCGAGGCCCTGGATGAAGTCGATCCCGATGAGGAGCATCCCGGCCAGCGAGATGACCACGGTGCAACCGGCAAAGAGCACCGCCCGCCCCGCGGTGTCGATGGCCCGGACGACCGCCGGCTCCGGCTCGAGGCCTTCGTGCAGGCCCTGGCGGTACCGGGTGACGATGAAGAGGGCGTAGTCGATGCCGACGCCGATGCCGATCATGGCCGAGATCTGGGTGGAGAACTCCGGCACCGAGAACACGTGGGACATGAGGTTCACCACGCCGAAGCCCACGCCGATGCCGAAGAGGGCGGTGACGATCGGGAGGCCCATCGCCAGCACCGAGCCGAAGGCGATCAGCAGGATGATCACGGCGGCGATCAGACCGATGCCCTCCGTGGCCGGCGGCCGGCGGTTCTGGAAGAGGAAGCCGCCGAGCTCGACCTGGATGCCGTTGCCGCGGGCGGCGTCGGCCGCGCTCTCGATGGCGTTGAGCGTCGGCGCCTTGATGTCGGCACTGGTGGCCCCGGCGAACTGGATCGTGGCGAACGCGATCTTGCCGTCCTTGGCCACCTGGAAGGCGCCGCCCGGGTCGAACGGGCTCTTCAGCGCCGCCACCCCGTCGACGGCCCGCAGCTTCGCGAACAGGTCCTCCAGCCGGGCCTTCGCCGCCGGGTCGGCCACCCCGGCGTCGGCCTTGACCACGACCTCGGCGCTCGACCCGGCATCGGCCTTGCGGCGCTGGTCGAGCAGGTCCATGGCCTTCTGGGAGTCGGCCCCGGAGAGGTGCACGTTCTGGGAGAAGGCCTTGCCGGCGGCGTTGGCGCCGACCGTGATGCCGATGAGCAGCACGACCCAGGCCAGGAGGACGAGCCAGCGGCGGCGATAGGAGAACGTGGCCAGGCGAGCGAGCATGCGGCGCACGCTATGGAGAAGTGGCAGGCACTGTCAATTTGGCGCATCCTGCCCTTCGGGGTACCCTCCCGGGCATGGCGACGACGCTCAGCCCCGGGGTGGCTCCAGGGTCCAGCACGCGTGAGCGCCGCCGGGCCCGCACCCGCCGCGACATCGCCGACACCGCCCTGGCCCTGATGCTGGAGCGGGGCTACGACCGCGTCACCGTCGACGACATCGCCGCCGCCGCCGACATCGCCCCCCGCACGTTCTTCCGGTACTTCGCCTCCAAGGACGACGTGCTCTTCCACGACCACATCGAACGGATCGAGGCGGTGCGGGCCCACCTCACCGCCCGTCCCGCGGGCGAGCCGCTGATCGAATCGCTGCAGGAGACCGTGCGGGCGGTGGCCGGCAGCTACGCCGACGAGGACGACCGGACCCGCCGGTGCATGGCCATCGCCGCCGCCCACCCGGCGCTGCGGGCCAAGTTCCTCGACCAGCAGGTCGAGATCGAGGCGGTGGTGGCCGGGATCGTGCGCCGCCGCCTACGCGACGGCACCGGCCACGATCCCGATCTCGCCGCTCGGGTGCTCACCGCGGCGATCTTCGGGGCGATGCGGGCGGCTGTCGACCGCTGGCTCGACGACCCCGACGCCGGGCCCATGGCCGATCGCCTGACCGAGGCGCTCGACGTGCTCAGCCACCTCGACGCCCTCACCCGCGGCTGACCCGCGACCGACCAGCGGCCGACCCGACGCCGGGCCGGCGCGGGTCACTCGTTGATCTGGTCGGCGCTGTCGGGCCAGTCGGCCGGGCGGGGCACCTCCGGGCGCTCCTTGACCGTGGGCGGGGCGACCTTGTCGGGCGGCTGCACGAGCGAGGCGGCCGAGAGGTCGACGGACCCCGACAGCTTGTTCAGCACCGCCCACGCCACCCGGTCAGCCCCGGCCTGGTTGAGGTGGATGTTGTCGCTGGCCCGGAGGAGCTGCACCTTGCCGTCGGCATTGGGGAGGCTGGCCGCGTAGGAGCCGTCGGGGTTGGAGAGGAAGGCCGGCGTGTCGAAGTACACGATGTAGGGGAACTTCTGCGCCTCCGACCAGTAGATGTAGTTGAGGCGCTCGAGCCCCCGCTCGAGCCTGGCATTGCCGGTCTTGGGAGCGCCCATCCAGATCACGAGACGGTCGTCGTCCTTGCCCCGCAACGACTTCATCGTGTCGTGCACCCGCTGGCGGTACTCCTGCAGCCATTCGGGGGTGAGCTCGGCGTAGCCCTGATTGCCACGGAGGGGCATGCCCTGGACGTCGTTGGAGCCGAACATGATCACCATCACGTCGGGCGGTGAGCCGCCGTGGACCACGTCGTCGTAGAGGTGCTTGGGCCAGTTGTAGTAGTCACGACGGGTGAGGCCGGTCGACGGTCGGGCGTCGCTCACCGCGGTGAACAACCCGGTGTCGCTCACCACCTTCTGCAGTGCCGGGCCGAAGGCACCGACGATCGAGTCGCCACCTACCCAGAGGTGCAGCGGCGCCGTGGCCACGGGTTTGCGGATCGCCGGCTTGGCCGCCGCCGCCACCGCCACCGTGCCCGATGGGCCGGCCGCCACCCCGCCCCCGGCGGCGATGCGGTCGGCCTCGGCCTGGCGAGCGATCTCGCTCGAGTCGAGGCCCTGATCGGTGCCGGTGCCGGTGCCCGTGTCGGGCTCCTTCCCACCGTTGCGGGCCCGGTCGAGGGCCTGGCGGGGGGCGGTGGCGTGGATCAGGTTCGAGGTGTAGGCGACGGCCTCGGCCACGGCGTGACGCCAGCAGTCGTTGCACTTGCTGTTGCTCTTGCGCAACGTGGCGTCGGCATTGACCATCATCGCCACGAGCATCCCGCAGAGCACGATGGCCAGCACCATGCCGGCGGGCATCATCCCCGGGCGGGCCGAGCGGAAGTAGAGGAGGTTGGCCAGCCCGCGCCCGTCGAAGATGTCGACCGGCTCGCCGTAGGCCACCACGTCGTCGACGGCCACCCCGCTCAGGCCGGCGCGCCCGTCGGCGGGGGCTCGGCGACCCGCTCTCCCCCCGGACCGCGCCTCGGGGTCCGATCCGGCCCAGCCGTCGCCGCCGGCGCCGGCCCGTCGCGCCCGATCCCGGGGCGTGGGGTCCTCGGCGGCGGGGGCCGCAGGACCGCGGCCGGCCGATCGCGCCACCGCCACCTTCACCACGGGCCGGGAGGCCGGCCGCGGGGGCGGGGCCGGGGCCGCCTCCGACGGTGCCGACGCGGCGCGGCCGTAGGCGTCGCCGGCCGGATCGAAGGGCGACGGGCCCTCGTCGGGCGGTGAGGTGGGCGGGGGGAGGTCGGGCACGGGTCAGAACCGGAAGTAGATGAACGGGGCGACGCCTTCGGGACCGAAGGCGTCGATGACGACGAGGGCGGCGGCGACGCCGACGATCTGCAGCAGGGGCGGGAACTGGCCGAAGAGCACGGCGATGCGCCGCGGCACGTCCGGCGGCACGAACTGGCTGAGGAGCAGCAGCACGACGGCGATCCCCACCACGGCGACGGACACATCGGTGATGGTGAACGGCGCGCCGGAGGAGACGAAGATTCGGCCGAGGACGTCGAAGGCGTTGGCGAAGTCGCGGGCCCGGAAGAAGACCCAGGCCAGCACGACCACGTGGAAGGTGACGAGCCACTGGATGGCGACGACGACCGGGCGGGGGACGCCGAGCGGGCGCTCCCGGCGGGCCCAGGCCTCCTTGATCCGGCGTTCCACGGCGAGACCGCCACCGTGGATGGCCCCCCACACCACGAACGTCCAGTTGGCCCCGTGCCAGAAGCCGCCGATGACCATCGTGAGGAACAGGTTGACGTAGGTGCGCACCTCGCCGCGACGGTTGCCGCCGAGGGGGATGTAGAGGTAGTCGCGTAGCCACCGCGAGAGCGTCATGTGCCAGCGCCGCCAGAAGTCCTGGAGCGACGCCGCCGAGTAGGGCGCGTCGAAGTTCTGGGGGAACCGGATCCCGAGGAGGAGGGCGACGCCGATGGCGATGTCGGTGTAGCCAGAGAAGTCGGCGTAGATCTGGATGGCGTAGGCGTAGGTCGCCAGCAGCACCTGCCCGCCGGAGTAGTTGGCCGGCAGCGCGAAGACGGGATCGACCATCTGGGCGAGGTAGCTGGCGACCACGACCTTCTTGACCAGGCCCCGGAACACCAGCATGAACGCCTCGGACGACTGCACGAAGCGCGGGTCGGCCCGGGCCGACAGCTGCGGGTGGAACTCCGAGACCCGCACGATGGGGCCGGCCACGAGGTGGGCGAAGAAGGTGAGGTACACCGTGAAGTCGAGCTGGGAGATGGGGCGGAGCTCGCCTCGCCCGACGTCGATCACGTAGCTGATGGCCTGGAACAGGAAGAACGAGATGGCCAGCGGCAGGACCAGGTTCAAGGGCTGGAAGGGGAGGTTGAAGGTCGAGCGGAACAGCTCCCAGTACTTGAAGAAGAACAGGAAACTCAGGTCGACGACCACCGCCAGCCGCACCAGCCACCGGCTGGCCGGGGTGCGGGCCCGCCCGGGCCCGAGCGAGGCGAACACCGACGTGGCGAAGGTCTGGTTGACGAAGGCGACGCCGAGGAGCAGGTAGAGGTTGCGCCAATTCTCGTCGGCCGGGGTCGGGTACAGGGCGTAGAGCTGGCGGGTGACGGCGACGATCCCGATGAACACGAGGAAGGGTGCCGCGAGGGCAACGGGGCTCATGGGTTCGGTGGCGTCGGCGTCGGGGTCGCGGGTGACGGCGCGTTGGATGGCGACGCTCACCAGCGCGCTGACGGCGATGAGCGCGGTGACGACCGGGACCGTGACCGAGAAGATCGACACCTCGTCCTTGTTGCGGAAGATGTCGAGGTAGAAGACGCAGCTGCTGAGGAGGATGAACCATCGCCACTGGCGCGGGCGCGGCCGCAGGACCCAGCTGCCGGTGAACACCACGAGGAAGAAGACGGCGAAGTCGATGGTCGGGAACAGCATCGCTGCCGAGACGCTACCGCTCGGGCCGAAGGCGACCCCAACGGCCCCACCCTGCCCGGCGGCGCGAAGATGCGCCGTGCCCGACGACGGAACCAGGCTCCCGGACCGGGTGCGCTCCTCCACCGCCGCCGTGATGGCCCAAGCCATCCACGTGCGGGTCGATCCCGTCGGCATCGATCGGCTCGCCGAGGGGCTCGCCGGGACGGTCGCGGCGGGATCGGCCGGCGCGATCGCCAGCGGGCCCGGCGACGGGACCGACCGGGAGGACCCGTGGGCCGTCGGCCCCGGCGACCCCGAGCACCGCGCCGCGCTGGTCCTGACCCTGGCCGCCCTCAACTTCGGTTCGGGCTACCACGATGTCGTCCGGAAGCTCCCCGGGTGCTCCGGGGCGACCACGATGGCCACCCACTGGCGGCGCTGGGCCGCGCTCGACCCGGACCGCCTCCACCCCGATGCCCTCGGCGCCCTCACCGCGGCCGACGCCGGCGCCATCTTCGGCCAACCCGACGACGACCCGGCCGTCAGCGAGCTGATGGCGGCCTTCGCCGCCTCGCTGCGCGAGCTGGCGTACCACGTCGCCACGCACCACTCGGGCTCGTTCCTCGCCCTGGCGGTGGCGGCCGGGGGCGACGCCGTGGCCGTGGCCGAGCGGCTGGCGCCCCTCCCCCACTTCGACGACCGCGTCTGGCACCACGGCGTCGAGGTGGCGTTCTACAAGCGGGCGCAGCTGGCCGGCGCCGATCTCGCCCGGGCCTTCCCGACCGAGCCGCCGGGGCCGTTCGCTGGGGTCGAGCGGCTCACGGCCTTTGCCGACAACCTCGTCCCCCACGTGCTCCGGATCGACGGTGCCCTGGTGTTCGACCCCGCCCTCACCGAGCGGATCGAGCGGGGCGAGCCGCTCGCCGCCGGCTCACCGGAGGAGGTCGAGATCCGTGCCGCCGGCGTGCAGGGGGTGGAGCACCTCGTCGCCGCGCTGGCCGACCGGGGCGTCACGACCTGCGCCAGCGAGCTCGACGGGCGGCTGTGGCACCGGGGGGGCGGTGCGCGGTTCAAGGCCCACCGGCGCCACCGGACCCGCTCGACCTTCTACTGACGGCGCCGCCGGCGGAGCGACCGACGCCGCCGGACGAGACCCTTGGGTGCGCAAGGGCGCGCATAGCGCACCCTTGCGCACCCAAGGAGCGGGTCAGCCCAGCAGCCCCCCGCCGGAGCAGTACGACGGCGGGTGGTACGAGGGGGCCGGGGCGCAGACCTGGTAGCGGCGCACCAACAGATAGGCGATGGCCACCGAGGCCATGGCGACCAGGGACGCCAGCACGCGGGCCACGAGCACGGCCCCGTTGCCGCGGGCGGAGCGGCGGGAGAGGCGGAACTCGGCCTCGTCGGCCAGCCACCACACCCCGCCGGTGATGAGCCACGCGACGGCGAGGAACACCACGCTGACGTAGGCGGCGAGGATCAGGAAGAGGTAGCCCACCGGCGCGGCGATGGTCGCGAGGAGGGCGTAGGGCTCGCAGCCAAGGATCGGATGGTTGACCCGCCGGGCCCAGCGGGTGTGGCTCTGCTCGAAGGCGTGGCGGTGCACCGCCCGGCAACGGCGCAGGACGAACGTCCCGCCGCCGACGTCCCGCCGCCCGGGCGGCGACCCAGGCCAGCGCGGCACGGCCGCGGGCGGCGCGGCGGCCGCGGCAGTCGCCCCCTGGACCCTCACCCGATGCGTTGTGCCCCCACTGCTGGCCGCACGGAACCGGGTGAGCGCGTCGTAGAGCGCTCCCGGTGCGACGCCGCGGCCGGACCGCGTGGCGTCGACGTGCGTACCGTCGGTGGATGCGTCGGCTCCTGCCAGTGCGACGTTGTCATCCATGACTGTGACGGTAGTCCATCGGAGCGGTCCGGGCACGCTCCGTGGGCACGACACCGCTCCTGGTGCCCTGACCAGGGGAAACACGCGACCCGACCCCGGCCGCGGGGACCGAACCGGCGGCCCCGTCCCGGCGGCGACGTCGTAGGCTGCACCACGTGCCCCCGTCCGTCGAGCTCGCCGAGATCACCGTCGCCGATCCACCGGAGGCCTGGGCCGCGGCGGGCTTCGCCGTCGAGGCCGATGGCACGACCAAGGTGGGGAGCGTGCGGCTCCACCTCGTTGGCCGTGATCGGGGGAAGCGCATCGTCAGCTGGGGGCTGTCGGGCGACGCACGGGGCGACGACATCGACGGGCTCGCGACCACGTGGACCGGTGCTCGACCGTCGCCCGGGGCCGGGCCCAGCCACGCCAACGGCGTCACCGCCATCGACCACATCGTCCTCGTCACGCCCGACACGGCCCGCACCACCGCCGCCCTCGAAGCGGTGGGGCTGGAGGTCCGGCGCGTCCGGCACACCGACCAGTACGGACCGCCCTTCCTGCAGACCTTCTTCCGGGCCGGCGAGGTGATCGTGGAGCTCATCGGCCCCGAGGAGCCGTCGGGCGACGGGCCGGCCGCGTTCTTCGGCCTGGCCTTCACCGTCGCCGACCTCGACGCCACCGCCGCGGCGCTCGGTGACGGCCTCGGGGCGGTCAAGGACGCGGTGCAGCCGGGCCGGCGGATCGCCACCCTGCGCCACAAGGAGTTCGGGATGTCCGTGGCCACCGCGTTCATGAGCCCCGAACCGAAGTAGCCTGCGCCGGCCATGCTCGACCACGTCTTCACCGATGCCATCGGCGCTCTCCGAGATGCCTTCGAGAGCGCCCTCCTCGAGCGCCAGGCCTTCGAGGAGCGCTTCCAGGTCGACGTGCTGCTCGGCGACATGACGTGGGAGACGAGCTACGGCCTCCCGGGCGAGGGGTCGCCGCCGCGGGTGCAGGCCGACATCACCCTCGACTGGCCCACCTGGGCCCAGACCGCCTACCGCACCTGGTACATCGGCGAGGCGATGGACGAGCCCCCGCGCATCGAGATCGAGATCGTGCTGCGGGTCCAGCGCCTCGCCACCCCGCCCGACCCCCGCGCCCTGCTCGACGCCCTCCCCGACCAGAGCCCGCTCATCGGCACCGAACGGCTGGAGCGCTCCGCCCCCACCATCGAGACCGTGTACCACGGCGACGACCTCGAGGAGGTCGAGCACGCCATCGAGGTGAGCTACGAGGGCTCCTACGAGCTCGACGAAGCGACGCTGGCCGACGGGTCCATCCTCGACGACCACTTCGGCGCCATGGGCGGGTGGATCTCCTCCACCCTCGTCCGGGTCGGCGATCTCACCTTCGACTTCCTGCCCCCGCTCGACGACGCCTACGACGGCGACGGCCAGTGAGCAGCGAGGCCGACCCCGAGGGTGTCGTCCTCGTCGAGGTGGCATCGGGCGTCGCCACCATCACGATCAACCGGCCCGAGGCCCGCAACGCGCTGAACAGCGCCGTGCAGCGCCGGCTGCCCGAGGTGATCGAGGCCTGCGAAGCCGACGAGGCGATCGACGCGATGATCCTCACCGGCGCCGACCCGGCCTTCTCGGCCGGCGTGGACCTGAAGGAGCTCGCGGCGGGCGGCGTCGGGCTGGTGGTCCCGAAGGAGCAGCGCGGCCCGCTGCCCCTGCACACCAAGCCGCTGATCGGGGCGGTCAACGGGGTGGCGGTCACCGGCGGGCTGGAACTGGCCCTGGCCTGCGACTTCCTGATCGCGTCGGAGCAGGCACGCTTCGCCGACACCCACAGCCGGGTGGGGGTGATGCCGGGATGGGGGCTCACGGTGCTGCTGCCCCAGGCCATCGGCGTGCGCCGGGCCCGGCAGATGAGCCTCACCGGCAACTACGTCGACGCCGCCACGGCCCTGGCGTGGGGCCTGGTCAACGAGGTGGTCCCCCACGCCGACCTGCTCCCCCGGTGCCAGGCCCTGGCCGCCGACATCGTGGGCAATGACCGCGACGGTGTGCGCCGCATGCTCCGCACCTATCACGACGGGTCGCTCGTCGGAGCGGACGCAGCGTGGGAGCTCGAGGCCGCCGTCTCCCGTGACTGGGCCCGCACCCGTCTCGACCCGGCGGAGGTCGGCCGCCGCCGCGCCGCCATCGTCGAGCGCGGCCGGGCCCAGACGTCGGCCTGACGCCCCCGAATCGTTGGGTGCGTGAGGGCGCGCATAGCGCACCCTCACGCACCCAAGGGGGTGCGCCGACCATCGGCCGTCCCCGGCCGTGGCAGGATGACCGCTTCCCTTGCCGGGGTGGGCAACCGCTGGAGGAACCATGGTCGCTGCCCACCCGAACTCGTCCGCCGAGCCGTCCCCTCCGTCGCTGGCCGACGAGGTGCGCGAGCTGCGGCGCCTCGTCGATGACCAGGCCACCGTCATCGCCGATCTCCGCCGACGGATCGACGACCGGGATGTGGTCCCCGGCGCCGGCCGGCAGGGCTCGGCCCCGGCATCCGGCACCACCGGGCCGAGCGGTTCCGCCGGGCCGGACGCGGCGACGACCCGCCGGGCCGTCATGACCCGGGGGGCGGTGGCCGCCGCCGGCGCGGTGATCGGGAGCGCCACCGCCGGGGCGCTGTCCGTATCGCCGGCCGCCGCGGCGCAGGGCGTCTTCGACGGTGACCCGGCGGTGGATGCCACCTCCACGGCCGGCGGGGGCAAGGGGGTGCTCGGCACCAGCCTGACCACCGGTACCGGGGTGTACGGCCAGAGCGTGGAGGGCACCGGCGTGTACGGCACCCGCACCGGTTCGAGTGTGGGGGCGGCGGTCCACGGGGAGCTCACCAACGCCGACGGCTGGGGGGTCCGAGGCGTGAACCACGCGGGCAGCGGGCAGGCGATCGGCGTGTGGGGCGTCTCCGAGAGCACCAGCGGGCGCGGGGTCCAAGGCACCAGCACGACCAGCGGGACCGGCGTGCTCGGGGAGAGCGTCGACGGCACCGGCGTCTACGGCACCCGCACCGGGTCCGGGGTCGGGGCGGCCGTCACCGGACTCCTCTCGAATCCGGACGCCTTCGCCGTGCAAGGGGTGAACACCGCCGGTACCGGGAACGCCGTCGGCATGCGGGGTGTCTCCGCCAGCACGTCGGGGGTCGGCGTGCTCGGCATCGCCGCCACCGCCACCGGGGCCACGGTCGGGGCGGTGGGTCGCACCAGCAGCCCGACGGGCACGGGGGTGCGGGGCGAGGCGACAGCGGCGGGCGGCACCGGGATCACCGGGGACGGCACCACCGCGGTGCGGGCCACCGCCACCCAGACCCAGCTCGCCCTCGCCGGCACGCCGGCGCCGCCCCTCGGGGCCGGTCTGGCGCGGGTGGCGGGAGAGCTGGTGTTCGACGCCAACCGCGACCTGTGGCTGTGCGTGCAGAGCGGCACCCCGGGCACCTGGCGCCGGCTCACCGGTCCCTCGGTCGCCGGTGGGTTCGTGCCCCTGGCGGCACCGGTGCGGGTGTACGACTCCCGCCCGCTCGACCTCCCGGCCACCGGCCCGAAGTCCAAGCTGGTGGCCAACACGCCCCGCCCCGTCGACCTCACCATCAACGGCACCGGCGTGCCGGCGGGCGCCACGGCCGCCATGGTGAGCCTCGTCTCGGTCGGATCGGTGTCCGGCGGGTTCGTGTCCGTGTTCAAGGACGGGATCGCCTGGCCGGGCACCTCCAACCTCAACTTCGCGGCCGGGCAGGCCACGGCGGTCACCACGCTCACCGCCCTCAGCACCGCCGGCCGCTGCGCGGTCTACGCCAACGTCGCCACCGACATCGTGGTCGACGTCCTCGGCTACTACCTCTGACGCCGCCCGAGCCCTTGGGTGCGTAAGGGCGCGCATAGCGCACTGTTGTGTCGCGCGACATGTCTGACAGGTGTGTCGCGCGACATCCCTGACAGTGAGGTTAGGTGGGTTGGGTGGGTTTGGAGGGCTGGTAGCGCTTGGTGGGGTCGAGGGTGAGGGCGCGGACGAGTTGGCTGTCGATGTAGACGGCGGCGTGGGTTTGGTCGTGGTGGACGGTCGCGGTGTGGCCGGCCCATTTGGTGCCGATGCCGATCGTGTAGCGGGTGAGCACGATGGTGCCGTTGGCTTGGACGGTGGTGATGCTCTGATGCTGGCGGTTCGGTCCGGACGCGGGGATCGCGACGCCGGGGTTGATCGCTGGTGGTGTGGCGGTCCATCGTTCGATCGGGGTGACTCGGCCGATGCCGCGATGGGGGCGCTCGTGGTTGTAGTAGGCGCTGAACGTGTCGAGTTGTGCTTGGAGCTCGTCGATGCTGTTGGCCAGGGGTTGGCGGCGGAGCCACTTCTTGAGGGTCTGCTGGAACCGTTCGACCTTCCCGCAGGTCTGGGGGTGAAACGGTCGGCTGGTCTTCGGGGAGACACCGATGGCACGGAGTTGGGTCTCGAAGTAGACCTCGAACCCGCGGAGACGACCGGAGAAGTTCAGGCCGTTGTCGCTGAGTTGACCCAGCGGGACCCCCCAGGCAGCGGTTGCTTCGCTGAAGGTCAGCCACGTCGCTTCGGTCGTCGCGTTTTCCAATGCCTTGACCCGCAACGCGACCCTGGAGCGGTCATCGAGGAACGACAGGATCTTCACGGGCCCGGTCGCGATCATCCAGTCGGTGCAGTCGGTCTGCCACAGCTCGTTGGGTGCTGACGCCTCGAAGCGGCGCAGCGCAACCTTGGGAGCTTTCCGCGGATCGGGGACAACGAACCCGCGTCGGACCAAGATCCGCCAGATCGTGGCTTCTGACGGCACCCGATCACCACCGCCCTGGCGGCCCAAGTGCCATTGGATCGTGCTCGCCCCCGCGTCCAACCCGGCATCGACGAGTTCCTTGCGGAGCCTGACAACCCGATCCTCCATCGAGGCCGACGTGCGCCGCGAGTTCGATCGAGGAGCCCGAGACCGCTCGACCAGACCGGCCTCGCCGAACTCGTCGTACCGCCGTTTCCACTCGTAGAACGTCTGCCTCGAGATCCCGTAGTCACGACAGAACGCCGCAACATTGATCTCCCCGGACGACACCGCGATCCGCATCCGAACATCCATAGAGACCACCTTCTTGGCCATGACCGATCGTGGTCACCACCAGTCCAAGTGTCAGGGATGTCGCGCGACACCAAGTGTCAGGGATGTCACGCGAGAGAACAGCGCGCATAGCGCACCCTTACGCACCCAAGGGACACCGGCGAGGCTCAAGGTTCGCGGTACCGATGTATGCTGCAGCCATATGCACCGCACGCAGATCTACCTCACCGACGAGCAGCAGCGCCGGATCGCCGACATCGCCGCTGACCGTCAGGTGCCCAAGGCCGAGGTGATCCGCAACATCCTCGACGCCGCGCTCGACACCGGCGACGCCGGCCGCGAAGCCGACGCCGTCATCCGCTCGACGTCGGGGCTCCTGGCCGACTACCCGGGCTGGGAAGCGTGGCAACGGAGCGTCCGGGGCCGCACCGCCCACGAGCGCCTCGAGAGCCTCGGGCTGTGAGGACCCTCTTCGACTCGTCGGTGCTGATCGAACACCTCCGGGGCAACCAGCGGGCGACGAAGGCACTGCTCGCCGTTCCACCGGCCGATCGCCACGTCAGCGTGCTGAGCCGGGTCGAGATCGAAGGGGGCATGCGCAGCGGTGAGCGCCGCGACGTGGCCTCACTCTTCGGGGTGCTGACCGTGCTCCCGGTCACCGACGCCGTCGCCCGGCTGGCTGGACGTCACCTCCGCACCCACCGGCGGACTCATCCCGGCATCGACCTCGTCGACTACGTCATCGCGGCCACCGCCGAGCTCAACGACGCGCGGCTGGCCACGCTGAACATCAAGCACTTCCCCATGTTCAAGGGCCTCGCCCGGCCCTGGTGAGCGGCTGCGCCCCGCCCCGGCCCGATGGGCCGGCGGATCAGAAGGCCGTGGGGCGGGGCAGGATGTCGTCGAACTGCGGGTCGCGCTTCTCGGCCTTGGCCGCGAAGCTCTCCATCATGTCGGCCGGCTGGAACATGCCGGTCTGCCAGGTGGCGATGAAGTTGAGGGCGTCGTCGACCGAGTGGTCGCGGGCGTAGTTGAGCATCTGCTTGGTGCCGAGGATGGCGAGCGGCGACTTGGACGCGATCTCCTGGGCGATCTCGAGCACCCCGGCCACGAGGGCGTCGTGGTCGTCGAAGAGCTCCTGCACGAGCCCGACCTGGTGGGCCCGCTCGGCGGGAAGGCGGTGCCCCCGGTAGGCCATCTCGCGGGCCACCCCTTCGGGCACCAGCTTGGGCAGGCGCTGGAGCGTGCCGACGTCGGCCGTCATCCCGATGTTGATCTCCTGCACGCAGAAGAAGGCGTCGCGGGTGGCGTAGCGCATGTCGCAGGCCGTGACCATGTCGACGGCGCCGCCGATGCAACCGCCCTGGATGGCGGCGAGCACGGGCATCCGGGCCTGCTCGAGGCAGGTGAAGCTGTTCTGCAGCATGAGCACGACGTCGCGGAAGTAGGCCCGGACCCGACCCATCTCGCTAGAGACGCCGTCGCCCTGGGGCGGCGCGCCGCCGCCCTGGAGGAAGACGTTGAGGTCCATCCCGGCGCAGAAGTGCTTGCCGGTGGACGACAGGACGATGGCCCGGGCCGAGCCCTCGGCATCGATCCGCCGCACGATCTCGGGGAGCTCCAACCAGAACTCCCTCGTCATGCTGTTGAAGGCGTCCGGTCGGTTGAGGCGGAGGTGGGCGACCTTGCCCACCTGCTCGACGTCGAAGCAGGAGAATCCCATGGCGCAGTTCTAGCCGGTCGGCCGCCGAATGGCGCAGGCCGGTCAGGGGCAGGTCATGGCGGCGCGGAAGACCGGGTCGAGTCCGTCGGCCCTGAGGTGCGCGCAGCCGGCCGCCATCGACAGCTCGTACCAGTCGAGACGCAGGGCCGTCGGCGAGTCGACCCCTCTCCGTTCGGTCCCGCCGGCGCCGTCGAAGCGGGCGACACCGATCGGCCGGTCGGTGGGGAGGCCCGGTGCACCTCGACCTGCCGCGGCGTAGAGGAGCACGTACACCCGACCGTCGACCTCGAAGGCCGGGGCCGACGCCAGGTGGTCGCGCACCTCGGCGCGGCCGCTGGCGGCGAGGTCCTTCGTGCGGTTGTCGAGGGTGAGCGTGCCGCACGGCGCAACGGCGCCGGTGGTGGACGGGGCACCCTTCGCCGTCTCGAAGGCAACCGCCGTGTCCTTGGGCACGCCCCGGTCGACCAGGTACCAGAGGCAGGTGGGGGTGGCGTTGACGATCCAGTGCCAGCCGGCCCGGTCCCGGTGGAACGCGTTGGCGGCGTCGTCCCACCGCGTCTCCGGTGTCCACACCGTGGCGAGGGCCCAGTCGCCCGTGCACACGAGCGGCGCGGTCTCCTCGGTGACCTTCGCGCCGCGACCGGCCCACCGGGCGTCCCGGTCGACCACCGCCTGGAGGGCGCCGACCGTGCACGGTACGAGCGCGGTCGTGCCGGGCACCGGCGCCATCGAGGTGCCGGGGGCGGTCGCCGAGGAGGAGGACGCCGTCGCCGGCGGACCGGACGCCGTTGCCGCCGACCCGGCGCCCGGGGTGGACGCGGTCGCCCGCGTCGAGCCGGGGTCGGCCGGTTCGATCACGTTGACCGAGCGGCGAGGCAGGAAGGCGACGATCAGGACGAGGGCGGCCGCGACGGCGACGAGCACGGCGAAGGGCCGCACCCTCACCCGGGCCGCACCCCCGCTCGGCCCGGAGACGAGCGCGACCGCAAGCGCGGGGGTGGCATCGTCCGAATCTGGCCCGGGGGGCGCGGTCGCGGTGTCGCGCTCGAACCGGGCCCGAGCCCGGGCGAAGGCCTCGTCCTCGCCGGGCACGGGCGCATGGCCGATGGCTCGGAGCAGTTCGAGGGGATCATGGGGATCGGTCATGGGATCAGGCCTCCTGGTCCGCGGCGCCGGGCCCCGAGACCGCGGTGAGCTTCGAACGGGCGTGGCTGATGCGAGAGCGCACGGTGCCGACCGGGATCCCGAGGACCTCGGCGATCTGGGCGTAGGTCAGCTCGCTCCAGGCGTAGAGGAGCAGGGCGTCGCGCTCGCCGTCGTTGAGGGCGGCGAGCTGGGCCGCCACGATTGGCCAGACCTGTTCGGCGTCGACGCGGGACGCCGCGGTCGCGGCCGGGTCGTCGCCCGGCCGGGGGACGGCGAGCCGGGCGCAGGCGTCGAGGTGCCGACGCTCGCGCCGGCGCTCGTTGGCCAGGAGGCCGTGGGCGATGCCGTACAGCCAGGGCCGGGGGGTGTCGTGCTCGGCGACGTAGGCGTCGCGCTTGCGGAAGGCCGTGGCGAAGACCTCGGCCGCCAGCTGCTCCCCCAGGTCGGGACCCACCCGCCGAGCCAGGAACCGGTAGATCGGGCGGTAGTGCTCCCGGAACACGCGGTCGAAGGACTCGTCGAGCACTCCCGCCCTCCCTCGGGTCACCGGCGCGCGGCGCGGCACCACGGCGGCGCCTTCCGGCATGTTCACACGCATGACCGGTTCATGTCCGCACCGGCGAACCGGTTCGCGGGAATCGGTCAGCAGGTCAGGCGGGGAGCTCCTGACCGAGAGCGAAGGTGTCGTACTCCTCGCCGGTGTCGGCCCAGTCCTCGAACTGGATCACGCCGATGTCGGTGAACTTCTTGCGCAGCCAGCCGTCGTTGGCGTCGAGGAGCCCGAGCTTCTTGCAGTTGGGGACGATCTTGGAGAAGAGCATCTGCTGGAAGATCATCTGGTCGGGCGGCACCTGCAGCAGCATCCGCACGATCTGGCGACCGTCGATGCCCATGCGCTCCCAGACCTCCTGCTGCATGAACCGGTCGCGCATGCGGACCGCAGCCTCGAAGGCGAACTCCTGGCGCTCGAGCATCTCGGCATCGGTGAGCTCGGCGTAGTACTCCTTGAGCGAGAGGACGCCGAAGGCGACGTGGCGGGCCTCGTCGCTCATCACGTAGCGGAGGAGCTGCTTGAGCAAGGGTTCCTCGGTCAGCATGTGCATGAAGCCGAAGGCGGCGAGGGCGAGCCCCTCCACCATGATCTGCATGCCGAGGTAGGTCATGTCCCACCGGCTGTCGAGGATGATGTCGTCGAGCAGCATCTTGAGGTGGGCGTTGATCGGGTAGAAGCCGGTGAGCTTCTCCTGCAGGTACTTGGCGAACACCTCGACGTGACGGGCCTCGTCCATCACCTGGGTGGCGGCGTAGTACTTGGCGTCGATCCACGGCACTGTCTCGACGATCTTGGCCGTGCAGAGCAGCGCCCCCTGCTCGCCGTGCATGAACTGGCTGAGCCGCCAGTTCATCGACTCCAGGCCGAGCTGCTCCCACTCCTTGTCGCCGAACTTGGCGAACGGGCTGTCGGCCATCTCGGTCAGGGCCTGGAACGGCCCGGCGGCGTTGGACCCCTGCAGCCCGACCAGGATCTTCGTGGGGTCGACGTCGATCGACCAGTCCAGGTCGGTCTCCCCGTTCCACTGCGACGTCTTGGCCTTCTCGTAGAGCTTGTTGAGGGCGGGCCGAGCCCCCTTCTCGTAGTCCCACGTGAAGATGGCGTCGGCGTTGTCCTTGACCGTGTGCACGATCTCGTCGACGTCGGTGTTGGTGATGGCCATGATGGCCTCGAGGTCGTTGACGTCGGCGCGTCCGAGGATCTGCTCGTCTGTGGCCATGGGGTGCTCCTGGGATGTGGGCTCGAGCCGGATCAGTCCGGGCCGGGGTGGGTCGATGGGGTGGGATCGGTGGTGACGGCCGGCGCCGTGTCGGGCGCGGGGTCGATGGCGGCGATGACCCGGGCGACGACGGCTTCCCACGCCTCCGGGTCGGGGTGCGGCGCGGCGACGGCGTCGTAGAGCAGGAAGCCGAGACCGACCGCGTGGGCGAAGTGGACGACGGCCTCGGTGTCGAGGGCGGGATCGATGCGCCCGGCCCCCTTCCCGAGATCGATGAGGGCGGAGAGGCGGGCGCGGCGCTCGGCGAACTGCTGCCACAGCGCGGCCCGGAACTCCGGGTCGCGCCGTGCCGCCACGAACGCTTCGAGCAGCACGCCCCGGCCCGGCGCCGGTTCCCGCGAGACGAGATGGGCGCCGACCGTGCGCAGGATGTCCTGGGCCCGACCCTCGAAGGCGTGGTCGGCGAAGAGCTCGTCGAACTCGTCGGGGACCGACGCTTCGATGGCGGCGCCGAGGAGCTCGGCCTTGCCCGAGAAGCGGCTGTAGATGGCGCCGGTGGTGAGTCCGGCCCGGCGGGCGATCTCGGCCACGCCCGCGCCGTCGTAGCCCTTCTCGGCGAACACCTCGGCCGCGGCGGCGAGCAGCCGGGCCACGGTGTCGCTGGCCTCGGCCGCGTTACTGGGGGTGCCGTCGAGCGCGACGGTGGCCGTGGCGTGCGACGCGGTTTCCCCCATGACGGGCCAGGATAACGGTTGTTATCGAGATGTCAACCAGCCGGGTCGCCGGCGTCGCGTGGGCCACCCGCCGCCCGCCCACTAGCGTTGGCACGCCGCATCACCTGAGGAGACCCATGCGCCGCTCTGCCGTGTTCCTGACCGCTGCCGCCCTGCTCACCCTCCCCGCGATCGGGGGCTGCTCGGGCTCCAGCACCACCCAGACCGCCGGAACCGCGAGCACCATGGCCGGCGGACACATGCCTTCGGCGACGACGCCCGCATCCGGCAAGGTCGTCGAGCTCAAGATGCTCAAGAACGCGTTCGACCCGATGACGGTCACGATCCCGGCCGACGTCGAGGTGACCCTCCGGTTCACCAACACCGACACCGAGGAGCACGAGGCCTTCGTCGGCGACCAGGCCGCGCAGGACGAGCACGCCAAGGAGATGACCGACGGCTCGATGACCGAAGGAACGACCATGGGCACGACGATGACGTCGCCCATGGGCGGCGGGTCCGGCACGACGATGACCACCAAGGCGGCCGACCACATGGCCGAGGGAGCGGCGGCCCGCCCGGTCGCCTTCGGCCACGACAGCCCCGGCACCGGGATGAAGGGCGACGACCAGCACGTCACCGTGGCCCCGGGCAAGACCGGCGAGCTCACCGTGAAGCTGGCCAAGGGCAGCTACCTCATCGGCTGCCACGTGAAGGACCACTACAAGAACGGCATGAAGGCCACCCTCACGGTGGCCTGACCCCTGACGGCGCCGCCGCGCCGGATCACTCCCCCGGCGGCGGGGGCGGTGGTTCGCGAGGTGGTGGCGGCGGCGGTGGCGGGAGGTCGGGCAGCGCCACCGGCGGAGGCGCGGGCGCAGCAGCCGGCGGAGGTGGTGGCGGTGGTGGCGCGGAGGCCGGCGGCGGAGGTGGAGGCGCGGGCGCGGGCGCAGCGGCTGGCGGCGGTGGGGGCGGTGGTGGCGCGGCAGCCGGCGGCGGTGGTGGTGGCGCGGAGGCCGGCGGCGGTGGTGGTGGCGCGGAGGCCGGTGGGGGCGGGAGCGGCGCGGCAGCCGGCGGTGGCGCTGCAGCTGGCGGAGGCGGAGGCGCGGCAGCCGGCGGCAGCGGAGGCGCGGCAGCCGGCGGGGGCGGCGGCGGAGGCGCGGCAGCCGGGGGCGGTGGAAGCGGTGCGGCGGGCGGGGGCGGTGGAAGCGGTGCGGCGGGCGGCGGTGGGAGACGATCCGACGCAGCATCCCCGCCGGCGGGCGCGGGGTCGAGCGGATCGAAGATGGGCAGGTGCCAGTAGTCCTTGCGCTTGGGGGCCTCGACCACCTCGGCCGGGGCCGGCGGCTCCTCGCCGCGGTAGCGCCACCCCTCCGCCTCGTCGGCGGCCGAGCCGGCGTCGAACCGGAACGCTGACGGGTCGAACTCCTCGGCCGGGGGCGGTCCGCTGTCGCCGAGCGCCGCGACGATCCCCGCCGCCGGGAGCGGCGGGGCCGACGGCTGCGCGGGCGGAGCCCCCGGGGCCGGGGCGCCGGGCTTGGCGACGAGCGGGCAGGCGCACACCTGGCACTTCACGGCGCGGGCGAAGTTCTCCCAGCCGCAGTTCGGGCAGATCAGCTTGGCTCCTCGGCGTGCCGGCACCTCGTCCCCCTCACGAACCTCGTCGCCCCGAATCGTACCGGCGACGGTGCAGCGACGCCCGGGCACCCCGGAGTCGGGAGGGCGCCGACCGGTAGCGTTCCGGGCGTGCAGGAAGGGCAGGGCCCAAGCCCGGGCGAGGCGGTGCCGCTGTTCGTGTACGGCACGCTGCGGCCGGGCGGCGAGAACTGGCGGGTCGCCGCGCCGTGGTGCCTGCGGGCCGAGCCGGCGTCCCTCCCCCGGCACCGGCTCTACCGCCTCGCCCACCCCGCGGCCCTGCCGGGACGCGACGACGAGGCGGTCGTCGGTGACCTGCTGTGGTTGCGGCCGGGTGACGACGAGGAGGCGCTGGCCCGCCTCGATGCCTTCGAGGGCACCGATCCGGCCCGACCGGAGCGGTCGTACTACGAACGGGTCCGACGGCGGGTGGAGCGCGCCGCCGGCGGCCTGCCTGTGGACGCGTGGGTCTACCTCCCGGGCGCCCGCCTCCGCGCCACGGCCACCGACGACCGCGTCGTGCCCGGTGGCGACTGGCACGACGCGCCCTGACGCGGCACCGCCCGCCCCTACCATGACCCCGTGTCCGACACGGTGGGGTTCACGATCCCCGGCTACGAGATCGAGCGCCTCATCGGCCAGGGTGCCTTCGCCCGGGTCTACCTGGCCCACCAGCCCCAGTACGCCCGGCGGGTGGCGATCAAGGTGCTCGACTTCGACCTGTCCGACGCCCGGCTCAAGAGCCAGTTCGAGCGGGAGTGCGCGGCGACGGGCGGGCTGGCCGGTCATCCCAACATCCTCTCCGTGCTCGACGCCGGGCTCACCTCCGCGGGCACCCCGTACATCACCAGCGCGTTCTGCGAAGAGGGCACGCTGGCCGACCGCGTCACCCGCACCGGCCCGCTCCCCGTCACCGACGTGCTGCGCATCGGCGTCAAACTCGCCGGTGCCCTCGACACGGCCCATCGCGTGGGCATCGTCCACCGGGACGTGAAGCCCGAGAACGTGCTCCTGTCCTCGTTCGGTGAGCCGATGCTCGCCGACTGGGGCATCGCCACCATCACGTCGCGCCTCGCCACCCGGGTCACGGTGGCGGCGATGACCCCCAACCACGCCGCGCCGGAGGTGCTCGAGAGCAAGCCGGCGTCGCCGGCCTCGGACATCTACGCGCTGGGCTCCACCCTCTACTCGCTCCTGGCCGGCCGCCCGCCCTTCCAGATGGACCGCGGGGCCAACATCCTGTCGCTCATCGTCAAGGTCACCTCGGAGCCGGTCCCCCCGATCCCACGCACCGACATCCCCCCGGGGCTGTTCGAGGCGATCCAGCGGGCCATGGCCAAGGACCCCGACGAGCGGTGGCCGTCGGCCGCGGCGTTCGGCCACGCCCTCCAGCAGGTCCAGTACCAGCTCGGCCTGCCCTACACCGAGCTCGTGACCCGCACCGGGTCGACCGCCGACGTCCCCATCGAGGCCGTGGCGCGAGCCTTCGCCCCGGCTCCGGCCCCGGCGCCACCGCCGACCGCCCCCGGCACCACGGTGTTCCCGTCCCGGGCCACCCACCGCGACGCCGACGGGGAGGCCCGGGCCACCGTGGCGCCCGGCGGTCTCGTCGACCCCACGGTCGTGCGACCGGGCACCGCGGCGGCGACCGGGCCGGCGCATCCGGTCGCGCCACCGCCGGTCGCTCCCGGGGCGCCGCCCGACCCCGGCGCGGAGCGACCCGCCATCGTCGACGGCTCGGCCACCGTGCTCCACGGGCGCCACGCACCCGTGATCGAACGCCCCGCCGTACCCGACGAGCCCGCACGCCGAAGCCGCAGCCGGGCCGCGATCGTGGTCGTCGTCGTGCTGGTCGCGCTGGTCGGCGGGGCGGCCGTCGCCGTCCTCCGGTTCGGCACCGGCGGCGGCACGTCGACCACCGCCGGCACCCTGACCCCGATCCAGGGCGGGCAGGGGGTCGGGAGCGGCGGCGCAGGCGGCACCGCACCGGCGGCGGGGGGATCGCCCAGCTCGACCGTCTCCTCCACCCCGACATCGTCACCCTCGGGATCGGGCAGCGCCGGCACCGGTGACCCGGGCGGTGCCGCGCCCCCACGGGCGCTCGACGTCACGCGCACCGACGCCGGCTTCCAGCTCCAGTGGGCCGACGACAACGGCGGCCGCTACCCGTTCATCTACGAGCTGGTGAGCAAGGACGGCAAGCGGGTGGGCAAAGCCAGCTTCACCCAGGCCGGGATGCACACGGCGGTGATCACCGAGGCCGACACCGGACCCCTCGACGCCAGCGCCGTGTACTGCGGCGCCGTGGGCACCATCTCGAGCAGCGCCAAACCGCTGTGGGCCGACGCCCGCTGCACCGACGGGACCACCGTCCGGGTCAGCTGACGGCGGCGACCGGGCGGGTCCCCGCCATCGACCCCGTCGCCCGCGCCGCCAGCGCCCATGCCGCGTCGGCCTGGTCCGGCGACGCCCCGTCGGGCGAGAACGCGGCGTCGTTGACGATGACCCCGAGGGCGTCGACCGGCTCGGCCGCGTCAGGGCCCCAGCGCTGCCGCACGACAGCGCCGACCTCGGGCACCGTGAGCGCGGCGGCCGGCACCGGGAGGTCGGGCAACCGGTCGACGGCGTCGACGACCTCGTACCACGCGCCGAGCACCCGGTGGCGCGGCTCGGGGGCGGCGCGGCGGCGGGCGGTGCGACGCCGGCGGCGGAGGGGCGGCCCGAGCCCGCGCCACGCCAGCACGACGGCGCCGAGCACCGCCGCCCCGAGGGCCAGCGGTCGCCAGGGCAGCGGGGCCGAGCCCGGCGGTTCGGCCGGCGGGGCCGACAGCACCGGGTTGCTGGCCGGCGGGGGCGGCGACGACGGGTCGGCGGCGAGCGCCGCGGCCTGCTGCTTGGCCACCTCCACCGGGTCGGGTGCCACCGGCGGGGAGGCGTCCGTCGGTTGCGGCAGCGGCTGGAAGGGCAGCCACCCCGCCCCGGCGAAGGCGACCTCGGGCCACACCGTCAGGTCGCGCCGCCGCAACTCATAGGTGCGTCGGCCCTCGCCCCGGCCCCCGTCGGGCAGCCGGTAGCCCACCGCCAGCCGGCTGGGAAGGCCGCGGGAGCGGGCGGCGACGACGTAGGCGGCGGCGAACTGCTCGGGTGTGCCCCGCCCCCCACCGTCGTCGGCCAGGAACCGGGCCAGGAGCCCGAGGTTGGTGCCGCCCGGCGCGGCGGGATCGAGGGTGAAGCGCGGGTCCCGGGCGAACCACCGCTCCAGGGCCGAGGCCTGCTCGAAGGGCGAGTGGGCCGACCCCATGGCCGAACGGGCGGCGTCGGCCACCGCGGGCGGGACGGACACCGGGAGCTGGGCCGCCTCGGCCACGGCGGGATCGGCGGGGAGGGCGAGGCCACGCAGGCCGGCACCGTCGAGGCGCACGACCTCGGAATCGACCGCGAGCCGGGTGCCGGCCGGCAACCCGCCCTCGACCGCGGCCAGTGCGCCGGTCGTGGGGTCGACGGCGAGGGTGACCGGGGCGCCGCCGACCTGTCGGACCCGCACCGGCCGGGCCGCCGCGGGCACCCACGGCGCGACCTCGGCCCGCACCTCGATCTCCTGGTGCAGGACGTCGGTGCGTCCCTCCCCCGCCGCCAACGGGCCCGACGCGGCCGGGAGGGTCTCGCCCGTCCGCACGAAGGCGGCCTGCGAGCCCCAGGTCGCTCCGTCGTAGCGGTCGAGGACGGCGACGGCCACGACCCCACCGACGGGCGCGGCGCCGTCGAGGGTGAGGGCGAGGACGACGTCGTCGCCCGAGGCGCGGGTGGCGGCACGGGCGTCGCTCAGCGGATTGCGGCGGGACAGCTCGTCGAGGGTGGGGGCACGGCGGTCGCGCAGGGTGACGGCCGGCCGGGCCCGGCCGATCGGGACCACAGTCACCAGCACGGCGGCCGCGGCGACCGCGCCCGCCAGCACCGGGAGGGCCAGGACCTGCGCCCGCCCGCCCTGCCCCCGGGCGGCGAGGAGGCCGACGGCCACGAGGGCCACGGCCAGTGGCCATACCGAGGACCCGGCCGGTCCGCCCACGAGCCGGGCGACGACCACCTCGGCCAGGACGGGGACGGCGAGCACGAGCCGGGCCCGGGTGCGGGTGCTCAGCACCGCCAGCGCGGTGGCGGCCACGCCGCAGACCAGCGCCGGCAGCGCGACGAGCGCCGGCGCTCCGTCCACCGGCAAGGTGCGGGTGAGCAGGTCGGCCCACCCGCGACCCGTGGCGCCGAGCGCGTCGGGTGCCGTCCCACCCGCCAGCACCACCGCGGCGACGGCGGCGCCGACGCTGGCGGCGAGGCCGCCGACCAACGGGGCCATGACGGCCCGGCGGGTGCTGCGGGCGACCAGGGTGGCGACGGCGGCCGGCACCAGCGCGCCGAGGAGCACGGCGGGCACGACGACGGCGGGCACGAAGACAGCCGAGAACGACCACCCCGCCGCCGCGGCGGCCACGGCCACAGCGGCGGCGCCGGCGAGCGCCAAACCGGCACCGGCACCGGCACCGGCACCGGCACCGGCGGGATCGTCGGCCCCGACCGGGACAGGCCCGGCGTCGGGCGACACCGCCGTCACCTTGCCACCTGCCGGGCCCACGCCGCGGCGAAGGAGCCGAGGTCGGTGCAGGTGACGACGCCGACGCCGCGCACGGCCACCGGGACCGTTGCCGCCGTCGACGGAGGGCGCACGTCGACGAGGGTGACGCAACCGAACCGCCGGGGCATCCCGCCGAGCGCGTCGAGGACACCGGCGCCGGGCTGGGAGGCGATGACCACGAGGCCGGCCCCGCCGTGGCCCCGGCTCAAGGCGTTGAGGGCGTCGGCCAGCGCGCCGTCGTCGGGTTCGAGGGCGGCCAGCACGTCGAGGAGCTCCTGGGAGGAGTTGCCCCCGCCGCGGGAGGCCACGTCGAGGCCACCCGTGCCCACCAGGCGCACCGGGAAGTGGCGCACGGTCGAGGCGAGCAGGAGCGAGGCCGCCACCTCGAGGCGCACCTCGAGGAGGTCGGCCCCGCCGGTGACGGTCGAATCGAGGGCGAGGGTGACGTCGGGCAGCGAGGTGTCGACGTACTGGCGCACCATGAGGGTGCCGGTGCGGGCCGTGGACCGCCAGTGCACCTTGCGCAGGTCGTCGCCCCGCACGTATTCGCGCACGGCGTGGAACGTGATGGACCCCTGCGGAGACGTGTCCGACGACGGCCCCTCGAGGCTGCGGGTGAACCGGCTGGGTTGCGGGGCGACGTCGACATGACGCGGGTGGACCCACAGGGTGAGCACGTCGCCGTGGCGTTGCTCGCTGTCGACCAACCCGAGCGGATCAGCCCGCCCGATGCGCATCGGACCGACGGGGACCACGCCGCGGCGGGCCGTGGGCAGCCGATAGGCCTGCGAGACCCGCTCGCCCGGGGGGAGGCGGGGGACAGCCACGTCGAGCAGCTCGGCGCCGAACTGCTCGTGGGCGACGAAGCCGGCCGAGGGGCGGCTCGACAGGTTCCGCACCTTCACCCGCCCGTAGGCGACCTCTCCGGCGGCGACCCGGTCGGGCCACAGCTCGCGCTCGATCTCCACCCTCGGCCGCACCAGGAGCCACGCCGCCGACGCCGCCACCAGCACGACGGCGGCGACACCGGCCGCCACCAGCTCGTCGTACCCGGCCCACCAGCCGGCGGCCACCAGCACCGGGCCGGCCACCAGGAGGGCCAACCCGCGGCGGGTGATCGGGGTGCGGCGCATGGGTGGACCGATCGTCCCCGTCAGCCCCGGGGGGCCGTGGGCACGGGGGTGGCCGACACGACCTGGTCGACGAGGACATCGGCGGCCAGGCCCTGGGCCTCGGCGTCGGCGGTGAGCAGGAGCCGGTGGGCGAGCACCGGGGCAGCGAGGGTCTTGACGTCCTCGGGGGCCACGTAGCGGCGCCCGGCCGACGCCGCCTGGGCGCGGGCGGCGCGGACGAGGGCCAGGCTGGCCCGGGGGCTGGCCCCGAGCCGCACGCCCGGCAGGGAGCGGGTGGCGTGGCAGATCGTGGCGACGTATCGCTGGACGTCCGGGGGGACGTAGACCTCGGTGGCGATGCGGATCATCGTCTGGGCATGGTCGAGCGGCAGCACGGCCTCGAGTCGCTCGACGGCCGAGCCCAGCCGGTGGGTCTCGATCACGGCCACCTCGTCGTCGAGCGACGGGTAACCGATCGAGGTCTTCACCAGGAAGCGGTCGAGCTGGGCCTCGGGCAGCTGGTAGGTGCCGTCCATGTCGACCGGGTTCTGGGTGGCGATGACCATGAAGGGCCGGGGCACGGCGTGGGCCACCCCGTCGACGGTGACCTGATGCTCCTCCATGACCTCGAGCAGGGCGGCCTGGGTCTTGGGGGAGGCGCGGTTGATCTCGTCGCCGAGCACGATGTTGGCGAACACCGGCCCCGGGTGGAACCGGAACTCCCGCGCCCCCTGGTCCCAGATGGTGACGCCGGTGATGTCCGAGGGCAGCAGGTCGGGGGTGAACTGCACCCGCTGGGAGCGGGAGCCGATCGACGCGGCGAGGGAGCGGGCGAGCGAGGTCTTGCCCGTGCCCGGGACGTCCTCGAGCAGGACGTGCCCCTCGGCGAAGAGGGCCACCAGCACGAGGTGGATGACCTCGGGCTTGCCCCGGATGGCGAGGCCGATGTTGCGCTCGACGTGGCGGAACCACTCGGCGAACCAGTCGACCTGCGCCTGGTCGGGAGCGGTGGCGGCCGGGTGGGACGGATCGGTCATGGGAGCCTCAGGAGGTGGTCGGGGGCATGGAGATCGACGGGTCGATGGGGCCGCCGGGGATGGTCACCATGGGCGGGGGCGTCGGACTGGGCGCGGGCGTCGGACTGGGCGCCGGCGGCGGCGGCGAGCCCGAGGTGACGTGCAGGGTGATCTGGGCCGCGGTCCCGGTGAGGACGGCCACGCCGACCTCACGGGTGGTGGCGGTGACGGTGACGGTGTAGGTGCCGGCCGGCAGGTTGACCAGCCACTCGTAGTGCCCCGTCGAGGACGAATCGGCCTGGATCGTGTAGCAGACGTGGCCGCCACCGGGCGCCCCGGCGCCGTCGACGCAGACGTCGTACCAGATCGGCGGGCGACCCCCGTCGTCGACGGGTGGGTCCCACGCGATGCTCACGGCGCCCGGCGCCTGGGTCAGTGACGACGTGATGGGCGGGGCGCCGGCCCGGTGGAAGGGATAGAGCAACGACGTGTCGGGCGTCTCGATGCGGGGACCGGGCTGCCCGTCGGCGTTGCGGGCCTCGACGAAGCACCGGTAGCCGAACATCGGCTGGAGGCCGGCGACGGCGGTGTTGGTGAGCCCGCCGGCGACGACGGAGGCGGTGCCGACCGAATCGGTGGGGCGCCGGCAGCCGACCCGGTACGAGGCCGGGGCCGGGCCCGACGCCGGCGGCGTCCAGGAGACGGCGATGCCGACCTCGTCGGGATCCGAGGACGAGAACGGCAGGGCCACCAGCTGGGCGTCGATGGTCTGGGGCGCCCCCGGCAGCGCCGCGGCCGGGGTGACCGGCGGCGCCGTCGCCTCCGGTCCGGTGCCGACGGCGTTCACCGCCCGCACCCGGAAGCTGTACGGCGTGCCGTTGGTGAGGCCGGTGACCACGAGGTTGGTGGTCGGGGCCAGAACGGGCGTGGCCGGCGCCACGCCGACCAGCACCTCGTAGCGCACGATCGGGCTGCCGTTGTCGAGGGCGGGCAGCCAGCTCACCGTGGCCTGGCCGTCGCCGGGCGACACCGACACCCCGGCCGGAGCACCCGGCTTCCCGGCCGCCGGCGGCGGCGGGGTGCCGGTGCCGGGCGGCACCGTCGGGGGCACGGTGGCGACCGGCGGTCGGCTCGACGTGGTGGTGGCCGGGCGCGAGGTGGTGGTCGACCCCGGGAGGGTCGAGGACGGCGCACTGGTGGGCGGGGCGGTGGCGGGAGGGGTGGACGAGGGCGGGGTCTGGTCGCCACCGGGGCGGTCCTCGTTGCTCGGGAGGCCGGGGCGGTACTTCTCGACCCGCTCGACGTTGCCCTCGGTGTCGATCACGACGGCCTTGTCGCTGGAAGGGTCGTTGCCCCACACCTTGCCGTCCTTGACGAACGCGTCGAACGACCGGCTCCCGCCCCCGGCCCGGGCGCCCTGCTGGTCGACGACGGGCACCACGTCGAGGAAGGCGCCGGTCGTGGCGTCGACCTTCAAGAGCGCGCCGGCATCGAGATCGGGCACGTACACGAACCGTCCGTTGGGGAGCGGACCGCCGAGCGGGTGCCCCTCGGCGAAGGCGAGATCGAGCACGCGCCCGTCGCTGCCGTCGAGAGGGACCCCGACCAGGCGGGCCGACGGGAGCTGCAGGGCCCACAACCGGTCGCCGGTCAGCTCGTCGGCCACCTTGACCTCGCCGTCGGCGGGCAGGTCGAGGCGGAGCTGGCGCTCGACCGCCCCGGGGACGACGACGGCGGCCAGGCTCCGGTTGTGGTCGACGGCCACCACCCGGTCCCCCACCCGGGTCACCCGCAGGGCGTCGGCCCGCTCCCCCACCGTGACGTCGGCCAGGCGATGGTCGCCGTCGACCCAGGCCACCCGGGCCTCGCCGGGCTGGGCCACGGCGAGCCGGCCGGCGCTGTCGACCACGGCGGTGCTGACGACGCCGGCGAGCTCGACCGCCGCGCCGATGGGGCGCAGATCGCCCGACGCCGGGTCGAACTGCTGCACCCGGCCGGTGGCCTGGAGGACCAGGTAGGCCTTCCCGCCCCCGATCACCAGCAGGGGCCGCTGGGCCTCGTCGGTGTCGACGCTCCCGCCGGTGTCCATCCCGATCTGGTCGATCCGCGTGATCTGCCCCGTGGAGCGGTCGAGCACGAACACCCCGTCCGGCCCCTGCACCACCTGCAGGTCGTCGCCGGCCGCGCCTTGGAACCGCATCTCGAAGGTCGGGGTGCCGGTGGCGCCGTCGACGAGGGCGATCGA
>JAKOVR010000170.1 GCA_029782025.1 Actinomycetes bacterium | reverse complement strand
CGAATTGTTCGCGAACGCGAACAATTCGCACCCACGGGAGACGGAAGGACCTCAGGAGCCGAAGATGGAGCGGTGGGTGATGGTGGCGAGGGTGTGGAGCATCTCGTCGCGGTCGACGGCGACCTGGCCCGAGAGCACGAAGTAGTTGCAGCGCTCGATCATGGCGACCAGCGCGAGGGCGGCGACGCCCGGGTCGATGGCGTCCTTGGTCGACCGGCCGGCCTTCGGTGCCGATCCGATCCGGGTGGCCAGCGTCGCCGCCAGGTCGCCGAGGAGGTCGGTGCCGATGCGCCCGGCCTCGCTGGCCCCGACCTCGGTCTCGGTCCAGGTGCGGACCACCGGCCCGTAGCGGTCGTACAGATCGGTGAAGCGGTGCAGCCACGCCTCCAACTCGGCCAAGCCGGCCTCGTCGGGGGTGATGGGCCCGAGGGATCCGGCCAGGCCGGCCATCTGCTCGGCCACGTCGGCGATGAGGGCCCGGAACAGGTCCTCCTTGTTGGCGAAGTACAGGTAGAAGGTGCCGTGCGAGGTGTTGGCGGCCTTGACGATGTCGTCGACCCGCGCCGAGTGGTAGCCCCGCTTGGTGAACACCTCGATGCCGGCGTCGAGCAGCTTGCGCATCGTGCGTCGGCCCCGGGCCCGCAGCTCGCGACCCTGGGCCGGGGTGCCGGCTCGACCGAGCCCGTCGTCGCCGGTCGGGTCCGGGGACGGGGCGTCGTCCGCCGTACGGGCCGGGGTCTTGCGGGCAGCCACGGCCGCACCCTACAAGAGGGGCGCCGGAGCCACCGGGCCGCCGGTCGGCGGCACCGCGCGCTCCCGTCGTGCCCCGCGCCGCCGATAGGAGGGGATGGAGGTCGCGCTCACCGACGGACAGGCACTCGCCCTGGTGGTGATGACCGGGTTCCTGGCCGTGGTCGCGATCGCCTGCCCGTTGCGCTGGACGCTGGTCGCCGTCGGGGTGAGCGCGGTCGGGTTCGTCGCTGTGGCCCGATCGACCGGTGCCGTGCTCTCGGCGCTGTTCGTGGGCTTGCTGGCCACGCTGGTGGGCACGATCGTGAAGGAGCGGCGCGACGCCACCCAGGCGGCCCTCGCGGCGGAGCTGCAGGCCGACCTGCAGCGCACGCTGGCCCGTGACCTCCACGACACCCTCGCCCACTCGCTGTCCGGGCTGGCCCTCCGGCTGGAGGCCGCCCGCCTCCTCGCCGTGCGGGAGGGGAGCTCGGCGTTGGCCGACGAGATGGCCGCCGCCCACCGGCTGGCGGCGCAGGGCGTGGAGCAGGCCCGCATCGCGGTGGCGGCCCTGCGGGGAAGTGCCTCGCCAGCGGGTTCGATCGGGGCGTTGGCCGCCGATCACGAGGAGATGGGTGGCGGCACGGTGCAGCTCGACGAGGACGGCGATCCCCTGGCGGTCCCGGTCGAGGCCCGGCTGGTGGTGTTCCGCACCGTGCAGGAGGCGCTGAGCAACGCCCGCCGGCACGGTCCGGCGGATGGCCCGGTGTCGGTGGCGGTCAGTTGGGGCCGGCCCACCACCGTGACCGTCGCCAGCCGGCTGGGGGAGGCGGAGCCGGCGTCGCTGCCGCCCTCGGGCGGCTTCGGGCTGGTCGGCCTGGAAGAGCGGGCTCGGCTGGCCGGGGGGTCCTTCGAGGCCGGTCCGATCGAGGGCGGCGGGCAGTGGCGAGTGGCGGTCCGGCTCCCGTGACGAGCGACCCGATGTCGGTGCCGCGCCCGGCCGTGCGGGTCCTGGTGGTGGACGACCAGGCCGAGGTGCGCGACGGCCTCGTCCGGTTGCTCGACCTGCTTCCCGGGGTGTCGGTTGCCGGCGCGGCGGCCGACGGGCGCGCCGCCATCGAGGCGGTGGGCCGGACGGCGCCCGACGTCGTGCTCATGGACCTGCGCATGCCGGAGCTCGACGGGGTGGCGGCCACCCGCGCCATCGTCGCGGGCTGGCCCCACGTCCCGGTCGTGGTCCTGACCACCTACCGGGACGACGAGTCGATCGCCTCGGCCCTCGCCGCCGGCGCCCGCGGCTACCTCACCAAGGACGCCACGGCCGACGAGCTGGCCCACGCCGTGGCGCTGGTGCACGACGGCGGGTTCGTGCTCGGACGCAACGTCGCCATCCCGAAGCCGCCCGCCCGTCCGGCGCTGCTCGCCCCGCCGACACCCCTGACCGATCGCGAGGCCGAGGTGCTCGCCCTCATCGCCGCCGGGTGCTCCAACACCGAGATCGGCCAACGGCTGCACCTGGGCCAAGCGACCGTGAAGACCCACATCAACCGGCTCTTCGCCAAGCTGGGCGTGCGCGACCGGGCCCAGGCCGTGGTGTGGGCCTTCACCTCCGGGTGGGCCGATCCGCCGGGTGCGCGACCGGGCCCCTTGCCGGGTACCCCGCCCGACGATCAACCCCTGGGTTGATCCGCATTCGGACCCGGCGAGCGCACGATCGGGACCATGACCGTCACCCCCGCCCTCGCCTCCGCTCCTGCTCCCACCCGGCCCTCGACCCCACCCTCGACCCCACCCGCGACCGGCGGGTTCTTCGGCCGGTCGTCGCTCCCGGCCGATCCGGCCGCCCGTCGGCTCGAACGGCGGGGGCGTCGGATGCTGGTGGTCTCCTACCTCGTGTGCCCGTGCCACCTCCCCGTGACCATGACGCTGCTGGGGTTCGCCTTCGGCGGCACCGCGGTCGGCTCGGCCCTCGCCGGGAACGCGGGCGTGGTCGGGGTCGTCCTCGGTGCCGTCTACGCCTTCGTGCTCTGGCGGGCCTTCCGCTCGTTGCGCCGGGCCCGCCGGCTGGCCGGGCCCGGCGGCCGCATCGACTGCTCCGGGGACCGGTGCGAGGTGGTGCCGCAGGGCCGGTGACCTGACACGCGTGTCATACACTGCGCGGGCCGTGTCCAGCCCGTCCACCTCCGTGCC
>JAKOVR010000168.1 GCA_029782025.1 Actinomycetes bacterium | reverse complement strand
GTTCACGTCACCTTTCACTTGAACGAGTGGAAGAGACGGGACCGGTCGGTGGGCACACCTCAGTGGGGGCGATGCCACGCTCCTATCAAGCCACGCCGGCCGGTTCCGCGCGTCCGGGGGCCGGCAGAAAGCATGTTGTCCACGAAGGACAGGCAGGCTACGAGCCAAGCCCCCGGACGACGACCAGAGTGACACTGACCGCAGGCTAGGCCGAACCCGGGTCGCCGCCGGTCCGACCGCCCGCTCCGACGGCGGGCACTAGCGTGCGGGCCCATGCAGCGCTACGGCATGACCATCCCCTTCGACGCCGTCCCCCTCGCCGAGCAGCGCGACTGGATCGTGGAGCTGGCCGACCTCGGCTACACCGACGTGTGGTCGAGCGAGGCCAACGGCGCCGACGGGTTCACCCCGCTGGCCCTCGCCTCGGTGTGGGCGCCGTCGCTCCGGCTCGGCAACGCCATCATCCCGGCCTACACCCGCGGCCCGGCGTGCCTGGCCCAGTGCGTGGCCACGCTCGGCGCCGCCGCTCCCGGTCGGTTCGTGCTCGGCCTGGGCACGTCCTCCGACGTGATCGTGGAGCGGTGGAACGGGATCCCGTTCGAGGAGCCCTACAAGCGGGTGCGCGACACCATCCGGTTCCTCCGGGCCGCGCTGGCGGGGGAGAAGGTGTCGGAGGACTACAGCACGTTCTCGGTCAAGGGGTTCAAGCTCGGGATCCTGCCGGGCGAACCGGTGCCGATCCTCCTCGCCGCGCTGCGCGAAGGCATGCTCAACCTCGCCGGCCGTGAAGCCGACGGCGCCATCATCAACTGGCTGTCGGCCGACGATGTCACCCGGGTGGCCCCGATCGTCACCGCTCACGGCGCCGAGAAGGAGGTGGTGGCCCGGATCTTCGTCGCCCCCACCGAGGACCGCGACGCGGTGATGGCCCTCGGCCGCTACGCCATCAGCGCCTACCTCAACGTGCCCGTGTACGCCGCCTTCCACGAGTGGATGGGGCGGGGCGAGCAGCTCGCCGGCATGTGGGACAACTGGAAGGCCGGCGACCGCAAGGCCGCGCTGGCCGCCATCCCCGACCAGGTGGTCGACGAGCTCATCGTCCACGGCTCGCCCGAGGCCTGCCGCGAACACATCCAGCGCTACATCGCCAACGGTGTCACCACCCCGGCCCTCGCCCTGCTGCCCTTCCCCGGCGTCGACCAGCGCCAAGCCATCCGCGACCTCGCGCCGAGGTAGGAGCGGGCTCGAGCCGCACCCGGTGCGGATCAGTCGGCGGGGCGGACCATCAGGTCGAAGGCCTCGACCACGCCGTCGATGTGGCGTTGGACGCCGGCGTTGCCGCTGAGCACCGTGTTGAAGAGCAGGCCGAGGATGAGCGACTCGAGGCCGCCGGCCAGTCGGTCGGGGTCGAGGTCGGGCCGCACCTCGCCGGTGTCGCGCCCGGCGGCGAGCTGGCCGGCGAGCTGCTCGCCGAAGCGACGGAGGGCGGGGAGCTCGACCAATCGCGGGATCGCCTCGGGCTCCTGCCCGCTGAGGAGGCGCTTGGCCAACGGGTGACTCTCCAGCCCGATGATGGCCCACAGCACCACGGTGGGGATCAGATCGCGGGGGGCGGTGTCGGCGACGGCGGCGGTGATCTCGTCGATCAGTGCGCTGGCGTCGGCGTCGACGGCGGCGCGGAACAACGCCTCCTTGTTGTCGAAGTAGGCGTACGCCGCGGCCTGGGTGAGGTCGGCGGCGCGAGCGATCTCCGACACCGACGTGGCCCGGAACCCCCGTTCGCCGAAGCGGGCGATGGCGAGATCGAGGAGGCGCTGGCGGGTCCGCTCGCCCTTGGAGGGGCTGGCGGTGGCCTCGGGCTCGGCCAGCCCGGCGGCGTCCATGCGGTCGACCACGTCCGTCATCGGTTCCACCCTACGCCTCAATCAATAGTTTGGGAAGAACTACTGATTTTTGGCCGGGCGGAGGGCGGCGTCGAACACCCCCAGCACGCCGAGTTGGCGCCGCGCCTCGGTGGACTGGCCCACCTGGGTGAGGCTCATCAGGAGGCTGAGCAGGATCGTCTCGGCCCCGTTGGCGAACGTCTGCGCGTCGAGATCCGGGCGGACCTCGCCCCGACCCTGGGCCTCGGCCACCCGGCCGGCGATCACCTCGGTGAGATGGGCCAGGGCGGGCAGGTTGATCAGCCGCTTCAGCGCCTCGGGCTCCTGGCCGCCGAGGACCCGGCGCAGGAGGGGATGGTTCTCGACGTCGGCCACCAGGAACAGCAGGAGCAGGGGAACGAGCTGGTTGGCGGGGGTGTCGGTGGCCCGCACGATGGCCTGGGCGATAGCGGCGTCGGCGTCGGCGTCGACGGCGGCGTCGAAGAGGGCTTCCTTGCTGTCGAAGTAGGCGTAGACCGCGGCCTGAGTGATCCCCGCCGCCCGGGCGATCTCCGACACGGACGTGGCGCGGTAGCCCCGGTCGCCGAAGCGCTCGATGGCGATCTCCAGCAGGCGGCGCCGGGTCCGCTCGCCCTTGGTCTCGCGCGGCTCGGCCCCGTGGTTCCCCCCGGGGGGGTGCTCCTCCAGCACGGCGGCCTCGTCCTCCACGCCCGCCACCGTAGCCGTCGCGGCAGGGAACTGATAGATCGGGCCTCGTTATCTAATCAATAGAGTTATAAGACCTATTGACCCTACGAATCGGCGTGACGATGATCACACCATGTCCATCGCAGAGCTGCCTTCCGTGACCACGGGACCTGCCGCTCCGGCCGATGCGGCCTGGCAGGACGCCCTCACCACCGTCGACCGAGAGCTGGTCGCCCTCCACCGGGCCGTCGACGCCTCCCGCCACAACGCCTGGCAGGGAGCCGACGCCATGTGCGCCGAGTTCGACGCCTTCCTGGACACCATCGTGCACCCGGTCGTTCCCGGCCGGGTCTCCGACACGCTGCCGCCGTCCCCCGGGCTGGCGGGCCGCCGCAACCCGTGGCGGGACACCATCGAGGCCTGGGAGCAGATCGCCGGCGCCTGAGCGCCACACCACATCGAGGGAGCAAGCAGGCCTGCGGTCGGCGCCCTTTGGCGAGGGACCGAACACACCGCAGGCCCCAACACTGCGCCAGCAGATGTTCAGTTGCCGAGTGTCCGTAATGAGGGGCGGGCACTCGGCGACTGAGCTTTTTGGGCCAGGGCGGCGGCGGCCCGAAGGTGCTCGGCCAGCGCCGCGGCCGACGCGTGGGCGTTGGCCCCGCTGGTGGACGGGAGCACGTAGGCCGGCACACCGCCCACGGTGGACGGCTGCACCCCCGGCTGGGCCGACCGGTCGACCGCGGCCCGCCATCCCGTCAGCCCGACGAAGGCCACGGCGCCCGGCCGCAACCACGCGCACAGCCGTTCGAGCCGGGCCAGGCCGTGGCGGAACTCGGCGGCGGTGAGCCCGTCGGCCCGGGGGGTGGCCCGCTTCACCAGGTCGGTCATGCCGATGCCGTGGTCCCGTAGCGCCGCCACCGGGTCCCGGTCGGTCGACACCAGGCCGGCGGCGCGGGCGGCGGGCCAGAACCGGTTGCCGGGGCGGGCGAACCCGACGCCGGCGTCGGCGGCGTACACGCTGGGGTTCAGCCCGCAGACGAGGAGGCGCATGGCCGGCCCGACGGTGTCGGCCAAGGTCCGCTCCCGTCGGAGCTCGACGACGTGGTGGCCGTCGTCCCCGGGCCGGCGGGGCGGCCGCTCCTCCCACGCCGTCACCGTGAACCCGGCGCCCTCCACCACCGCCTCGAGCAGCGGGCGGGGCCAGAGCGAGAAGCGGCGGCCGCCGAAGTCGTCGTCGGGGAACACGCCGTGCTCCAGGTCGCCGGAGAACACGTGGAGGTGGACGCCGGCGCCCACGGCGAGGCTGCGGTGCAGGTCGTGGAGGGCCAGCGGGATCGCCGTCCGGGCGAGGTGGACGAAGCTGCGGTTGGCGAAGGCGCCGCCCAACGCGCCGGCCCGGAAGGGCAGCGCGGCGAGGTCGGCCTGCACAGCCCCGAGCCCCGACGCCACCGCCCCCGACGCACGAGCCTGGTCGAGCATGGCCCGGGCGCTGTCGAGACCGATCGCGCCCGGGCCGAGGGCCGGGAGGTACCAGCCCGGCCCGCAGCCGAGGTCGACCACGGGGTTCGACGCGAGGGCCGGCGGGAGGCCGGTCACGAACGCTGCCGCGGTGGCGAGGTCGGTCGGCCGGCGGGCCGCCACCCACTCGGCGGCCCGCTGCTCGTACACGGCCCGGGTGGGGTCGACGGGCCCGCCGGTCACAGGAGCCGGAGCTGCTCGTCCCGGTCGAGCCGGTCGGCCAGCGGTTCCCAGGCCTTCCCGCCCCGACGGCCGACCACGGCCACCTCCACGAGGTCGACCGGGATGGCCCGGGCCGCGCCCTTGGCATCGCGCAGGCCGAGGCTGCCGTCCTTCTCCCGACGCTCGACCGTGCCCTGCTTCCAACGCTCGTCCTCCCCCCGGCGGAAGCGCACGGTGTCGCCCGGGCGGAGGCCGAGCTCGGCCAGGCCGGTCTCGGGGAAGGGGGAGGGCGCCGCCTTGCGGGTGCGGGGCCGGTCCCGCCGGTCGGCGCGGTCGGCTCGGGCGGGGCTCACCGGCTCGGGTCGGGCAGGGTGAACGCGGCGAACGCGGCTTGGAGCCGACGCATGCCCCGGAGCCACCGCTCGTGGTCGCCGGCCCGACGGCGGGCGTACTCGGCCACCTCCGGGTGGGGCAGGATCAGCAGGTCGCCCCGGTCGAGCCCGTCGAGCGCCGCCGCCGCCACCGCGTCGGCCGTGAGCATCCCGTCGATCCCGGCGACGCCGCCGCCTTCGATGCCGGCGGTCATGCCGGTGGCCACGGCCTGGGGGCACAGGGCGTGGACCCGCAGCCCCCGGTCGCCGTAGGTGATGCTCAGCCATTCGGCCAGGCCGAGGGCGGCGTGCTTGGTCACCGAGTAGGGCGCCGATCCGATCTGGGTGAGCAGGCCGGCGGCGGAGACGGTGAGCAGGATCGTGCCGCCGCCCCGCCCGAGCATGCGGGGCACCAGGGCGCGGGAGGCGTACACGTGGGCCATCACGTTCACGGCGTGGATGCGGGCCCAGTCGGCGTCGGGCACCTCGGGACCGCCGATCACCAGGATGCCGGCGTTGCCGCACCACAGGTCGACCGGGCCGAGCTCGGCCTCGGTGCGGTCGATGAAGGCCACGAGGTCGGCCTCGTTGCTCACGTCGACGGTGGCGCCGAAGGTCGGCACGCCGGTGGCCGCGGTGACCTCGGCCGCCACCGCTTCGACCCCGGGCCCGTCGACGTCGGACAGGGCCACGCCTGCCGCGCCGGCCGCGGCCAGGGCGTGGGCCAGGGCCCGGCCGATGCCGCTGGCCGCACCGGTGACGGCGGCGACCTTCCCGGCGACGCTGTGGCCGCGATCGGCGGGCGGCGCGGGGTCCGGGGTGGGGGTGGGGTCAGGCATCGGCGGCGGCCTCCATGGTGGCGCGGACCACGGCCATGCGGTCGGGGCCCCAGGGCAGGGGCATGAGCACGGGCCGGTCGACCCCGGCCTCGCGATAGGCCCGGACGGTGTCGCGCACCGTCGCGGCGTCGCCCATCACGTCGATGGCGTCGACGAAGCGGTCCGACACGGCGGCCACCGCGCCGTCGCGGTCCCTGGCGGCGTGGCGCTCGCGCACGGCGGCGACGTCGTCGGCGAAGCCGGCCCGCTCGAAGTTGCGGGCGTAGGAGTCGACCACGGCGTAGGAGAACAGGTCGCGGCGGGCGTAGTCGATGCCGTCGGCCCGCTCGCACACGCCGGCGTGGACGTAGGCGTAGACGGTGCAGCGTCCGCCGTCGGTGCGGGTGGCCTCGCCTTCGCGCACGCGGTCGACCGACCAGGGAACGTGCGACGCCGGCAGGTAGTTGAGGAGCACCCCGTCGGCCTCCGCGCCGGCCAGGCGGAGCATGCCCTCGTTCAGGGCGCCGACCACGATGCGGGGGCGCCGCTCGCCGAGGCGGATCCCGAGCCGGAAGCGCTTGGCCTCGTAGAAGTCGCCGCTGAAGTCGACGACCTCGCCGGCCAGGCACTCCCGCACCAGGCGCACGTACTCGCGGACTTGGGCCAGGGGCCGGTCGCCGTAGGGCGCGCCGTGCCACTGCCGGGTGACCACGGGCGAGGAGATGCCCACGCCGAGCACGATCTCCTGATCGGGGTGCAGGGCCTGCAGCGTGGCCGCGCCCATGGCCGCCAGCTGCGGGGTGCGCAGTTGCAGCGCGAGGACGCCGGTCCCGAGCCCGAGCCCGGGGGCCCGCTGGCCGGCGGCGGCGAGGGTGGCGAAGGCCTCGGGGCCGGTGGTCTCGGCCGTCCAGAACGAGTCGAAGCCGAGCTCGGCGGCCCAGCCGGCCGTGGTCAGCGCGGCGTCGAGGCCGAGGTTCATGAGGCTGGCGAAGGTCACGCCGATCGGTGCGGGCATGGGTGCCGACCCTACCGCGCCCGGCTGCGGCCCTCGATCAGAAGTCGCCGTGGCGGGACAGCGTGTACGGCGTGGCGCTCGGTGGGCTGCCCTTGGCGTAGCGCACAGTGGCGGTGAGGTCGACGGTGTCGTCGCGGCCGCAGTTGGGCTCGGTGAGGCGGATGTGGGCCGGCGCCGGCCCCTTGGAGGTGGCGCGGCCGATCGGGGTCGCGCCCTCGAGCAGCTCGAGCACCATCGTGGTGCCGGCGGGGGCGGTGAGGGTGACCTCGACCGTGCCCTTGCACCCGATGGAGAAGCTGTCCTCGATGTGCATCGGATAGCGGTCGGTGTCGTCGGCGGGGACGAGGTTGGCCTGAACCGTGCCGGTAAGGGCGGTGCCGTCGCGGGTGTCGGCCGCGGCCTCGCAGCCGTTGCGGCGGTCGCCGTCGATGTCGCCCCAGCCGGTGAGGCACTGGGTGCCGTCCGTGTGGGCGGCGGGCGGGAGTCCGCAGCGCCGGTAGGGCTGGGTGGGACAGGTCGTGCCGGGGCCCACGGCGTCGGCCACCCCGGTGCCGGCGGCGGCGGCGTCGATGGCGTGGGGCGAGCTGGCCAGCACCAGCACCACGGCCGTGGCGGTGACGGCGGCGAAGGCGAGGGCGATCCGGGTGGGACGGCCGGTGCGGGGCCGGCGGGTCCGGGGGGCGCGGGGGGCGCGGGCCGTTCTCGGTGCCGGTCCCGGTGCGGGTGCCGGCACCGGCGCGGGGCGGAGGGCGGCGGGGTCGGTGCCGTCGGGCCCGCCGGCCAGGAGGGCGGCGCTCGGGCGGCGGGCGGGGTCGGGCTGCAGCATGGCGCCGAGGAGGCGGGCCAGCCGCGGGTCGAGCCCCCGCGGATCGGCGCGGACCGCATCGACGGCGGCCCGCCGCAGCATCGTGCGCCCGTCGGTGTCCCCGTAGACGGGGCGGCCGGTGGCAGCCCAGTAGAGCGTGGCGCCGAGGGCGAACACGTCGGCCGCGGCCGACGGCTCCTCACCCCGGGCCTGCTCGGGGGCGATGAAGGCCGGGGTGCCCACGATGGTGCCGGACTCGGTCAGCCCGCTGGTGGCATCGCGGAGGGCGGCGACCCCGAAGTCGGTGAGGAAGGCCCGGCCGTCGTCGTCGAAGAGCACGTTGGCCGGCTTGGCGTCGCGGTGCACGATGCCTCGCCGGTGCATGGCGGCCAGCGCCGGGAGGAGCCGGTCGGCGATGGCCAGCACCTCGGTGTCGGCGAGCGGTCCCTCGCGCTGGACGCGGTCGGCCAGGCTGCCGCCGCCGAGGAAGGGCATCACCAGGACCACGTCGTCGCCGTCGTCGATGACGTCGAGCAGGGGGACCACGGCGGGGTGCTGGATCTGGCGCAGCGTCTCGGCCTCGCGCCGGAGGCGGGCCCGCGCCCGGTCGAGCTCGTCCTGGCTGCCCGTCACGGCCAGGCGCTTGAGGGCGACCGGCTGGCCGGTGGCGTCGACGGCGAGATCGACGACGCCCATGCCGCCCCGCCCGAGCCGGTGTTGGAGCAGGTAGCCCACAGGAACGAGAGGCTAGGGCAACGCGACCGGAAACGAACCGCGGCCGACCCGGCGCCGCCCTGGTTGTCGGTCCACCAGCCGCGAATTGTCCGGACCTTCACAAAGATGAAACCGTTGGCGGCGTCCCAGTCGGTAAGGTGGTCTCAGCAGTTCCGCCCACTGGGTCCACACCGGGAGCCTCGATGACCGACACTCGAGAGAGCGAAGAAACCGAAGTGATCGCTGAGGTTCTCGCCCTGATCGATCAGGGCCTGATGAACCTCCAGCATCGCGAGCTCGTGTCCACCGACGAGATGAGCGACCTGCTCCTCGACGTGCGCACGCTCCTCGCTGCTTCCGAGGCCGTGTCGGCCAACTGAGCCCTGGTCCGAGTGCTGGTCAGGCCCCCGCGGCGATGAGCTCGCGGTAGGCCTCCTCGATCGACGTCCGCAGCAGCGCGGGGTCGGCGATCGCGCCGCTGTCGCAGTGCAGGCCCATGTTGAGCGTGCCCCGGTAGCTCATCATGGTGAGGTTGAACGCCGTGCCGCTGAGCGGCCCGATGGGATAGGTCGCCTCGATGAGCGCGCCCCCGATGTAGAGATCGAACGGCGCCGCCCGCAGGTTGGAGGTGGCGAAGTCGACCGTCTCGACCTGCTGGCGGGCGAAGCGGACGAGCACGGAGGTGGGGAGGAGGTTGGCGAACCCGGCCACGTTCTCCATCAGCCCGATGGCCTTCTCCCGCTTGGTGGCGTTGAGCCGCTCGTTCACCGCCTGGAACTGCTCCACGGGGTCGTCGATGTCGACGGGGACCACCACCCGGGTCGGGACGAAGCTGTTGCCGCCCGCCGACCCGTCCTTGCGGGTGCTGATGGGCATGGCCATGCGCAGCGAGTCGGCGGGGGTGCCGAGGGCCCGGTGGTAGGCGCCCGCCCCCCGGGCCGCGCCGGTGACGAAGAAGTCGTTGAGGCTGCCGCCGAGCGCCTTGGCCGCCCGGTAGGCGTCGTCGAAGGGGATGTCGATGGCCTCGACGTGGCGGCGGAGGGACCGCTCGGTCCACAGCGGGGAGTGGGCCCGGTCGGTGACCGTGACCTGACGGAGGGTGGAGCGGGCTGTTTCCACGACGTCGGGACCGAGGTGGAGGAGCTTGTCGGGGTGGGTGACGAGCTCGCCGGTGTTGGCCATGGCCCGTTGGGCCGCACCGAGCGTGCGCCGCCACCCGTGGCCCAGCGTCTCCTGGGCCGTGGCGAAGAGGTTGCCCGGCACGTTGGGGGTGGGCTCGATGACGACCTCGTCGATGTCGGGCGGGTCGGGGACGATGTCGATGAACTGCTCCGACATGCGGATGCCGCCCTCGCCGTCGGTGATGGTGTGGTGCATCCGTTGCACCATGGCGGCCCGGCCGCCGCGCAGGCCCTCGATGACCACGAACTCCCAGAGGGGGCGGGTGCGGTCCCACGGCCCGGCCACGAAGTGGGCGGCGAAGTCGAAGAGCTGAGCGTCGTCGCCGGGCGGGGCCAGGGCGAGGTGGTGGACGTGGTAGTCGATGTCGAAGTCGGGGTCGTCCTGCCACTCGGGCGGGGCCAGCCGGCCGAGGCCGGGCACCACGCGCTGGTGGAGCCGGGGGATGCGCTGGACCATGCGGAGGAGGCGGCGGCGGAGACGGACGAAGTCGGGCGGGCTGGCCAGGACGGTGATGCTGCCGAAGGTCGAGCTGAGGTACGGGTCCTTCTCGACGTTCCACATCATCGCTTCGACGTCGGTCATCCGGCGGTCGTTGCGGACCTCCCGCTCGCGGCGGGGCGGCCGGCTCGGTGCGTCGTCCGGTTCGGTCGCGGAGTCGGTCGCGGGTCCAGCGCTGTCGGCCATGCCCTCAGGGTAGGCGTCCCGCCGTCCGCCTGCTCCGTCTGGATGCAGATCGCGGGGGTCAGCGGTCGATGCGGACGTGCTTGAGCTCGTTGAGCTCGGGCCAGCCGCTCACCAGGGCGACGCAGCGCTCGATGGTGGTCCGGCTGGCTTCGGCATCGCCGTCACTCGGGTTCATCAGCCGGATGAACGCAGCGTCGTCGCCGACGATCACCGTCGGCACGCCCCACACGCCGTGGCCCTCGGCCCACTCGTGACCCTTGCGGACGGCGGGGATCACCTCGCCGTCGATGGCACGGGCCACGATGTCGGCGCCGTCGAGGCCGTGGCGGTCGAGGACCGCTCGGAGCGGGTCGGGGTCGGTGAGCCGGCGACCCTGCACGTGGCGCACGCCGAAGATGTCACGGTGCACGGCGAGGAACGCCTCGGGGTGGTGGTCACGGACGTGGACGCCCACCTGCATCGCCAGGAGCCCGGAGTCGACCTCGGGCTGGTCCCACACGGGCGGATCGCCAGGCTCGACGTGGGACTGGCTCTGCGAGAACGGCACGAACTCGACGTCCCACGGTGCCCCTCCCGCCAGCGCCACCACGAGGTGATCGTGGAAGTTGCGGGCGAACGCGCAGCGGTAGTCGAAGGTGACGGCGAAGGTGAGCGCCATGGCGGTCAGAACCCTACGGCACCGTCCTTCATTCCATCGCTGGCTCAGCGTCGGCGGTCGAGCCGGCGCAGCACGGCCCGGGCCCCGAGCCCGAGCACCGTGCCCACGGCCAACCCGCCGGCCACGTCGGAGGCGTGGTGGATCTTGACGTGCACGCGGCTGGCGGCGACGACGCCGGCGAGGGCGTAGTAGAGCCCGGGGACGCGGGCGCCGTCGCTGAGCACGATGGCCGACACCATGGCCGAGCTGGCGTGCCCGGACGGGAAGCTGGTGGTGAGCGGGATTCGCAGCTTGTGGGGCCGGTCGCCCTGGTACACCGGGCGCTCCCGTTTGAAGAGGTTCTTCAACGCGCCGTTGACGATGAACGACTCGGCGGCCAGGACGGCGGTGAGCTGGACGGCCCTGCGGGCCTGCTCCTCGCCGCCGAGCCCGCGGGCCCAGGCCAGGAGCACCCAGACGAGGCCGAAGTCGCCGAGCTCGGTGACGCCGTAGAGGATGCGGTCGATCGGTTCGCGGCCGCGGGTGGTGCGATCGAAGGCGCGGTCGACGGCGTCGTCGAACCGGTGGATGAGCGTCTGCTCGTGGGGTGGCGGGATCTCGTGGAGGTGGAGGTCGACGTGATGGTGCGCGTGCGCGTGGCCGGTCGAGGGCGAGTGGTCGTCGGGCGGCGGGGGCGCCGGCAGGGAGGTCACGGCCGAGATAGTAGGGACCGGCCGGTCAGACCGGGGACTCGGCCGGAACCCCGTGCCGGTGGGGGGCCGGCGGGCGGACCCGAACGGCGGCGGGCGGTGGTTCGGCCGCGGCACCGACGGGACGAGCCCCGGCCACGAGATCGATCGAGCCGCCCTGGGCCGGGCAGTAGGCGTGGTAGGCGCACCAGCCGCACAGCTTCGACGGGCGGGGGGCGAAGCTCTCCGCCGCGCAGGCCCGTTCGATGGTGGACCAGATGGCCTTCACCTTGCGCTCGAGGTTGGCCGTGGCCCGCTCCGCCGTGGGTAGCACGACGGCGACCGGATCGGCGAGGTACAGGAGCTGCACGCGGGCGGGCCGTCGGCCGAACAGCCGCTCGCACAGCAGCGAGTAGAAGGTGACGCCGCCGAAGCGGGTCTGCTCGTACTGCTGGGACGGGGCGCGCCCGGTCTTGTAGTCGGTGACGACCAGCTCGCCGTCGGCGTCGAGCTCGAGCCGGTCGATGATGCCGCGCAGGACCAGGCCGTCGAGGTCGAGGGCGAGGAACAGCTCGATGCCGATCGGCGTGATGGTGGTCGGATCCTCGAGCTCGAAGTAGTTGCGGACCAGCCGCTCGGCGTCGTCGAGGAACTGCTGCTCGCCCTCGGCGTCGAGCAGGAGCCCGGTGTACTCGTCCTCCCGCTGGAACTCGTCGAAGGCATCGGACAGGCAGGTGAGCGCCTGGGCCAGCGTGCGTTCGGGCCCGGGAAGCACGAAGAGCCGCTCGAGCGCGGCGTGCACCAGGGTGCCCCGGCTGGTGGGCACCTGGGGCGGCTCGGGGAGGCGGTCGATGGCCGAGAAGCGGAACGCCAGGGCGCAGTCGGTGAAGGAGGACACCTTCGACGGCGACAGCGACGAGGGCAAGGGCAGGGCCATGGGTCCACCCTACAGAGGGGGTGTGACAGCGGGCGGGACACCGACGGCCGGGCCGGGCAGACTCTGCCCATGACCAGCCTCGAGGCCTACGCCGCCGCCTTCCCGCACCTCCGCTTCGACCGGCCCTCGCCCAAGGTGCTCCGCATCACCCTCGACGGCCCGGGGCTGAACTCCGTCGACGCCGACGTCCACCGGGAGCTGGCCGACGTGTGGCCGGCCGTCGATCGAGACGACGAGACGAACGTGGCGCTGCTCTGCGGGGCCGGCAAGGGGTTCTCCTCGGGGGGGAGCTTCGGCCTCATCGAGGAGATCATGGACGACCACGAGGCCCGCATCCGGGTGATGCGCGAGGCGAGGGACCTGGTCCTGAACGTGCTCGACTGCACCAAGATCATCGTGTCGGCCATGCACGGTCCGGCGGTCGGCGCCGGGCTCGTCGCCGGTCTGCTGTCCGACGTGTCGGTGGTCGGGCGCACGGCCCGGATCATCGACGGGCACACCCGGCTCGGGGTGGCGGCCGGCGACCACGCCGCCATCTGCTGGCCGCTCCTGTGTGGCATGGCCAAGGCCAAGTACTACCTGCTCACGTGCGAGACGCTGAGCGGCGAGGAGGCCGAGCGGATCGGCCTGGTGTCGCTCTGCGTCGACGACGACGAGGTCCAGGACCGGGCCTTGGCCGTGGCGACCCAGCTCGCCGCCGGGGCCCAGCACGCGCTGCGCTTCACCAAGCGGTCCCTCAACCACTGGTACCGGGCCCAGGCGCCGGCCTTCGAGGCGTCGCTGGCCCTCGAGTTCCTCGGGTTCCTCGGCCCCGACGCGGCCGAAGGCCTCGCCTCCCACCGCGAGAAGCGCCCCCCGTCCTTCGGTTGACCCCATCTCCCGTGGGTGCGAATTGTTCGCGAACGCGAACAATTCG
>JAKOVR010000162.1 GCA_029782025.1 Actinomycetes bacterium | reverse complement strand
CCCCGCCCCGGGAGCGGACGGCCCCCGTCCCGCCCCGCCGCGCCGCCGCCGGCAGCCGCGCCGGCCGAGGCGCCGGCACCGAGCGAGGCCACGACACCCGTCGAAGAGCCGGCGGCCGCGGCCGGTGCCACCGCCTCCCCGGCCCCTCCCGCGGGCGCCGCCGCCGGGGCCGCCCTGCCCACCCGCGAGGAGCTGACCCTGGCCTGGGGGGACACGATCGTCGGTGGCCTCCCGCAGCGGGCCAAGTCGCGCTTCTCGGCCGGACGCTGGCTCGACGGCGACGCCGAGGCCGGCGCCGTGATCTTCGCCGTGCCCAACGAGCACTCCCGCAAGCGGTGCCAGGAGGTGCGCGACCTGGTCGAAGCCGCCCTGGCCGCCCACTTCGGCCGGCCCCTGCCGGTGCGCCTCGTGGTCGATGCCGATCCCCCGGCCGTCGACGGGCGCGCCGCCCGGGCCGCGGCCGCCGCCGCGGCGGGCCCGGCCACCGACGGCGGCGACGACGGCCCAGCCGACGAGGAGTACGTCGACCCGGCCGAGCTCGAGGACGCGCACGACGCCGGCCGGTCCGGCCTCGATCTCATCACGTCGGTCTTCGACGGCGCCGAGCTGGTCGATCCGGCCGAGCCGTGACGCCGGTGCCGGGCCGCGCCCGGTAGCGTCGAGGCGTTCCCCGAACACCCCTCCGCCCTCCGAGGTGCCCCGTGCCCGACGCCCCTGATCCCGACGACGCCCCCGTGCACGGCGAGCTGGTCGACCCGGAGGGCGGCGGCCTCGAGGACCTCCTCGGCGGTCTCCTCGGCGGGGGAGCGCTCGACATGGGCGCGCTGCTCGGCACGGCCATGGAGATGCAGCAGCAGCTCATGGGGGCCCAACAGGCGGCGATGGACGCGGTGATCACCGGCCAGTCGGGCGGCGGCGTCGTGCGCATCGAGGTCACCGGCGGCCTCGAGTTCCGGTCGGTCGTCATCGATCCGTCGGCCGTCGATCCCGACGACGTCGACCTGCTGGCGGACCTGGTGCTCGCCGCGCTGCGCGACGCAGCCACCCAGCTCCAGCACGTGCAGGCCGGCGCGCTCGGCGGCAGCCCGCTGGGCGGGCTCGGCGGGTTCGGCGGCCTGGACCTCGGCGGCCTGTTCGGTGGCCCCGCCGGTGCCGACGACGACGAGGACGACGAAGACGACGAAGACGACGAGGACGAGGCCGGGAACAACGGCGCCGACGGGGACGAGGGGACGGGGGGCGGTCCGGCCCGATGAGCGCCTACGCCGCGCCGGTCCAAGACCTGATCGACGAGCTGGGGCGCCTCCCGGGCATCGGCCCCAAGTCGGCCCAGCGCATCGCCTACCACCTGCTCAAGCTGTCGCGCGACGACGCCCTCCGTCTGGCCCACGCCATCGTGGAGGTCAAGGACCGGGTGGCCTTCTGCCGGCGCTGCTTCAACGTGGCCGAGGGCGACGAGTGCGGCTATTGCGCCGACCCGCGCCGTGACCCGACGGTGGTGTGCGTGGTGGAGGAGCCCCGCGACATCGTGGCCGTCGAGCGCACCGGCGAGTTCCACGGCCGCTACCACGTGCTGCAGGGCGCCATCAGCCCGATGGACGGGATCGGCCCGGATCAGCTGAAGGTCAAGGAGCTGCTGGCCCGCATCGAGCCGGAGGGCGTGCAGGAGGTCATCCTCTGCACCAACCCCAACATCGAGGGCGAGGCGACGGCCATGTACCTGAGCCGCCTGCTCAAGCCGGTCGGCGTCCGGGTCACCCGGATCGCCAGCGGCCTCCCGGTGGGCGGCGACCTCGAGTACGCCGACGAGCTCACCCTCGGTCGCGCCCTCGAGGGCCGACGCGTGCTCGACGGCGACTGAGCACCGCAGGCGCCCCGTGCCCCCGCGCCCCGTCCCTGCGTGGCTTGCCCCGGCCGGGCGCGGGTGGTGCAGTTGCGCCGTGGACCGACGCACCCATCCCTCGGAACCCGGCCCCGGGCCCCGACGGATGGCGGGCGCGTTGGCCGTGGGCAGCGCCGCGCTCCTCCTCGCCGCCGCCTTCGCGCCGTGGACGGTCAGCGGCACCGTCGAGCGCAACGGGTGGGCGACGGCGACCAGCGCGCTGCGCATCGAGGTGGTCGACGGTCCGGCCCGCCTGCTGACCATCGCCTGGCTGTTCGTCCCGCCCCTCTTGGCGCTGGCCGCGCTGGCGGCGTCGCTGGGGCGCGTCCGGCTGGCCTGGGTGGTGGCCGGTGCCGTCGGGGCGCTGGGGGTGGTCGTCGCCGCCGCCGTCCGCACCGCGCCGCTCGCCAGCACCGCCGCCCCCCTGGTGGCCGGCCTGGCCGGCGGTGCGCTCGTGCTCTGCGCCCTGGGCATGCTGCTGGCCCTGCCCACCCCCGCGCCGGGAGCTTCCGGCCCCCACCACCCCGACGAGGTCGACGCGTGACCCGCGGTGCCGCCGCCCGCGCCTGGTGGGCCCGGTCCGCCGCCGTGGCCTCGGCCGTGGCGCTCGTGACCCTCGGGTCGGTCGCCGTGGTGGTGGCCGCCAACAAGGACGACGGCGCGCCCGACCCGGGCGCGGCGGCCGAGGTCATGTTCGGGGCGCTGGCCCGCGGCGACGCCCTGGGGGCGCTCGAAGCCCTTCCGCCGACCGAGCGTCGGGCCATCGCCCCCTACCTCCCCCGCCTGGTGTCGGAGCTGCAGCGCCTCGGCCTGCTCCCCGCCCTGTCGCTCACCGGCGTGCTCGGCGGCACCGGCGGCGACCTGCGGGTCGAGGGTCTCACCACGAGCAGTGAGGACTGGGGCCAGGAGACGGCCCGGGTGCGGGTGACCGGGGGCCGCCTCGTGGGGCGCATGGGCCCGGTCGAGCTCCCCGAACGGACCCGCGGTCTCGTCCACGACGCCACCGGCTTCGATCTCCCCGCACCGGGCGAGCCCGTCGACGTCGACCTCGCCGCCCGCCGCACCAGCGTGCTGGCGGTCAAGGAGGGCGGGGGCTGGCACCTCAGCCTCTACCAGACGATCGTCGACCTCGTGGTCGACCCCACCGGCCCACGGCCGGCCCGTCCCGGGGCCCCGGCCGCCATCGGGAGCAACACGCCCGAGGAGAGCGCGCCCGACCTGTGGAAGGCCATCTCCGACCTCGACGTGGGTCGCCTGTTCAGCCTGTTCGACGGCGACGAGCAGCGGGCGCTGTACCAGGCCCAGCCGCTGTTCCTCCCGGCCCTGCGCCGCGACGCCGGCCGGTGGGTGGAGGACGAGGGATTCGGGTTCCCGCCGCCGACGGTCGAGGTGTCGGTGGAAGGGACCGGACCCGAGCGGATCGTCCGGATCACCCGGTTCGACGCCAAGTGGCGCGACCGGCTCGACACGGTCCGGGTCCAGTACAACGGCACCTGCGCGTTGTGGGAGCACCGTGCCACCTTCGGCGATCCCAACGCCGATCCCGCCACCTTCCAGCACTGCGACGGCGACGTGACCACGCCGATCGACACCTCGGTGACGGGCTCGCGCACCCATCAGCTCACCGCGTGGACCGGCCTCGGCCGGGCCTTCCCCACCTTCGTCGTGCGGGAGCGCAACGGCCGCTGGTTCATCAGCCCGACCCGCAGCGTGCTGCAGACGCTCATCGAGATCCTCGAGCCGCTCACGCCCGCCCAGGCCGGGCTGCTCCTCGATCGCGCCACCGAGGTGGCCCACACGTTCCGGCCCCCGCCGTCGACCGCGGGCGGTTGAGGCACGCCGGAGCGCCAGGCGGCCGATGGTAGGGTCGGCGCTTCCCCCGGCCCCGGCTGCGCATGTCGATCCCCCAGGTACTCCGCTACTTCCGCGCCCACTGGGCCGCCCTCAACCTCCTCACCGCCCTCTCGATGGTGGGCGCGGTGATGGATGCCGGGTCGGTGGTGTTCGTGGTGGCGTTGGCCGACGCGGTGAGCAAGGGATCGAAGGTCTACGAGAGGAAGCTGGGCCCGCTCCCGACCGTCAGCCTCACGCCGCTGCAGCTCGCCGCGCTGACCGCGGCGACGCTCGTGGTGTCGGTGGCGACCCTGTTCGTCAGCAACATCGTGCGGTCCCGGATCACGGTGGCCTGGGCCTCGGAGAAGCGGACGGCGCTGCTCACGTCGTTCCTCGCCGCACCCTGGTCCGTGCAGTCCCGCGATCGGTCGGGCCGTCTGCAGAACACGCTGTCGATGATCACGTGGAGCTCGTCCCTGCTGGGCAACCTCTCGGGCATGGCCCGCGGCATCGTCGGCCTGCTGATCCTCGTCGGGTCGGCCGTCGTGATCAGCCCGCTGGCCGCCGGCGGCATCCTGCTCATGGGTGTGCTCCTCTCCGCCGTGCTCCGCCCGCTCAACCGGGTGGTGAAGCGCAACGCCCGGGCCCAGACGGAGCTCAACAAGGAGATCAGCGAGGACTTCGGGGAGTTGTCCGAGCTGGCGAGGGAGATCCGGCTCTTCGGCGCGGAGGGGGCGTTCGAGGGCCGGCTCGTGTCGTCCATCCAGGAGCTCGGCGAGGGGGAACGCCGCATCAGCATCCTGTCCGGGGCCGTCAGTCCGATCTACCAGGGCCTGGCCCTCCTGCTCATCGTGGTGGCGCTGGCCGTGGCGTCCCAGGTCGGCACGGCCGACATCACCGTGCTCGGCGCCGTCGCCCTGCTCGTGCTCCGCAGCGTCTCGTACGGCCAGCAGTTCAACAACTCGATCACCTCGGTGAACCAGGCCAGCGCCGCCCTCCCGTTGATCGACGGCCTCATCGACGAGCTCCAGGCCGTGCCCCGGGCCCACGGCGACGCCGAGCTCGACCGGGTCGCCGAGGTGTGCCTCGACGCCGCCACCTTCGCCTACGACGAGGGAGAGGCGGCCGTCGACGACGTGTCGGTCACCCTCCGTTCGGGGGAGATCGTGGGCGTGGTGGGTCCCTCGGGCGCGGGCAAGTCCACTGTGGCCCAGCTGCTGCTGCGCCTCCTGGAGACGACCGGCGGCGAGGTCCGGGTGAACGGCCGGCCGATCGGGGAGTACTCGGATGCCTCGTGGGCGAGGAACGTGGCCCTCGTGCCCCAGGAGCCGTACCTCATGCACGGCACCGTGCTCGACAACATCGCCTTCTTCCGTCCGTTCGTGGGCCGGGACGAGGCCGAAGCGGCGGCTCGGGCCGCCGGCCTGCACGACACGATCGAGACCCTCGACCACGGCTACGAAACGCCGGTCGGGCGGAGCACCCGCAACCTGTCCGGCGGGCAGGTCCAGCGGCTGGGCATCGCCCGGGCGCTGGCCGCGGCGCCGTCGATGATCGTCCTCGACGAGCCCACCTCCGCCCTCGACCAGCACTCCGAAGCCATCGTGCAGGCGACGCTCGAGTCCCTGCGGGGCAAGGCCCTCGTCGTGGTCATCGCCCACCGGCTCACCACCCTGTCGATCTGCGACCGGATCATCGTGATGAACGGCGGGCGGCTCGAGGCCGAGGGCACGATGGCGTCGGTCATCGAGACCTCGCCCTTCTTCCGGTCCGCCGTCGAGCAGCTGGCGCTGGCCTCGGGCGGGACCATCGCCGGGCTGACCGGCACCTGACGCCCGACGCGCCCGCGCCGCGCTCGGCCGGTCCGGTCAGGCGGCGGACGGACCGGCGGCCACGCCCGTCTGCCGGTCCCGACGCTGGGTCCACATGCCGACGACGAACCCCCACGTGCCGGCGGCGGCGCGCACCAGGTGCCCGCGCCGGCGCCGGGAGGCGAGGTAGGGCAGGCGGATCACGATCCAGGCGATCCGCCCGGCCAACTCCCGGGCGGTGGCCCACGTCGGCCCACCCCCGTGGATGTAGACGAGCTGACCCGACCCCTTGCCCGACCGGAACGACTGGCGGGCGAGGCCCTTCAGCGAGGTCTGCAGCCGATACAGGACGACGGCATCAGGGGCCCACCCCATCTGGTAGCCCCGCTCCTTGAGCCGGGCGCTCAGGTCCTGGTCCTCGGCGTAGCCGAGCCGCTCGTCGAAGCCGCCGACGGCCTCGAAGGCGTCCCGCCAGATGGCGAAGTTGCCGGCGCAGGCGAACGCCTGCTGCTCGCGTGACGCCGCCGCCGGCCGCGACCGCCATCCGCGGGCGTGCTCCGGGGTGAGGGCGTCGACATCGAGCCGCCCGCCCACGAAGTCGTTCGCGGCCGCCGCCTTGACCAGCTCGTCGAGCCATTCGGGCACGAGCACGTCGTCGCCGTCGCAGAAACAGAGGAGGTCGCCGTCGGCCACCGACGCCCCGAGGTTCCGCGCCGCCGACCCTCCCCGGCGGGCGCTGGCGTCGATCACCCGGAGCCGTCCGGTCGACGCGGCGAAGGACTCGGCCACCGCCCGCGTGCCGTCGGTCGATCCGTTGTCGGCGACGACGATCTCCCAGTCGCCCCGGTAGGTCTGTGCCGCCAGCGAGGTGAGCTGCTCGGGCAGCTCGGCCTCGTTGTTGTAGACGGGCATCACGACGGACACCTTCGTGGGTGCCGACCGCGGGCGTGCGGTCATCGACGCCTCGGGGGGTTCGGCCGCTGCAGCACGCCGGTACCCTAGGCCAGCCGTTGCCGGCCGCCACCGCCACCGCCGGCCGCCACGGTGTCGGCGTAGACGGTCCGCAGCGCCGCTCCCACGGCCTCCTCCTCCGATCGGACGGCGGCGGCTCGGGTGCGGGCGGCGGCGGCCCGCCGGGCCTCTGTGTCGGTCGCCGCTGTTTCGAGGGCGCGGGCCAGCGCGGCGACGTCGCCCGCCGGGACGACCCAGCCCGAGCCGTCGTCGCGCACGGTCGGGCCGATGGCCCCCACGTCGCTCACGATCGACGGCACGCCGTACCGGTAGGCGTCGAAGAGGACCCCGCTCTGGGATCCGAAGGCCGGGAGGTAGGGGAGCACCACCACGTCGGCGTCCTGGTAGAGGGCCTCCTTGGTGGCCGGGTCCGCGTACCCGAGCCGGGCGACGACGTCGGTCCGGCGGGCCGCCGCCTGCTCCACCGCTCGGGCGATGGCCGGGTCGCCCTGGCCGGCGACGGTGAGCTCGACCAGGCCCGGTGGCAGGCGGTCGAGGGCGGCGAGCAGGACGTCGGTGCCCTTGTTGGCCCGCAGCGATCCGAAGGCCAGCACCCGGATCGGCGACCGGTCCGCCGGCTCGTTCGGGGTGAACGGGCCGGGCAGTGGGTGGGGGATGGCGGCGATCCGGGCCGGGTCGATGCCGAAGGTGGTGGCCAGCCGTTCACCCACGGACGGGTGGAGCACGACGAGGCGGTCGGGCGCGGCGTAGATGCGGCGCAGGATCGCCCGTTGGAGGCGCGGGGGCAGCCGGCGCTCGTGGGGCTCGACGTCGTGCACCACGGCCACCACCGTGACGCGGCGGGCGAGGAGGGGCAGGGTGAGCGCGTCGAGCGGCACCAATGTCTCGATGTGGACCAGGTCGTATCCCCCGGACGTGGCCAGGCGGTGGCGGCGCCAGGCCCGCCGGACGTGCACCATGGTGCGGTCGGCGGCCCGGCTCACCCGCCGGCGGGCCCGGTGGTCCATGTCGGGGAGGTCGCGTCGCTTCTCGTAGCCCGTGGCCTCGGTGTCGAGCACCTCGCCCCGGAACGTGGCGAGGCATTGCACGGTGAGCCGGTCACCCGGCCGCATCGCCCCTCGCGCCATGGGGCTGTCACCCCGGTGGGGATGGGGCCAGTACCACAGCATGTGCAGCGGTCGGTCGGCCGGCCGCGTCTCGTCCACGGCGCGAACCGTACCGGCTGGCCACCTCCGGGCCTGTCCCCGACCGGCCGGGGCGGGGACGCTCCCGGGAGCCGGTCGGCTCGAAGGTACGCTCGCCCCGTGGTCAGCGACGAGGTCGACCTGCAGGCCGAGATGGCCGGACACGTCCCCGTGTTCGTCGGGGGTCTGCACCGCAGCGGCACGACCTTCCTCGCCGCCGCGCTGAGCGCCACCGACCACGCCTCCGGGCTCACCGGCACCGGGGCACGGAAGGACGAAGGGCAGTCCCTCCAGGACGTCTACACCGGCGTCCGCTTCCGGGCCGGCCCCGGCCGCTTCGGCTTCCGGGCCGAGAACCACCTCACCGAGGCCTCGCCCCTGCTGGTCGACGGCGCAGCCGAGCGCGTATGGCGGGCCTGGCGACCGTACTGGGACCTCGAGAAGCGCTTCGTGGTGGAGAAGTCCCCGCCGAACATCGTCCGGATGCGGTTCCTCCAGGCCCTGTTCCCGGGCTCCCGGTTCGTGGTGATCGTGCGGCACCCGATCGCCGTGTCGCTGGCCACCCGGAAGTGGTGTCGGGCCACCCACTTCGGCCTGGTGCGGCACTGGGTCAACGTCCACCGGATCCTGGCCGAGGACCTCCCGCACCTGCAGCACGTGACGGTCATCCGCTACGAGGACCTCGTCGACGACTTCCCGTCCACCTGGGCCGGCCTGCTGACCTTCCTCGGCCACCCGCCGGCAACGGCACCTCGCGGCCCCAAGACAGGGATGAACGACCACTACTACCAGTGGTGGGACTCGGCCGCGCCGGTCGGCACGACCGAGCACGCCCTCATCGCTGCCCGGTACGAGTCGGCTGCCGCCCGTCTGGGCTACTCGTTCCGGGCGCCGTACGTCACGGGACCGGTCGCCGCGCCGTTCTCCTGGTACCGGTTGCCGGTGGCCGAGCCGACCGGCTGACCTCGCGCCCGCCCGGTGGCGTCCTCACCGCCGGGCCGAGGTCACCTCGAGGAGCAGGTCGGCCCAGCGCCCGGCCACCACGTCGATGTCGAACCGCTCGACGCAGACCGCCCGGGCCGCCCCGCCGAGGCGATCGCGGTCCTCGGTGGCCCGCGCCAGCGCGGCGGCGGTGGCCTCGATGTCGCCGAGCGGAACGAGGAAGCCGGTCTCGTCGTCGTGCACCAGATCGGGGACGCCCCCCACCGGCGTGGCTACCGACGGCAGACCGCACAGGGCGGCCTCCAGCACCACCGTCGGCATCCCCTCGGTGCGGCTCGTGATCCCGAGCACGTCGGCGGCGTGGAGGGCCTGGGCCGGCGAGTCGGTGGGGCCGTGGACCACCAGGCGGGTGGTCCCCTCGGCGACGCGGCGCCACCGGTCGAGGTCGGGACCGGTGCCCACCAGCAGGGCGGTCATGCCCTCGACCCTCGCCGCCGCCTCCACGACCTGCTCGACGTTCTTGGCCGGGGCGAGCGCCCCGAGCACGACGACCACGGTCCGGGCGGTGTCGACGCCGAAGCTCCGACGGGCCTCGGCCCGCTCGGCGGCGGACGGGGGCGCGAACTGGTCGAGGGCGATGCCCTTGGGGATCACGACGATCCGCTCCGTCGGCACCCGGAACGAGCGGTGCAGGGCGTCGGGCACGCCGTGGTGGTACACGGCCACCCGGGCCGCACTGCGGAGGGCGAGGGTCACCCGCAGCCGTTGAGCCGGCGAGGACGCCCACACCTCGGGCTCGCCGATCACGCGGTACACGAACGGGACACGGCGCCGCCGGCCGGCCCACGCACCGGCGAAGAGGGTGCGGCCGCCGTGACCGATGATCACGTCCGCTTCCGCCGCCAGCGCCGTCGCCGCGCTGGCGGCGGCGCGCAGGCCACGGCCGACGGGATCGAGGGCCTCGACCGGGAAGGCGGCCCCGGTGCCGGCCCCGGTGAGGGCCACGGTCCGCACGTCGAGGCCCCGGGCGGAGAGCGCCGCGCCGAGATCGATCCCGAAGGCTTCGGCGCCGCGCCGATGGGTGCTGTTGAGCAGGTTCAGGACGCGCACAGGTCGCCGTCGGTTCCCGGTCGTGGCACGGCTCATGTTGGCACAGCCCCCCGCCTGCGGGCGGGCGGCCACCGGGGAGGCCGGTGGTAGCGTCGGGCCGCGGGCGCGGCGCCCGGCCCACCTCCCGATGCAGCCCCCAGGACCCGAGCCCTCCCCGCCCCCGCTCCGGATCGGGGTCCTGGTCGATGGCCCCTCGTTCCGGGCCTGGCAGGCCGACACCGTGCGGGCCATGCTCGCCGTCCCCGGCGTCGAGCCGGTGGCGATGATCGTCGACGCCCGCCCCCGCGCCGCCCGCTCGACCGCCGGTCGCATCCGGCGCCTGGTGACCGGGCGGCACCGGATCTGGGACCTGTACAACAACGAGTTCGGCTTCGACTACCTGCGCGACAACATGGAGTACGCGGTCGGCGACCGGCGCCAGCGCGGGCTGCACTACGCGATCGTCGACGAGGTCGACTCGATCCTGATCGACGAGGCGCGCACGCCGCTCATCATCTCGGGCCAGGCCGAAGACCACACCGAGACCTACCAGCGGCTCAACGCGGTGCCGCGGCTGCTCGACGAGATGGCCGCCGAGCC
>JAKOVR010000154.1 GCA_029782025.1 Actinomycetes bacterium | reverse complement strand
TCGTCGGTGGCGGGCCCACCGGCGTCGAGGTGGCGGGGGCGTTGGCCGAGCTGATCGACAAGGTGCTGCGCCAGGACTTCCACGATCTGGACGTGCGCCGCGCCCGCGTGGTGCTGGTCGAGCAGGCGCCGCAGCTGCTCACGCCGTTCTCGGGCCGCAGCCAGCGCTACGCCCAGCGCGAGCTCGAACGTCACGGCGTCGAAGTGCGCACGGGCACGGCCGTGCGGCGGGTCACGGCCGAGGCGGTGGAGCTGGCCGACGGCGAGGTGATCCCCACCCGGGCCCTGGTGTGGGCGGCGGGGGTGAAGGCCGGGGTGTTGGCCGAGCGGCTCGGCCTGCCGACCGGGCGCGGCGGCCGGGTGACCGTGCTCCCTGACCTGTCGGTCGACGGCCACCCCAACGTGTTCGTGGTGGGCGACATCGCCGACGCCCCCGACGGGCACGGCGGTCGGCTCCCACAGCTGGCCCAACCCGCCATCCAGGGCGGCAAGCACGCGGCCGAGCAGATCGTGCGCACCATCCATCGCCGCCCCCGGACCGACTTCCGCTACCTCGACAAGGGCACGATGGCCACCATCGGTCGCAAGGCGGCCGTCACCGAGCTCCCCAACGGCACCAAGCTGACGGGCGTGGCGGCCTGGCTGGCCTGGCTCCTGCTGCACCTCCTCTACCTGCTCGGCGTGCGCAACCGGGTCTCGGTCCTCACCAACTGGGCGTGGAACTACCTCACCTGGGATCGGGGCCCCCGCCTCATCCTGCGCCCGGAGCCGTCGCCCCAGACGGTGCATCCCCTCAGCGATCTGTTGCAGTGAGCCGGAGCAGGCCGGCCTTGAGCGAGAGCACGTAGACCTCGCCGTCGTTGCCCTGCCCGAAGGAGGCCAGGGAGCCGGCGTCGACCCCCACACCGATGTCGCGGTGCTCGGTGCGCTTCCCGTCGTCGCTCACGGTGAGGGCGAGGATCCGGGCCTTGCACAGGTCGCCGAAGAGGTAGGCGCCGCGGAGCGACGGGATCGACGAGCCGCGGTACACGTACCCCCCGATCACCGAGCAGTTGCCGCCGGCGTGGCCGTACTCGAAGACCGGCGGGGTGTGGTTCTCCGGGGCCTTGCCGCCCTCGTAGGGCTCGTTGCCCTCCATCAGGTTCCACCCGAAGTTGGCGCCCCGGCCTCGGCCTTGCGCCACCGTGACCCGGTTGATCTCCTCGATCTCGTTCTGGCCCACATCAGCGATCCACAGATCGCCGGTGGGCGGGTCGAAACCGATGCGCCATGGGTTGCGCAGCCCGAAGGACCACACCTCGGGTCGACCCCGGTTGCCGTCGGCGAAGGGGTTGTCGGCGGGGATGCCGTAGGGCCGGTCGCCGGAGGGGGCGGCCGGGTCGATGCGCAGGATGCGCCCGTAGAGCGTGTCGGTGCGCTGGCCGTTGCCATCGGGGTCGCCGCTGCCCCCGCCGTCACCGGTGCCGATGTAGAGGAACCCGTCCGGCCCGGTGACGAGGGCGCCACCGTGGTGGTTGCCGCGGGGGTGGGGGATGCTGAGGAGCACCTTCTCGGCTGCCGGGTCGGCGGTGGTGCCCGGCATCGGGAACGACGACACGGTCATGGCGCCGTCCTTGGCCGTGTAGTACAGGAACAGGGTCTTTCCGTCGGGCGAGAAGGTCACGCCGAGCAGCCCCCGCTCGCCGCCGGCGGCCACCCGGGCGCTGATGTCGACCACCGCAGTGGCGTCGAGCCGGCCATCGGCGATGCGGCGGAGCCGGCCCACCTGCTCGGTCACGAAGAGATCGGTGGTGCCGGGCCGCGGGCTCAGCGCCGTGGGGCTCTCCACCGTGGCCACTGGTTCGAGCCGCACCTTCACCCGGTCGAGGGCGGGACCGACCCGGCCGCTGCTGTCGGTGGTGGCGGGGACGGCGGTGTTGCCGGCGGGCGAGTCGGCGATGTTGCGGGCATCGTTCCCGCAGCCGGCACCGAGGGCCGACACGACGGCGAGGGCGAGGATGATTCGGGTGGGTCGGGCCATGTGTGGCACCGTAGCGACATGGCCACGACCGATGACATCAAGCAGACGATCGCCGACTACGTCGCCCGCTTCTCCGCCAACGACCGGGCGGGCTGGCTGGCGCTGTTCACCGAGGACGCCACCGTGGAGGACCCGGTGGGCGCGGAGGTCAAACGGGGCCAGGCCGAGCTGGGCGAGTTCTGGGACTTCGTGCACTCGCTCTCGGATTCGCTCGAGCTGCGCCTCGTCGGGCCGGTGGCCGTCGTCGGCCACGAGGGCGCGTTCGCCCAGCGCATCGTCACCAGCATGGGCGGGGCCAAGCTGGCCGTCGACGCCATCGACGTGATGACCTTCGCCGAGGACGCCCGCATCACCTCGATGCGGGCCTTCTGGGACATGAGGGAGATGGCGCCCATCGACGAGTAGGTCACTCGTGGGCGATGGCCCGGAGCACGTCGAGCCGGGCCGCCCGCTGTGCCGGCCACAGGGCGGCCAGCACCCCGGCGGCCCCGGCCACGACGAGGATGGTCACGAGCTGGCCGTAGGGGAGGGCGAAGGAGGTGAGGCCTTCGTCGTGGAAGGCCCGCACGATGGCGGCGGCGAACGCGGTGCCGACGGCGATCCCGAGCGCGGCGCCGATGACCGAGAGCAGCACCGCTTCCCATCGCACCATGGCCCGCACCTGCTGGCGGGTCATGCCGCCGGCGCGTAGGAGGCCGATCTCGCGCGTCCGCTCGACGACGTTGAGCAGCAGCGTGTTGACGATGCCGAGCATCGAGATCACCACGGCCAACGCCAGCAGCGCCCACAGGAAGAACACGAAGTTGTCGATGGGCTTGGTGCGGGTGGCCTTGAACTGGGTGAGGTCCTCGATCTTGCACGGGGGGAAGCGCTTGGCGGCGGCGTCGAGGGCGGGTCGGACGGCCGCCGGGTCGGCGCCCTCGGCCAGCTTCACGTAGATCTGGAAGTCGGTCTGCTCCGAGGCCGGGAACACGGCGGCGTAGAGGCGGAGGTCGACGAAGTACCCGCTCGTGCCCCGCAGCAGCTCGCTCGTGAACACGGCCCGCACCGTGAGCATCCGGTCGCCGGCCTGGAGGAACGAGGCCTTGAGCCGGGTGCCCACCGTCCAGCCCTTCTCCTTGGCCTCGTCGGCGGTGATGGCCACCCCGTCGTTGCCGAGCGCGGCCAGGCTCCCCTCGGTCACGTCGAAACGGATGTTCTTCGGGAAGGCGGTGGGGTCGATGCCGAACACGAGCGACGGGGCCAGGTCGACCCGGGCCACGCCGGCCCGCAGCCCGGCCGCGGCCTCGACCCCCGGCACGGCGGCCAGCTGCCGGGTGAGCTCGGGGCTCACGCCCTTCAGCCCCACCGCCCCGGTGTTCACGACGAAGTCGGCCCGCACGGCGCTGTCGATGGCATCGGTGGTGGTGGCCCGGAACGACTCGCCCAGGATGGCGATGAGCGACACGAGGGCCACCCCGATCATCACCGCGGCGGACGTGGCGCTGCTGCGCTTGGGGCTGCGGGCCGCGTTCTCCCACGCCAACCGGGCGGTGATGCCCCGCCACCGCCCGATCGGGCGGCCGAGCACCCGGCTGGCCCACGGCACGATCGCCGGGCCGAGGCCGGCGACGCCGAGGAACACGCCGGCCATGCCGAGCCAGATCACGTTGGTGCGGGACGGGATGTTGGCGGTGAGCCCGAGCACCATGGCGCCGGCCCCGGCCCCGGTGAGAGCGCCGGCCAGGAGCAGCCGGCGGCGGGTGGCCCGACGCTGCTCGACCGCCGTCTCCCGCAACGCCGCCACGGGTGGGATGCGGCTGGCCCGCCGGGCCGGCCACCACGAGGCGACCACCGTCACGACCACGCCCACCACGTAGGCCGGCAGGTAGGCGGTCGGGCGGACGGCGAGCGGCGCGTCGGGCGGCACGAGGCCGCGCTGGATCAGCAACGCCGACACGCCGGCCCCGAGGCCGATGCCGGCCGCTACCCCGGCGGCCGAGGCCACCGCCCCCACGACGACGGCTTCCGTCCCGATCGCGCCGACCACCTGGCGGCGTGACGCGCCGAGGGCCCGCAGGAGGGCCAGCTCCCGCGACCGCTGGGCGACGACGATCGAGAAGGTGTTGTAGATGATGAAGGTGGCCACGAAGAGCCCGACGTAGCCGAAGGCCTGGAGGAAGGAGTTCACGATGGCGAGGATCTGGGAGATGGCATCGGCCGTCTCCTTCAGCCACGCCTCGCCGCTGAGCACCTGGGCCTGCCGGTTCACCCCGATGGTGCGGCGCAGCGAGGCCACG
>JAKOVR010000127.1 GCA_029782025.1 Actinomycetes bacterium | reverse complement strand
CTCAACAGCCAGTACCTGCGTGAGGCCGAGGTCCTCGAGCGCGACGCCCCCATGGCCGCCGTCGCCCCCATCCGCCAGCGCCACGCCGTACTCGTGCTCATCGAGGACCTCGACATGGCGGCGGCCCGGGCCATCCAGTACGCCCGCACGCTGTCGCCCGACGCCATGTCGGCCGTCCACTTCGACCTCGACCCCTTCGAGACCGAGAAGCTCGTCGAGGGGTGGCAGCGACTGGGCTTCGACCGGATCCCGCTCGACATCGTCAGCTGCTACGACCGTCGCCTCGACCGGGCGGCCGCCGAGGTGGCGGCCCGCCAGCTGGCCCGGCACGACACCGAGCTGACGGTGCTCATCCCCCGTCGCGAGCACAGCCGGTTCTGGCACCGGCTCGTGCACGACCGCACTGCCGACATGCTGGCCAAGACCCTGTCCAACCTCGCCCACTGCAACGTCACGATCGTGCCCTTCCACCTGGCCAACCCCGACGAGGCGATCGTCGTGGGCGGCGGGGGCGACGAGGCCGGCGCGGCGGAGGCAGCCGTCTCGGCCGGCAAGGCCACCAAGACGGTGCGCTCGGCCGCCATCCAGCCCGGCGACTTCGAGATCCCACCGGACTGCACCCCGATCGGCCAGCTGACGTTCCGGCAGGAGGCCAAGATCGCCGGGCGGGTCGACGCCATGCGGGTCCAGCCGATGGCCGGGGCCGCCACCCTGGAGCTGACGCTCGTCGATGGCACCGGGGCGGTGAAGCTCGTCTTCTTCGGCCGGCGCTCGCTGGCCGGCGTGAAGGCCGGGACCCGACTCCACGTCACCGGCCGGGTGGGCGAGCACCGTCACACCATGGCCATGCTCAACCCGATCTTCGAGATCCAGGTCCCCGAGCACGAAGTGGAGCTCCCCCCGGCCCACCACTGACCCCGCCCCGTGGGTGCGCTATGCATCGCGCACCGTTGCATTGCGCACCCACAGGATCGGGGTTGTCAGCGGAGGGCGAGGAGGCGGGCGACGCGCTCCTCGGTGGAGGGGTGGGTGCGGAACAGGTTGCCGAAGGCGACCTTCCGCCCGGTGAGCGGGTTGACGATGTAGGCGCTGGCCTGGGCCGGGGTCACATCGGCGGGGATGCGGCCGGCCGCCACCTCGAGCTTCTGGAGCGCCCGGGCCAGCGGCAACGGGTCGCCGAGGATCTCGGCGCCGCCCCGGTCGGCCTCGAACTCACGGGAACGGCTGAGCGCCATCTGCAGGACGCTGGCGGCCAGCGGGGCGAACAGCGCCACGACGAGGAGGACGAGCGGGTTGGCCCGGTCCTCGTCGTCACCGCCGCCGAAGGCACCGAACCACATGGCCATGTTGGCCATGAAGCTGATGCCCGTGGCCACCGCGCCGGCGACCGAGGCGATGAGGATGTCCCGGTGCTGGACGTGGGCCAGCTCGTGGGCGACGACGCCGGCCACCTCTTGCTCGTCGCACACCTCGAGGAGGCCCCGAGTGACGGCCACGGCGGCGTGCCGCGGGTTGCGCCCGGTGGCGAAGGCGTTGGGCTGGTCCTCGTCGATCAGGCAGACCTTGGGCATCGGCAGACCGGCCCGGGCGGTGAGGTCGCGCACGATGCGGTGCAGGGCCGGCGCCTGGGCCTCGGTCACCTCGAAGGCCCCGGCCGACCGCAGGGCGATCTTGTCGGAGAACCAGTAGGAGACGCCCGAGACCAGGACGCCCAGGGCGAGGCCGATCACGGCGCCGCCACGGCCGCCGAGGAGGCTGCCGATGAGGACGAGGAGCCCGCCGATGGCCCCCAGCAGGGTGGCCGTCTTCAGGCTGTTGGAGATGAGGTAGCCGGTGGCTCGCCCGCGGTCGACGCGGGGAGCGACGCCACCAGAGGCGGGTTGGTTGCTCGTATACGTCGGTGAGGTGCTCATGCCCGCAGTATGGCGGCGACCCCTGGAAAGGCGGCCTAAAACCGCCGGCTGCGGGCGGCCCGCGTGACCTACTTCACCAGGAGGGCGCGGACACGGTTCTCGCTCTCGGGGGTGACGAGGACCATCACCTCGTCGCCCTCGTTGAGCACGGTGTCACCCCGGGGGACGACGACGTGCTCGTCGCGGATGACGGCCACGACCGTGCTGTCGCGCGGGAAGGACAGGTCCATGATCTGCTTGCCGGCGGCGGGCGAGTCGGGGGCGAGCTTGACCTCCGACAGGGTGGCCCGATTGCCCTCGAGGGTCATCAGGCGGACGAGGGCACCGACCGACACGGCCTCCTCGACCAGACCCGTGAGGAGGTGCGGGGTGGACACCGAGACATCCACCCCCCAGGTCTCGTTGAACATCCACTCGTTGCTCGGGTTGTTGACCCGGGCGATCACGCGGGGGACGCCGAACTCCTGCTTGGCCAGCAGCGAGATGACGAGGTTGTCCTCGTCATCTCCGGTGACGGCGACCACCACGTCGGCGGTCTCGGGCTTGGCCTTGCCGAACTCGCTGACCTCGCAGCCGTCGACGTTGAGCCAGGGCACGCCCGGGGTGATGTTGCCCCGCTCGGCCGACGCCACCCGATCCGGATCGAGCTCGATGATGAGCACGTCGTGCAGGCCGGTCTCGTTGAGCTCGTTGGCGATGTAGGTGCCGACGTTGCCGCCGCCGGCGATGATCACGCGCATGGTCTTTCCGTCCTCCTGGCCGATCAGTGCCCGCCGCCGGCGGCCTGGCCGGTGAGGTGCTGGTCGAAATCGTCGATCCGGTCGCCGGCGACCATGGCCCAGACGACGTCGCCCTCCTGGACGGCGGCGTCGAGATCCGGCAGGGACGTCTCGCCCAGTCGTGACAGCGCGGCCACCCGGGCCACGCCGGCCAGCTCCACGTGGCGCAACGCCTTGCCAGCCCACACCGGCGGCACCATGCGCTCGACCAGGCACACCTTGGCGCTGGGGTCCACCCACTCCATGGCGTGGCTGCCGGGCAGGATCTTGCGCAGCACCCGTTCGGTGGCCCACAGCGAGGTGGCGACGGTCGGGATGCCGAGCCGCTCGTAGATCTGGGCCCGGCGGGGGTCGTAGATCCGGGCCACCACCCGCTCGATCCCGAAGAACTCGCGGGCGACCCGGGCCACCAGGATGTTGGAGTTGTCGCCGTTGGTGACGGCGGCGAGCGCACCCGCCTCCTTGATGCCGGCCTCGGTGAGGATGTCCCGATCGAAGCCCACGCCCACGATGGTCCGTCCCGAGAAGTCGTCGGGCAGGCGCCGGAAAGCCTTCGACCGCTTGTCGACGACGGCCACCGTGTGACCCTCGCTCTCGAGGGTGGTGGCCAGGCCCGATCCCACCCGCCCGCATCCGACAACCACAACGTGCACGGCTGATTCCTCCATGCCCCGGCGTCGACCGGAGCGGAGGGCATCCTAGAACCGCGCCCCTGCCGGCGATAATCGACAGGGCCCCCTTGACGTCATCTTCGCGTCAGGATCAGCGGGACGCCCCTCGGGTCTTTGTCTCCCCCGGCTGGCGGGTGTTGACTGGACGCCGATGCAGACCGAATCCGAACCGACCGGATCTCCGGTCGACGACGCGGCCAGCCCTGCGACCGGAGCGGCGATGCCCGCCCCGCGGGCGCTCACCCACCTCGTCGACCTCCCCGAGCCCCGCACCTACCGCCTCAAGAACCGGCTCCTCGGCCCACCGCTGCACACCGAGCAGCTGGCCCACGAACGACTCGGCAACCCCACAGCCCTCGCGGTGTTCGCCTCCGACAACCTCTCCTCGTCGGCCTACGCCACGGAGGAGATCCTGCGGGTGCTCATCCCCGCCGGCGGCGCCGCCATCGCCTTCTCCCTGGTGGTCCCGCTGACGATCGCCATGTTGATCGTGCTCGGCTTCCTCATTCTGAGCTACCGCCAGACGATCAAGGCCTACCCCAGCGCCGGGGGCGCCTACATCGTCACCAAGGACAACTTCGGACGCGGTCCGGCCCAGCTCGCCGGCGTGTCGTTGCTCACCGACTACGTGCTCACGGCCGCCGTGTCGACCGCGGCCGGCGCCGCCGCGCTGGCGTCGGCCTTCGACGTGTTCAAGCCCTACGTCCTCCCGATCGCCATCGTCTTCCTCCTCATCATCGCCAGCGGCAACCTCAAGGGCGTCAAGGAGTCCGGGAAGGCGTTCGCCATCCCGACCTACTTCTTCATCGCCAACATGGTGGTGCTCCTGACGGTGGGGATCGTGCGGTGGGGAAGCCTGCAACCGATCGTGCACGAGCACGCCGACGAGATCGTCAAGAGCGGCACGGAGGACCCCACGATGCTCCTCGGCATCGGGCTCTTCGTGCTGTTCCACGCCTTCGCCTCGGGCGGCGCCGCCGTCACCGGCGTCGAGGCCATCTCCAACGGCGTGCCCGCCTTCCGCGAGCCCTCCTGGAAGAACGCCCAGAAGACCCTCGTGGTCATGGGGTCGCTCCTCGGGGTGATGTTCCTCGGCTTGTCGGCCCTGGCCTCTCGGGTGGAGGCCGTGCCCTACGCGGAGGGCACGCCGACGGTGATCAGCCAGGTGGCGCGGGCCGTGTACGCCGCTGAGGACGGCCCCGTGGGCCACGTGCTGTGGCTGAGCCTCCAGGCCGGCACCATGCTCATCCTCGTGCTGGCCGCCAACACGAGCTACGCCGACTTCCCCCGGCTCGCCAGCTTCCAGGCCAGCGACAACTTCCTCCCCCGCCAGCTCACCAAGCGGGGCCACCGCCTCGTGTTCAGCAATGGCATCGTGGCCTTGACCGCCGCCGCGGCGGTGCTGCTCATCTTCACCGGCGCCAAGGTCGAGAGACTCATCCCGATGTACGCCATCGGCGTGTTCACGAGCTTCACGCTGTCGCAGGCCGGCATGGCCAAGCACCACATCACGCACAAGGAGCCGAAGTGGGTGTTCGGCCTCGTGATCAACGGCATCGGCGCCTTCCTGTCCTTCGTCGTGCTCATCGTGTTCGCCGTCACGAAGTTCGAGGAAGGCGCCTGGATCATCATCGTGCTGGTCCCGATCCTCGTCATCCCGCTGTTCCGTCTCAACAAGCAGTACGAGGTCGAGCGCGCCGCGTTGGCGAGCGGGGAGGGCGCGAAGGCGGCGGCAAAGGAGAAGATCCTCAACCGCCACGTGGTGCTCGTGCTCATCGACCAGCTCGACATGGCCGCATCCAGGGCCATCCAGTACGCCAGGACGCTGGTGCCCGACGAGCTCGTCGCGGTGCACTTCGATCTCGACCCCGTCCGCACCGCCGACCTGACCGCCTCCTGGTCCAGCCTCGGGTTCGCCCGCCTCAGCCTCGACGTGATCGAGTGCCCCGACCGCCGGATCGAGCGGGCCGCGGCCGAGGTGGTGGCCCGCCACCTCGTCGGCGGCGACACCGAGGTCACCGTGCTGCTCCCCCGGCGCGAGTACAGCCGGTTCTGGCACCGCATGGTCCACGACCGCACCGCCGACAAGCTGACCGAGATCCTCTCGTCGATGCCGCACTGCAACGTCACCATCGTGCCGTTCCACATCGGCGCCAAGGCGAGCATGATCCCGGCGATCGCGCCGGCCGTCCTCGGCGCACCGGACGAGCCCGAGGGCGAGGGCGCCAAGGCCAAGCGCAAGCCGGCCAAGCCCAAGGCGCCGGTGGTCGATCTCGGCGACATGGAGATCCCGGCCGACCGGACCCCGATCGCCATGGCCAACCACCGCGCCCGGCTCACCTTGGCCGGGAAGGTCTACGCCATGCGGGTGCAGCCGTGGTCGGGGACCCCCGCCCTCGAGCTCACCCTGACCGACGACACCGGCGCCATCACGCTGGTGTTCTTCGGGCGGCGCGAGCTCGCCGGCGTCCACGCCGGGAGCCGCCTCATCGTGGAGGGCGTGGTCGGCGAGCATCGGGGCAAGCTGGCCATGCTCAACCCCGCCTACAAGATCCACGTCGACAGCCACGCCGACATCCCCCACAGCTGACCTGCTCCCGTGGGTGCGAATTGTTCGCGTTCGCTAACAATTCGCACCCACGAGGGAACGCTGGATCCGGGCCGGGCAGGTCAG
>JAKOVR010000113.1 GCA_029782025.1 Actinomycetes bacterium | reverse complement strand
CGCTGGGCGACGACGATCGAGAAGGTGTTGTAGATGATGAAGGTGGCCACGAAGAGCCCGACGTAGCCGAAGGCCTGGAGGAAGGAGTTCACGATGGCGAGGATCTGGGAGATGGCATCGGCCGTCTCCTTCAGCCACGCCTCGCCGCTGAGCACCTGGGCCTGCCGGTTCACCCCGATGGTGCGGCGCAGCGAGGCCACGAGGTCGTCGGGGGTGGTGCCGGGTTTGGCCGACGCGAGGAGGAAGGTGAACTTGCCGGGGGCGACGAAGAGCCGCTGGGCCGTGGGCGTGGCGAACAGCACGGCCGACGCGCCCTGGTAGTTGCGGGCGGTGCCGAACCGGGCGATGCCCGACACCCGGAAGGCCTCGGCCCCCGCCGCGGCCGGCACCGACACCGCCGACCCCACGGCGAGGCCGCGGTCCTCGGCGATCCCGGCGTCGATGGCCACGTCGCGGTCGCCGGTGGGCGGGGCCCCGTCCACGATGTGCCACTGGCTGAGCTGGGGGTCGTCGATCCAGTTGAGGGCGAGGAGCGGCCCGCCCCCGATCGGCGGGTCGATCGGGGTGCCGTCCGGGCCGATCAGCCGGGTCTGCTCGCTCACCGCCCCCACCACGAGCCGCGCCCCCGGTGCGCTGCGGGCGACGGTGAGCACGTCGTCGGCGACCGGCGCCCGCTTGGGGGGTCCGCCGAACTGGGAGGGGATCGTGTCGGTGGAGCGGACCACGGCGTCGATGCCCTTGCCCACCTCGGTGAACGCGTCGGCCACACCGTCGCGTTGGGTGTCGGTCAGCACCTGGACGCTGACGATGAACGACACCCCCATGAGGACCACGAGCGCCGTCAGGACGAGCCGGGCGACGTGCGCCCGGATGCCCCGGAGCGTGATCTTCAGCACCGGGGCTACTCGCCGAAGCGCTTCATCCGGTCGAGCACCCGCTCGGCCGTGGGATCGGCCATCTCGTCGACGATGCGGCCGTCGTTGAGGAACACGGCACGGTCGGCGTAGCCGGCGGCCACCGGATCGTGGGTGACCATCACGATGGTCTGGGAGAACTGGTCGACGGCCTGGCGCATAAAGGTCAGCACCTCGGCGCCGCTGCGCGAATCGAGGTTGCCGGTGGGCTCGTCGGCGAAGATGATCTGGGGCTGGCTGGCCAGGGCGCGGGCGACGGCCACCCGCTGCTGCTGCCCGCCGGACAGCTCGCTCGGGCGGTGGTGGAGGCGGTCGGCCAGGCCGATGGTGCCGATGACGGTGTCGAGCCAGGCCTGGTCGGGGTTGCGGCCGGCGAGGTCCATGGGCAGCGTGATGTTCTCGAGTGCCGTGAGCGTGGGCACGAGGTTGAACGACTGGAAGATGAACCCGATCGTGTCGCGGCGCAGGATGGTGAGGTCCTTCTCCGACAGACGGGTGAGGTCGACGTCACCGATGAAGACCTGGCCGCCGGTGAGCGTGTCGAGCCCGGCCACGCAGTGCATGAGCGTGGACTTGCCCGACCCCGACGGACCCATGATCGCGGTGAAGCGGCTGCGCTCGAAGCCGATGGTGACGTCGTCGAGCGCCCGCACGGCGGTGTCGCCCTCGCCGTAGATCTTCAGGGCGTGGATCGCTTGGGCGGCGGCGGTCTGGATCTCGGTGGCGGTCACCGCCGCAGCGTACTCTTGAGCAAACCTTGAGCGGTCGCCGGGATCGCTCTTGATCTGCGTTGCCTACGTTGGGTCCGTGGACGACGTGACCCTGGTTCGGCAGGAGCTCGTGGAGCGGATGGACGGTCTGGCCCAGCTCCTCGAGGACGTGGCGGCCGAGGCCGTCACCGGTGGGCAGCTGCAGCTGGCCACCGACCTGTGGATCGCCTCGTCCCGGGTGCTCGCCGCGGCCGACGAGCTCTGGAACCCCAACAACCGGTTCCGGACCGTCCGCTCGCACGGCGAGGACGACATCCGTCCCTAGATCTCTCCCATCCCACCCCACCCACGGAACAGGGTCGCTTCGGCGGCCCTGTTCCGTGTTTTGACCCCCGAAGGACTTCAGCGGACAGGCGTTCAGGGAGAGCTCCATCGGTCGCGGCAGTCGAGGAAGATGCCGCCTTCTTTGCTGGGCGAACACCGGTGACACGGTGACGACCGCGGTCCAGGCCCGAACCGCACCTTGGTCTTCTTGTCAGGGGAGGCTGCCGGGGGCGACGACGTCACGCGGTGCCGCGTACCGGCGGTTCGGTCCCTCGTGCGCGCCGCGAAGCACCATCTTGATCAGTGATGCCACTGCGTCCCTCTCCATTGAGTCACTCGAAGCGACCGGCCTGCCGTCCGTGACCGCTGCGGACTTCGTTGCCGCGCCGAGGCGGTTGACCGGTCCCCGCGCTCGCCCGTTCGCGAGCGCCGGGCTCCCAGGTCCTGTAGCGATTGCCCAGCCCCGATGTGGGGATGTTCGCCCCCGGCGATCAAAGGCCGGTCCAGCACCGAACATCTGACCGGCCAGGTGCCACCACGAGCTCCACGCGGCACGCTGGCATCGACTCCCGTAAGATCCGGGCGCGGGATTCGGCTGAGGGGCGCTGGTGGACGACAAAGGTTGGGGCCCGCGGAGGGTCGAGACGACAGCCAATGCCGCCGACGTCATCCGCGTGGCGTCCGATGTCGGCTTCACGCATCGTCGCACCGACGGAGCCACAGCGACGCTGACGCGGGGGCAGGTGTCGCTGATCGTGACAAGCACGACCACCGGCACCACCGTCGAACAGCGCGACGCCGACGGCGCGCCGCAGGACCTGATCGACGCGCTCACTGCTGCCGGGCACCTCGCGCCGAGCGGGCCCGCTTCGAGCAGCGCGGCCACACGTGGCGCGGCGTCGTTGTTCGCGCCAATCGCGCCCACCGCACCCGCCGCAAGCCTGACGTCGGATGCCGTCCTGCCCCACCAGGGGCGGCAACCATTCCAACCGATCGTGGCGGTTCAGCCGTCGCATCTCACCGGGCCGCCCACGGGTGGGCCTCCGCCCGAGGCCGTGTTGACACCTGTCGACGGGCCGGCGTGGAACGTCCCGACCGGCCAGACGCAGATCGCGGAGCCGATGAGTGGCCACCGGCCCCTGCCGCCAGCGAGTCCGCTCGCCTCGGGGCCTGTCGGAGTCGACCGGGATCGCAGCGCCGCGGTGCGGGGCGCCGGTCTCGTGGCGATCGGCGCCGGCCTCGCGATCATCCTGGGCAGCGCGGGCGAGGTCCTGACCACGGGCACGTTCGACTCGACTGTCTCCGGCTGGCCCTTTCTCGTCATGGGCCTGTTCATGGTGCTGGCCGGGATCGACGGTATGCGCGGCTCCCGCGCGGGGGTGTGCGCGGCGGGCATGGTCGGCGCGGGATTCGCCGTCTTCATGGCCTTCGTCATCCAACTGCTGGATCTGCTCAGCGCGATGGGCTCGAGCCACATGACGGCAGGGTCGACGATCACGATCCTCAGCTGGCTCGTGGCCGGCGGGCTCGGCGCGCTGTCCGCGGTGCAGGCCCTCGCGCTCCAGGGGCGCGTGTCGGCCCGTCGGATGAACCCGGCTGTCGGCCTGGTCACGCTCGCCGCGCTCGCGGCAGTGATCGGCGGACAGTTCGAGGTGGGCACCACCTTCTCCACCAAGGCCGTCTTCACCAGCAACGGCACCATCACGGCGATGCTGCTGAGCATCATCGGCATCCTCGTGATCGCGTCGTTGGCGGCCGTGTTCCTGCGCAGCGCCGAGAGCCATGGCCTGCTCGCCGGCGCCGCGCTGTTCTGGTGCGCGGTACTCGCGCTCACCGCGTACCAGGGTGTGACCGGCAAGTCCTTCTCCGCAGCGAGCCGGACCAATCTGATGCTCCAGCTCGGCGGCTCGGCCGTGCTGCTGGCGATCGGTGCGCTCGGCTCGTTCGCGCTGTCGTCGCCCGTGGCCGAGCCGACGCTCCCCCCTTGGTTCGGCGAGGAAGGGCCGAGTGCACCCACCACCGCCGCCGGTCTCGGTGCGATACCGCCGCGTGTCACGCGGCCGTCGACCCTCCTGCTCGCGCTGCCCGCGGTGCTCGGCTGTGCGGGGCTCGGCATCGCCTACATGACCAGCTCGAAGACGTCGCGCTACGACGCGTACTCGTCGAGCTACTCCGGCTACGGGTACAGCGGCTACGCGTCGAGCGGACGGACGACCACGACCGGCGACTACCCATATGGCTACTCCTCCACCACAACGGACTACTCGGACTTCACGACCAGCACGACGTACTCCCGACGCACCACCACGACGGACTACGAGACCACCACGACCTACCGCCAGGCGACCACGACCACCTACCGTCCAACAACGACGATGTCCGAGATCATCGGCACGATCTCGACACCCGGCTGCGTGACCAACTGCCACATCTACCGGCGCTCGTCGCCCTTCGACGACGTGAGCAAACCTGCGAGCTCCTACCGCATCGACGGCGACCGTGTCACCGTTCAGTGCAAGTCTGAGGGCCAGAATGTGCACTCCCCATCGTCGGGCCGGTCCAGCACCACGTGGTACAAGATCGACAACGGCAACTACTGGGTGTCGGCGGTGTACCTCTCCGTCTCCGTCTCCGAAGCCGACGTACCGACCTGTTGAGCGACCAAGGCGGCGGCCGCTTCGGCCAGAGGGCCAGAGCGGCCAGGGCCACGGAGCGCCAAGCGGATCGGTCCACAACGCCAGGATGCGTCGGGGAAGGCCCCGAACCATGCCCCGAACAGAGACACCGAGGTAGCATCGCCGCGAGATGGAGAGGGCGGACCGACCGTGCGTCGCGTGTGGGCAGCAGTGCGGCCTCGACGACACGTTCTGCAGCGGGTGCGGCGCGGCGCTCCCGGCAGGCATGCCCGCTCCGCAGACCACGGGCCGACTCACCGGCACGTTGTCGAGCGTGGGCCCGACGACGACTCAATCCGCGTCGGCGTCCTTCACCGCGTCACCACCCCCGACGATCGTTCCCGCCCACCCGGTGCCACCCGTCGGGCCTCGTCCCACTCGCCCCCGGGGTGTGTGGCTCGCGGCCGCTGCCGGTGTGGCGGTCGTGGTCGCAGCGAGCGCCGTGGTCGCGACGCGGAGCGGGGCCCCTGAGACATCCCAGTCTCCGGGGACCACGGCAGGATCCATCGCCCCGCAACGGACCCCCGCCGCCGACCCTGATCCGCTGACGGGGGACCTCGCTGCCGCGGTCAGGTCGTCCCTCCAAGGCGACGCCAAGCCGGTCAGCACGTTCCGGGCCACGATGCAACCGCTGCTCACGCTCGGGACCGGCCCAGATGCGAAGACGAAGTGCCGAACCACTGCGGCCGACCTGGACGCGAAGGCCGACCTCGCTGCTGTCGCCAACGCGGCGGCGGTGCTGCCAGACCCGATCCTCTCGAGTTTGTTCCTCACCGAACGCCGTCGCGTGTTGGAGCTCCTCCACGAGTGCAGCGAAGGAACGCCGGCCGATGTCGCTCGCACATCAACAGCGCTGCGCACGGTCGATCATCTGATCGCGAAGCGGTTGGGTGAACCATGAGATCCACTACGTCTTCGCAGTGCAAGCGAGCGACCCGATTCGCGGTGCTGGTTGCGCTCCTGCTCGCCGCGTCACCTTTCGTTCCGACGACCAAGCTCGCCGCCGAGGCCTCTCCGTCCGCCCTTCCCACACGGCAGTCCATGGCGCTCAGCGCGGCCACGCCACGCCGCCCCATCTCGTGGCTCGCCGCCGGCGACTCGTTCTCCTCGGGGTTCGGCAACGCCGGCGAGACGGGCGAGTGCTATCGGTCGCCGGGCGCCTGGGGATCGGTTGCTCACGACCAGCTCGCGAAGGACCTGCCGACAGCCAAGTTCGACTTCCGCGCCTGCGCTGGTGCGGTCACGAGTGATCTCTTCGCCGCTACGCCCGACACCAAGACGCAGTGGCGCGTGGGGAACGGTCGCTACGACCTGGTCACGTTCTCCTTCGGCGGCAACGACGTCGGCTTCGCCGACGAGCTCACCCAATGCATCCTGAGCGGCTTCGTCGGCTGGATCGATGTGCTCGCTCGGCCGGTCAGTGGATGCCGGAGCGACGATGAAGTTCGCAAGCACATCTCCGATGTCATCGGCGCGGAGTACCTGCCGTTCCTCCGCCGAGTCGCCACGGACGTCGTCAGCAAAGGCGGCAACCTCGTGGTGGTCGGCTACCCCGCGCTCGTCGAGGATCCTGATCGATGGGTGGGCTGGGCCCAGACTGCCGACAACTGCAACGGGATCAGCCGCGACGACGCCCCGCGCATCCGCGGATGGTCGGGCTTGCTGAACCAGCTCATCGCCCGGGCCGTGAGCGATCTGGATCGGGAGCGCATCAACGGCGTGCATGTCAGCTTCGTGAACGTGCAGGACGGTGCCGGGTCGACGCAAGACGATCCCCGTCTCTTCGAGCCGAACGGTTCCTCGCGCCGCCACAACCTGTGTGCCAACGACTCGTGGATCCTGAACCTCCGACTCGCCGCCGACCACAAATCGATCATCCATCCGAACCTCGCAGGCCACGAGGCGATGTCGCACCTCGTGGCGGACAAGCTACGAGGGCTGCATTGGGACGATCTCGTGCCGAGCGACGTCGAAACGCTCGCGACCGAGTTCGTCCACCGAACGATCACGCGGGAGGACCTCACGCAGTACGGCACGCCGGACGCCGTCGCCCAGGCGTCGAAGGTGTTCGAACAGCTGAGCGCAGGGGACGCCTCGTGGACCCCGCGCATCGACCGCAGCGCGCCGAGCAGGGGTGGACAGTCACCCGGCGACGCCTGCCCGCTGCTCGGAGATGTGTCCGGGGAGTGCACGGTCGAGCTCGTGGATGGTGCGGGAACGGTGCGAGCGCGGTTCACGGTGTCGTGGTCGCCCGAGCAATCAGGCTTCACCTACCGAGACGGCTCGTTTGCCGACCAATGGGGCAACCCCGTGGCCCCGCCAATGATCGTCACGGGGATCGCCGTCAAAGCGGGCCAGCCCCGTCACGTGACCGGAAGTCTCGTCAACATGCGGAAGATGCCGACGTCGGACTCGGAGGCGGCCAGCACGACGTTGTCCCGCGGGGCGACCGTCACGGTCGAGTGCCAGACGTGGGGCCGAGCGATCCAGACGAACGGTGACCAAGACCTTGTTGCCAACCCGCACCTCTGGAACCGGCTCGAGAACGGGCTCTACGTGGCCGACCTGTATCTCGACACGGTGAAGCCTCCGGCCAAGGACCCGGCCAACGAATCGCCAGGGCGAGATCCCGGGCTTCCCCTGTGCCTCCAGCCGATCCAAGGGTTCGACCCCTACTCGCTCCTCGACGCCGAGGTGCCGAGCCTGTGCGAGCATCCGGCCGGTCACCTTCGGTACGGGGAACTGCCGAACGTGCCGGAGAACGAGGGCGGCGCGTGGCTCGAGCTGGAGTCGCTCGTGGTCGGCGACCTCGACGGCGACGGCCAACCCGAGGCCGCCGTCCAAATGCCGTGCTTTCGGGGCGGCATCGGCTGGCCACCTCCCATCGTGCTCTACGACCACACCACCAAGCTCATCACCAAGCTCGAGCTCGTAGACCTGGATGCCAACGCGACGGGCCGCCCGTACATCGATGCGATGACCATCAGAGACGGCCGCCTCGTCATCGACTTCGTGACCGCGTATCCCGGGGAGAACGACCTGTGGCCGACCCGGAAGGCTCATGCGGAGGTGCACCTCGCCAATGGCCACATAGAGCCTGACTCCGTGACATATCCCGGCGGCTGAGTCGATCGGTCGCACCTTCGACGAAGCTCCGAGAGCGAGGCGCGGGATCCACGGTGCGGCGCTCGCGATCGGAATCGGAACCATCGTATGGGCCGGGACCGTCTGTTGGTCCTCGGCGCCGGCGCCCGGCGCCGCCGGCGCTCCCCGCAGCACAAGTCCGCCGTCGACGGTCGGGACTGGGAGGTCGCGCGAGGCCCGGTGCTTGCCGGCCCTTTCGAGACGCCGTCGCCATGTGGATCCCTCCTACGCGGGCGACATCGCGCTTCGCATCGGCGTCACCCGTGAGGGAGAGCCCTCGTTCGGTGTGTGGAACTACGACCTCCTCACGATTCCCAAGTGCGGGGAGTTCGACTTCATCGGCCGACTGGCCGACGCCACGGCTCTCGCGTTGCGAGGCGCACGACCCCCTAAGCTCGGCCCGTGAACTGCCCGGCGTGCGGAACGGCGAACCCGGCCAACGCCCGCTTCTGCCTCTCGTGCGGCCAGCAGCTCGTGGCCCGCAACGACGAGCGGCGGGTGGCCACCGTGCTGTTCGCCGACCTCGTGGGCTTCACCGGCCTGGCCGAGACCCGTGATCCCGAGCACGTCAAGCGGCTGGTCGACGACTGCTTCGAGGCGCTGGTGGGCGACATCACGGCCTTCGGTGGGCGGGTCGACAAGATCGTCGGCGATGCCATCGTGGCCCTCTTCGGCGCGCCGGTGGCGCACGAGGACGACGCCGAGCGGGCCGTCCGGGCTGCGCTGCGCATGCAGGAGTCGATCCGCCGCCACGCCGAGGAGTCGGCGGCCACGGGGCTGGCCATGCGCATCGGGGTGAACACCGGCGAGGTGCTGGTCGGGGCGCTGCGGGCCGGGGGCGACTACACCGCGATGGGTGACGTGGTGAACTCGGCCCAGCGGTTGCAGTCGGCGGCCGAGCCGGGCACGGTGCTGGTGGGCAGCGCCACCTTCGGGGCCACCCAGGAGGCCATCGACTACCAGCCCGTGGAGCCCGTCAACGCCAAGGGCCGAGAGGAGCCGCTCGACGCGTGGATCGCGGTGGAGCCCCTGCTGCCCCCGGGGTACCGCCGCCGCCGGGTGCAGACCCCGTTCGTGGGTCGTGACACCGAGCTGGGGGTGATGCGCCACGCCGTCGACACCGCGGTCGAGCGCAGCCGGGCCCACTTCCTGCTGGTGCTGGGAGAGGCCGGTGTGGGCAAGTCGCGCCTGGCCGAGGAGACGGCCAAGCTGGCCCGGATGCGCCACCACGCCCTGGTGTTCGAGGGCCGGTGCGTGCCCTACGGCGAGGCCAACGTGTGGTGGCCCGTGGCCGAGGCGCTGCGCCAGGCCTGCGGCATCGAGGGCGACGCCCCGATCGGCGAAGCCGACCGGCGGGCGGCGGCGGCCGTGGCCGCGGCGCTGGAGCAGCCCGAGCGCTCGCCGGAGGTCAAGCGCGTCGTCAACGGGCTGCTGTTCCTGATGGGGTACCCCGTGGCGCTGCGCGACATCGAACCGCAGCGGGCCCGGGAGGAGGCCACCCGCTCGGTGCTGACCTTCGTCGAGGCCTCGACCCGTCGGCGCCCGGTGGTGATCGTGCTCTCGGACCTCCACTGGGCCGATGCCGCGCTGTTGGGGATGGTCGACGAGCTGATCGACCAGCTGGCCCGGTCGCCCTTCGTCCTCGTGGCCTCGGCCCGGCACGAGCTGCTGGAGCGGTGGTCGGTCCCCACGGGCCGGCACAACATGGTGGTCACCCACCTCGATCCTCTCGACCGGGCCGCCACCCGGGAGCTGCTCACGGCGCTGGCCGAGGGCACCGAGCTCGACGGTGCCGCCCTGGACGCCCTGCTCGACCGCAGCGGCGGCAACCCGTTCTTCCTGGAGGAGCTCGTCGCCCTCGGCGGCGCCCCCGCCCTGCCGGTCGGCGATCTGCCCGACACGCTCCGGGGGCTCGTGGCCGCCCGCATCGACGCCCTCACCCCGGCCCAGCGGGCGGTGCTGGAGGACGCCGCGGTGTGGGGCCGCTCGGGGCCGAGGGAGGCGCTCGACCGGATGGGCACGCAGATCCACGGCGCCGTACCGGTGGAGGAGGTGCTCCTCGGGCTCATCGACCACGACATCCTCGTGCTCGACGGCGACCGGTGGCGCTTCCGGTCCGACCTCGTGCGGGAGGTGGCCTACAACACGCTGACCAAGGCCGACCGCGCCCGTCGTCACACCGGCATCGCCAACTTCCTCGAGCACACGGTCCCGCCGGGGGAGCCGCCGAGCGACCGGCTGGCCGCCGTCGTGGCCCACCACTACGCCACGGCGGCCACGCTGGTGGGCGAGCTGGGCCCGATCGACGGGGTGCCCACCACCGTGCGCCGCCACGCTCTCGAGTGGCTGCAGGAGGCGGCACATCGGGCCGAGCGGGCCCAGACCTTCCCCGTGGCCGTCCAGCTCTACACCCAGGCGCTCGACCTCGCGCCGGTGGGCGACGACCCGCTGACGGCGCGCCTCCTCCTCGGCCGGGCCGCCGCCGCCACGGAGCAGCGCCACCTCGACGTCGCCTACGACGACATCGAGCGGGCGATGTCGATGGCCGCCGCGTTGGACGACGCCGCGCTCGGGGCCCGGGCCCTCCTGGTGCTCGGCGACTTCGAGCAGAAGGGTGGCGACCTGGAGGCGGCGCGGTCGACCCTGCTCGAGGCCACCGCCACGTTCGCCGCGGTCGGCGACCAGCAGGGCCGGGCCGACGCCTTGCGGTTGCTCGGCCTCACCCACCTCTTCCTCGGGGAGAACCAGGAGGCCGAGGAGGCCATCCTGGCGGCGCGCCAGGCCTACGGGGAGGTCCAGGACCACCGGGGCGAGGCGTGGGCACTGCAGAACCTGGCCTGGCTGTCCTACCTCCGGGGCCGGGCCTCGGAGGCCGAGGAGCGCATCGACGCCGCGGTGGAGATGTTCCAGCAGCTCGGCGACAGCGGCGGGCTGAGCTGGTCGCTGGGGCTGTTGGCCTTCGTCAAGCTCCACGAGGGCCGCCACGGCGACGCCGAGGAGCTGGGCAAGCAGGTGCTGGTGGAGGCCCGTCAGCGGGGTGACCGCTGGGGCGAGGGCATGATGCTGCTCCTGATGTCGCTGGTGCGGCTCTGGTCCGGCCGGGTCGAGTCGGCCATCGGCGCATCCCAGGACGCGCTGGCCATCTTCCGGGCGCTCGGCGACCGGTTCGGCGAGGTGCAGAGCAACGCCGTCCTGGCCCGGGCCGAGGTGATGGTCGGTCACACCGCCGAGGGGTTGCGCCGGCTCACCGAGGCCCACGACGCCTACGCCTCGGCCCCCCACCACGACGAGCTCAAGCACTTCCTGGCCACGGTGCTCGCCTCCACCGCGGTGCAGCTCGGCCTCCCCGATCTCGCCCTCAAGGCGCTGGCGGCCGGGCCCGACCCCGGGGCGGAGGAGGAGCCCGGCGCCATCGGCAGCGTCGACCGGCGGGTGGCCCGCGGCCTGGCCCACCTCCAGCTGGGGCGGATCGACATCGCCCTCGAGGAGCTGCTCCTCGCCGTCGATGAGGAGCAGGCCCACGCCGGTGGGCCCTCGTCGGCCTGGGCCCAGGGCGCGCTGGCCATGGCGCTGGTGACCGCCGGCCGGCTCGACGAGGCTGAGGCCACCGCCCTGGAGGCGGCGGCGAGCTCGCGCGCCACCTACCTCGACCGGTCGCTGGCCCACCTCTCCCTCTTGTTCGTGGCCCACCAGCGGGGCCGAGCCATCGACGGCCCGATGGCGGCGATCCATGCCGAGGTGGCTGCCCACGACGACCGGTTGCTGGCCGGCATCACGGCCATCGCCCGGTCGGTGCTCGTGGGCGGCGACGTCGATGCCGAGCTGGCGTTGCTCGGCATCGACGGCGACGGGTGGCGCACGTTGTTCGCCGCCGCCGCAGGTGACGGTCAGGCCGTGGGGTCGGGCACCACCCGCAGGTAGGGCTTGAGGGTCTTCCACCCGTCGGGGAACTTGGCCTTGGCCGCCTCGTCGTCGAGCGACGCGGCGATGATCACGTCGTCGCCCTTCTTCCAGTTCACGGGGGTGGCCACCGAGTAGGCGGCGGTGAGCTGCAGCGAGTCGATGACCCGGAGGATCTCGTCGAAGTTGCGGCCGGTGGACGCCGGGTAGGTGATGGTGAGCTTCACCTTGTTGTCGGGGCCGATCACGAACACCGACCGCACGGTCAGGGTGTCGTTGGCGTTGGGGTGGATCATGTCGTACAGGTCCGACACGGTGCGGTCGGTGTCGCCGATGATCGGGAAGTTGGGGCGATTGCCCTGGGTCTCCTCGATGTCATCGGCCCAGGCCTCGTGGTTGTCGATCGAGTCGACGCTGAGCCCGATGACCTTCACGTTGCGCCGGTCGAAGTCGTCCTTGAGCTTGGCGGTGTAGCCGAGCTCGGTGGTGCACACCGGGGTGAAGTCCTTCGGGTGGCTGAAGAGCACGGCCCACGAGTCGCCCTTCCAGGCGTGGAAGTCGATCTCGCCCTCGGTGGTGGTGGCGGTGAAGTTGGGGGCCTCGTCGCCGAGTCGCAATCCCATGGGTCCTCCTGGAGCTGATTGTCGAGTGGTTTGGTCAACTTTATCGCCTCGGCCCCGAAACGGTCACGGCGGGAAAACGACCACGAGGGCCATCCGGGGGGAGATGGCCCTCGTGGGAGACCAACGACAGGGGGGGTGTCGTCAGGTCGTCTGGTTGGCCGGCGGGGCGACGGGGGGATCGCCTCGGCGCCAGCCGTTTTGGGGGGAACGGGTCAGGCGGCGGCGGCAGCCGGCTTCTTGGTCGACTTGGCCTTGGCCTTGGGCTCGACCACCTTGGAGGTGACCGGCTTCAGGGCCTCGAGGATCGCCTGGACGAAGGTGTGCTGGTTCTCGAGGACCTTGTTGACGAAGGCGTACTGGGTCTCGATGAACTCCGAGATCTCGGGGAGGTTGTCACCGAGGGAGACCTTGAGCTCGGGGACCCGGGCCTCGACGGCCTCGACGACCTTCTTGACGGCGTCGATCACGGGCTCCTGGGACTTCGAAACGGTGTCGAGGGCCTTTTCCTGGGCCTCGGTCAGCTTGTCGGCGATGGTGGACATGGGGGCCTCCAAAAGGCGGGGGCGTCAGCGGGACGCCGTGGGTGGTGGGAAGCGGACGAGGTGTGGTTGCTGTGCACTTCGCTGTGCTTACTAAATCAAGCAATCGCACTTTCGTCAACCATTTGCTTGAAATTTCTAGCGTGACGTCCGTCACCGGCGGGAGAGCGGGCGCTACCGTTCGGCCATGGCGGAAGAGGAGGGGGTCCACCACCCCACCGACCCGGTGCGCGAGCAGCTGAAGAGCCTCGGCGAGTTCATCCGCTCCCAGCGCAAGCAGTCGCAGATGTCCCTGCGCGACCTGGCCTCGGCCACCAACGTCTCCAACCCCTACCTCAGCCAGATCGAGCGGGGGCTCCACGAGCCCTCGGTGCGCGTGCTGCGCTCCATCGCCGTGGCCCTGAACCTCTCGGTCGAGACCATGCTCGTGCGGGCGGGGCTGCTCGAGCCCGACCCCGAGGGGGAGGGCGGCCGGGGCAACGACGTCGAGGCGGCGATCCTGGCCGATCCCGCCCTCTCCGACGACCAGCGGACCTCCCTGCTGGCGGTGTACCGCAGCTACGTCAATCCGCGCTGAGCGGCGCCCGGCGGATGTCGGGTTCGATGAAGAGCATCCATGCCTCGGGGACGGCGGCCCGGATGTCGACCTCGACCTGATCGACGGCCGTGGCCAGGTCCCGCATGCGCATCTCCTCGGGGAACTCCACCTTGGCCACCACCAGCAGCTCCTCGGGGCCGAGGTGCTCGGTGCGGAGGTGGATGAGGCCCTTGGCGTGGTCGGAGCCCTCGATGGCGTCGCGGATCCGGCCCTCGACCTCCGGGGTGGCGGACTCGCCGATCAGGAGGCTCTTCATCTCGGTGGCGAGGATCAGGGCGATGGCGAACAGCAAGGTGCCGATGCACAGCGTGCCGATGCCGTCCCACACGGGGTTGCCGGTGACGATGGCCAGGCCGACTGCCGTCAGGGCGAGCACGAGGCCGACGAGGGCGCCGAGGTCCTCGAGGATCACCACCGGGAGCTCGGGGCTGCGGGTGTGGCGGATGAACTGGCGGATGGAGGCCTTGCCCCGGGCGGCTTCCGCCTCGTGCAGGGCGGTGCGGAAGCTCAGCCCCTCGAGCACGATCGCCACGAGCAACGTGCCGATGGCCCAACCCGGCGCCTCCAGCTCGTGCTCGTGGGCGTGGGCCACCTTCTCGATGCCCTCGTAGATGGCGAAGAGGGCGCCCAGGGTGAACAGGATGATGGCCACCACGAAGGCCCAGAAGTAGCGCTCGCGCCCGTAGCCGAAGGGATGCAGGGGCGTGGCCTCGCGCTGCGCCCGCTTGCCGCCGAGCATGAGCAGCCCCTGGTTGCCCGTGTCGGCCAGCGAGTGGACGCTCTCGGCCAGCATCGAGGACGAGCCGGTGAAGAGGAAGGCGATGAACTTGGCGACGGCGATCCCGAGGTTGGCGAGGAACGCCGCCACGATCGCTTTCTTGGATCCGCCGGCCGACACGGGGAAGGTTCTAGCAAATCACCCGTCGAGCAGCGCGATGACGCGCCGGGCCACGGTCTCGGCGATGGCCAGGGATGCGGTGGCGGCGGGCGACGGCGCGTTCAATACGTGGACGGTGCGGTGCCCCGTGGCGAAGGCGAAGTCGTCGACCAGCGTGCCGTCGTCCCGCACGGCCTGGGCCCGGATGCCCGCCCCGGCCGGCGTCAGGTCGTCGACCCTGATCTCGGGCACGAGCCGGGCGAGGGCGGCGGCGAACCGGGAGCGCGAGGCCGAGCGGGCGACCTCGTCCAGGCCGGTGCGCCAGTGTCGGCGGGCCAGCCGGCGGGCGCCCCCGAAGCGGGCGGCACCGGCCACGTCGGCGGGGCGGACGTCGCGCCACCGGTAGGCCTCGCGGCCGAAGGCCGGCACCGCGTTGGGTCCGGCGTGCACGCCCCCGTGGATGTCGCGGGTGAGGTGCACCCCGAGGAACGGGAAGCGCGGATCGGGCACGGGGTAGATGAGGCCCCGCACGAGGTGCCGTCGTTCCGGCCGCAGCTCGTGGTACTCCCCGCGGAAGGGCACGATGCGCACCCCCGCCGGCAGGCCGGCCCGGGCCGCCACCTCGTCGCTGTGCAGGCCGGCGCAGTTGACCATCGCCGCCACCTCCACCGGCACCGCCCGGCCGCCCCTGTCCACGCCGATCGTCACCCGCTCGGTGCCGTCCTCCACCTCGGCCACCCCGGCACCGAGCCACAGCTCGGCATCGGGGTCGGCCTCCAGCCCGGCGGCGATGGCGGCGCACACGGCCCCGAAGTCGACGATGCCGGTCGATGGGACGTGGAGGGCGGCGAGCCCGGCGGCGTGGGGCTCCAGCGCGGCGAGACCGGTGGGGTCGAGGACGGTCACGGCGATGCCGTTGGCGAGGGCCCGATGGCGCAGGTCGTGCAGACGGGACAGCTCGTCGGGTCGGGTAGCCACGATCACCTTGCCGGTGATCCGGTGGGGGATCCCCTCCTGGCGGCAGTAGTCGAGAAGCAGGGCGCGGCCCCGACCGCACAGCTCGGCCTTGGCCGAGCCGGCGGGGTAGTAGACGCCGGCGTGGATGACGCCGGAGTTGCGGCCGCTCTGGTGGGCGGCGACGGCCGGTTCCTTCTCGAGCACCAGCACCCGCCATCCCGGCCGCGCCTGGCGCAAGGCCCGCGCCGTGGCCAGGCCGACGATGCCGCCGCCGACGACGGCGACGTCGGCCGTCAGTGGGCGGCGTAGCGGGCCCGGCACGCCGCGATCTCGGCCCAGGCCCTGGCCCGGTCGTGGTAGGCGCCGGCGACGGAGTACTTGCCGGGTTCGAGCATCTTGTAGACCTCGAAGAAGTGCTGGATCTCGGCCAGCAACTGGGGCTGGACGTCGCCGATGTCGGTGGCGTCGCGGTACCGGGGGTCGGTGGGGTCGACAGCGATGAGCTTGGTGTCGATGCCCTTCTCGTCCTCCATCGCCAGCATCCCGAGCGGCCGGGCCCGCACCCGGCACCCGGGGAAGGTCGGGTCGGCGAGCAGCACGAGGATGTCGAGCGGGTCGCCGTCGTCGGCCAGCGTGTCGGGGATGAACCCGTACTCGGCCGGGTACACCGTGGCCGAGAAGAGGCGGCGGTCGAGCCAGATCTCGCCCGTCTCGTGGTCGACCTCGTACTTGTTGCGGGATCCCTGGGGGATCTCGATCACGGCGACGACGAGGTCCTCGGCGGGGGCATCGGGTGTGGTCATCGCCAGAGTATTGCCCGCCGCCTGTGCTCTAGCCTCACACGGTGGACGGAATGTGGCGCGCGCTGGTCGAGCACGCGGTGGAGGGCATCGTCGTCCTCGACCGCGAGGCCCGGGTCACCTACGCCTCGCCGTCGGCGGCGCGGCTGGCCGGGGTGGCGGCGTCGGACTGGGTGGGACGCTCGGCCCTCGAGCTCATCCACCCGGCCGATCTCGACGCCGTGGCCACCTCGTTCGCCAACACCACCCGCACGCCGGGCGAGGCCGTGCCGCTGCGCTTCCGGATCCTCCGCGCCGCGGGCGGGGCAGCGGCGGTCGAGGCGGTGGCCACCAACCTCCTCGACCAGCCCGAGGTGGGGGGCATCGTCGTGAGCCTCCGTGACCTCGCCGACCGGGAGGAGGCCGTCACCGCGCTGGAGGCCGGGGAGAACCGGTTCCGTCGCCTGCTCGAGAACATCTCCGACACCGTCACGGTGATCGACGACTCGGGCCGGGTGGTCGACACCACGGGCAACGTCAAGAGCATCCTGGGCTACGACACCTCCTTCTGGGCCGACCGCACGGTGTTCGACGTGATCCATCCCGACGACGCGGAGGGGTTGCTCTCGAAGTTCGCCGAGGTGCTGGCCGAGCCGGCGGCCGAAGTGATGGGGGAGTTCCGGGTGCGCTCGGCCGACGGCACCTATGTGGTGGTCGAAGGGCTGGCCGTCAACCTGCTCCACGACCCCGACGTTCGGGGCATCGTGCTCACCACCCGCAACGTGACCGAGCGCAAGGCGGCCGAGCTGGAGCTGGCCGCCGCCCGCGACGCCGCCGTCCGGGCGCTGGAGGTCCGCACCGAGTTCGTGGCCTCCGTCAGCCACGAGCTGCGCACCCCGATCCACGGCGTGCTGGGCCTGGCCGAGCTCCTCGCCTCCAACGAGCTCGACGAGGACTCGGCCAGCCTCGTCCGCTCGATCCAGCGGGCCACCGAATCGCTCAGGATCGTCCTCGACGACGTGCTGGACTTCGCCAAGATCGAGGCCGGCCGGCTCGACTTCGACCTGCGGCCCACCCCCCTCACCGAACTCGTCGACGACGTGTGCTCCCTGCTCCGGCCTCAGGCATCGGCCAAGGGCGTCGATCTGCGGGTCGTGCTCGACGAGGGCCTGCCCGTACGGGTGCAGGTCGATCCGCTCCGGGTCCGGCAGGTGCTCACCAACCTGCTCGGCAACGCGGTGAAGTTCACCGCCGCCGGGTCGGTCACCGTCGCCGTCCGTCGTGAGGGCGAGTGGCTGGTCCTCGAGGTCGCCGACACGGGCATCGGGATCGCCGACGACGCCCTCGAGCGGATCTTCGAGCCCTTCTCGCAGGCCCACATGGCCACGGCGCGGGAGCACGGCGGCACCGGTCTCGGCCTCACGATCTCCCGCCGGCTCGTCGAGATGATGGGAGGGCACCTCGCGGTCCGGTCGCGGCTGGGGGAGGGCACCACCATGACCGCGTCGCTTCCGCTCCACCCCGTCCCCGCCGTGCCGGAGACCACCGGGGGCCGGGTGCTCATCGTCGAGGACAACCCGGTGAACCAGCTCCTGGTCAGTCGTCAACTCGAGCGCCTGGGCTACGACCCCCTGGTGGCCGAGAGCGGCGCCGCCGCCCTGGCCGAGCTCGAGCGCGGGCGCTTCGACGTGGTGCTGATGGACTGGCGCATGCCCGACCTCGACGGGCTCGAGACCACCCGCCTGCTGCGCGACGCCGAACGGGCCACCGGCCGACCGCGCGTGCCGGTCCTCGGGATGACGGCCAACGTGCTCCAGGGCGACCGTGACCGCTGTCTCGACGCGGGGATGGACGAGGTGATCGCGAAGCCGGTCAACCTCGCCACCCTCGGCCGGGCCCTGGCCACCTGGACGGCCACGTCGGGCGCGCCGTCCGCCCCCGGCGCGCCGCCCCCCTTCGACCGGGGCGCCATCGACCGGCTCCTCGACGAGCTGGAGGACGATCAGATCGTGGCCACCGTCATCGCCACCTACCTGCGCGAGCTCGACACCCGGGTCGTGGGCATCGAAGACGCGGCCCGCACCGGCGACCGCGACCGGCTCCGCCTCGTGGCTCACACCCTCGCCTCCACGTCCGCCACGGTCGGGGCCGTGGCGCTGGCCGACCTCTGCCGGACCATCGAGCGCGGTGCCGCCGCCGATGTCGAGCCCGCCGCCGGCGTCGAGTCGGTGCTGGCCTCGCTCCGCGCGCTGGCCGCCGCCGCCGCGTCGACGCTCGGGGCCATCCACGGCGAGCTGACGGTTTCGCCGTCCTGATCGTGCTCGGGTGTCGAAACGGTCAAGTTCCGCTCAAGCTTGCCGGAGGAGGATCGACAGCGGAGGCGAGATCTGGTGTCGTCTCGTTCGATGGACGTTGACGCTGGGCTCGAGCGCATGCGCGCCCAGATGCGCGACCTCGCGCTCCTGAGCCGGGCGGCGGTGGCGGCCAACGAGGCCACGAGCATCGCCGCCGTCACCGACGAGACCGTGGCCATGCTGGCCAAGCACGTGGGGTGGCCCGTGGCCACCGCCTGGCTCCGCCACCGCCGCGACGGCGTGCTGCGTTCCTCCGGCAGCTGGTACGACGAACGTCATCCCGACATGGCCGCCCTCCGGGACGCCGTCGACGCCCGCCTGCTCGTCACCCCGGGGTCGGTGCCGGGGCAGGTGGGTCGCACCGGGGCCCCCGTCTGGATCCCCGACGCCGAGGCCTTCGCCGCCCTCGACGACGGGGCCGGGTGGTTGAGCGGCGACGCCGACCGTGACCGACGCCTCGGCATCGGGGCCGCCTTCGCCGTCCCGGTGTGGTTCGGCCCGGAGGTCGTGGGGGTGATCGGGCTGTTCCACCCCGAGCCCCACCCGAAGGACGATGCCGTGCTGGAGCTGGTGGAGCAGGTGGCGACCCAGCTCGGGTGCGTGGTCGGGCGGCTGGGCCCGGACCCCGAGCCGATGCCGGTGTTGGCCGCGGTGGCCGGCGCAGCCGACCGACGCGTGATGGTGGCGGCGGTCGAGCGGCTGTGGGACTCGCTGGCCGACATCGCCCACGAGGTCCGCACCCCGCTCAACGGCGTGCTGGGTTCGTTGGAGTTGCTGGCCGGAGAGCTGGCCGCCGACGGGGGGCGCGGCGCCGGGGTCGACGAGCTGGTGCAGGCCGCGCTCGACGCCGCCGGCCGTCTCCACACGCTGATCGAGCAGAAGCTGGCGGCGGCCGAGGCCGATCTCGCCGCCGCGGTGGATCAGGCGCCGGCGTCGGCCATCCGGTAGCCCACGCCCCGCACCGTGCGGATCTGGCTCCGCTCGGCGCCGCCGTCGATCTTCTTGCGGAGGTTGGCGATGTGGACGTCGACCACGTGGTCGTCGCCGTACCAGTCGGGCCCCCACACGAGGTCGCGCAGCATCGCCCGGGAGAAGACCATCGAGGGCTGGGCCGCGAGCGTGGCGAGGAGGTCGAACTCGATGCGGGTGAGGTTGATCTCGTCGCCGTCGATCTCGACGGTGCGGCCGGGGGCGTCGATGGTGATCCGGCCGATCGTCACCTTGGGGCCGCCGGCCTCCGTCCCCGACCCGGCGGTGCGGGGCCGGCGCAGCATCGCCCGCACCCGGGCGACGAGCTCACGGGGAGAGAACGGCTTGGTCATGTAGTCGTCGGCCCCGACCTCGAGCCCCACGACGCGGTCGACCTCGTCGGACCGGGAGGTGAGCATGATCACGTAGGCGTCGGAGAAGGTGCGCACCTGGCGGCACACCTCCACGCCGTCGAGCTTGGGGAGGGCGAGGTCGAGCACGATCACGTCCGGCATGAGCTCGCGGGCGAGGGCGACGGCCTGCTCGCCGTCGGTGGCGGCCGAGGTGGCGTAGCCCTCCCGCTCGAGCAGGGGCACGATCATCTGGAGGAACTCCGGCGCGTCCTCGACCACGAGCACCGTCGCGGTGGATCTCTGGTCGATGTTCGACATCTCGCGGGTACCCCACCGCTCGGCCGGTCCGGACCGGTCCATAGTAGACATAGGCGGTGCGGATGTTCCGGTGGTTCCAGGAGCTCAAGCCACAGACGAAGGTGGGGCTCGTCACCGTGACGCTGATCCTGAGCGGCGTGGCCCTGCTCGTGGTCTCCCTGTCGCGCTTCGAGCAGGTCCGGCTCAGCGCCGCCGACCTGCACGACCGGTCCTTCCCGGCCCGCACCCAGCTCGAGAAGGTCGATCAGAGCCTGGAGCTCACCACCTGGAAGTTCAGCAGCATCCTGGTGCAGCCCGACGGGGCGTCGCAGGTCGTGATGCTGGAGGACACGCGCCGTCAGCTCACCACCACCGACAACGAGTGGCAACGGTTCAAGCAGGTCTCGCTCGACCGGCCGGGGGAGCAGGCGCTGCGGGCCGAATTCGAGCGCTTGCAGGCCCACCAGCGCGACCTCGCCGGGCCCGTCGGCCTCGGGCTCATCTCCGGGATGATCGAGAAGAAGGACCCCGGGGAGCTCTTCGCCGACCGCACCTTCGTCGAGCTGCGCGACACCCAGCGCCAGATGTCCGACATCATCCGGCGCATCGAGTACGAGCTCTACGAACCGGTCCTCAACGAGCAGCTCGATGCGGCGGGGCGGGCGGCCGAGTCCGGCATCCGCGACATCTGGATCGCCTACGCCACCGTGATGTTCGTCTCGAGCGTGATCGCCATCGTCGCCTTCCGGTCGGCCCGGCGCACCGAGCGGATGAAGGAGCTCGACGACACCAAGCGCCGGGTCGAGGCCAACCGCAACGAGCTCGAGACCCGGCTCTACCGCGCCCTGGAGATGGCCACCACCGAGGAGGCCGCGCTCAAGCTCGTGGGGCAAGCCATCGTCGAGGCCATCCCCGACCAGGCCACCGAACTGCTCGTGGCCGAGTCGGGCGTCGCCCACTTCCGCCAGGTGCTGAGCACCGACGTCGAGCACCGCGGGCCCGGCTGTCCCGTCGTGTCGCCGGCCGACTGCCCGGCGGCCACGCGGGGCAACACGATGGTGTTCCCGTCGAGCACGGCCCTCGACGCCTGCCCATTCCTGCGGGAGCGCACCGACCGGCCGATCGCCGCCTCGTGCCAGCCCGTCCTGATCGCCGGCAAGCCCTTGGGTGTGATCCACACCACCTACGGGCCGACCCTCCCCGACGAGGAGACCTTCGTCGCCCTCGAGCTCATCGCCCGCCGGGCGGGCGAGCGGGTGGGGATGCTCCGGGCCTTCGCCGAGAGCGAATCGGCGGCCCGGAGCGATCCGCTCACCGGGCTGCTCAACCGCCGGTCGCTCGACAGCGCGGTGCGGCGCATGCTGGCCGAGCACCACACCTACGCCGTGGCCTACGGCGACCTCGACCACTTCAAGCGGCTCAACGACACCTTCGGCCACGACGTGGGCGACCGGGCCCTGCGCCTCTTCGCCAAGGCCCTGCGTGACGCCGTGCGCCCGAACGACCTCGTGTGCCGGTACGGCGGCGAGGAGTTCGTGGTGGTCCTCCCCGAGTGCCCGCTGGAGGAGGCGGTGCCCGTGCTCGACCGGGTGCGGGAGGCGGTGGCCGACATCGGCACCAGCGGCCGGGTCCCCGCGTTCACGGTGAGCTTCGGGGTGGCCTCGTCGGCCCAGGCCGATTCGTTCGAGCGCGTCGTGTCCCTGGCCGACGCCGCCCTCATGCAGGCCAAGGCCGACGGGCGCGACCGGGTCACGGTGTCGGCCGGCCAGCCTCAGGCCGCCCTGCCGGCCGGCCCGCCGGCCGCGTTGCCCGTGGCACCGACGGAGTAGGGCTGCGCCGGCCGGAGGTGTGAGAATGCGCCGATGCCGGTGCAGAAGCTCACCTCCACGGACGCCTTCGTCGTGCGCGACCTGGCCGACGCTCCCACGTCGATCGGCGTGGTGCGCTGCGCGCCCAAGATCCTCGTCGACGGGGCCACGTGGTTGGCCCGTTCCGTCACCTACGCCTGCGCCAGCGGCGGCATCCGGGCCGGCGGTGCGTCGGCCGGGGTGAACGCCACCCCCGACGGGCGGGCCGAGGCGTTGGCCGCCTTCGACGCCGACGCGGCGTCGTCCGGCGATCTGGTCCTCGACGCCGGCAAGGGAGTGGCCCCGACCGATCTGCCCGCCCTGGCGGCGGCCGACCCCCGCCCGGCCGACGTGCGGGCGGCGGCACCGGCCCTGTTGGCCGCCGGCATCGTCGCGGCCGCCGGCGCCGCCCGCGGCGGGCTCGCTGGCGCCGCGGTGGCCATCGAAGGGCTCGACACCATGCCGGCGGCCGACGCCGCCGCCCTCCTCGACGCCCTCGGAGCCGCCGGCGCCACCATTGCCGGGCTCACCGTGACCGCCCCGGCCGAGGTGGCGTCGGCCCTGGCCGCCGGGGCCCTGGCCGACCTCGTCGCCGACCCGTCGGCCCCGGCCAACCGGGTGCTCGGCACCGCGGCCGACGTGCTGCTGGTCGGCTCGAAGGCCGGCGCCCTCGAGCACAACGGTGCGGCCTACGTGCGGGCCGGCGTCGTGGTGCCCTGGGGTCCCGTGGCGGTGAGCGCGAAGGCGTTGGCCGTGCTCGGGCGGGCCGGCGTGGTGGTCGTGCCCGACTTCCTCAGCACGGCCGGGCCCGTGTGGGCCTGGGCCGGCGACGACGCTTCCGGCCCCGACCCGGCCGAGATGGGCCGCCGGGTGGCGGCCTCGGTCGCCGACGTGCTGGGCCACGAGCACGGCGCCTATCTCGGCGCCTGCTTCCGGGCCGAAGCCTTCCTCGGTTCGTGGTGTGCGGCCCTCCCCTTCGGCCGGCCCCTGGCCTGACGGTGTCGGTCCGGCGCGTGCTGTAATGCCTGGGCGCCCCCGGGCATAGCCCGGTGTGCCGCACCTGAGCGCTGGGGGAACCCTCGTGGCCGACCCGCCATCGAACGACCTCGCCGAGGCGAGGGCCGACTCCGAGCTCCTCCGGGCCAGCATCGACGACCCGGCCGCCCTCCGCGCCTTCTACGACCGCTGGTCCCGGCCCGTGCTGGCCTACTTCCAGCGGCGGTTGCGCGACCCGGAGGTCGCGCTCGAGCTCACGGCGGAGACCTTCGCCATCGCCTTCGAGCGTCGGGCGACCTTCCGGTGGATGGGCAAGAGCCCGGGGGCGTGGCTGTTCGGCATCGCCCGCCGGCTCGTCTACCGCTACCTCCGCCGGGAGTCGGTCCAGCAGCGGGCCCTGCAACGGTTGGGGGTGACCGTCCCGCCGATCGACGACGAGAGCTTCGAGCGCATCGACGACCTGGCCGACAGCGAGGCGCTGCGGATCCTGGTGCGCCGCGCCCTCGACCGCGCCCGCCCCGCCGACCGCGAGGTGCTCCAGCACCACGTGCTCGACGGCATGCCCTACCCGGAGCTGGCGGCCACCCTCGGTTGCACCGTCAACGCCGCCCGGGTGCGGGTCCACCGCGCCCTGTCCCGGGTCGAGCAGGACCTCTCGGAGCTCCTCCCATGATCCCTGATCTCCCCGACGACCCGATCCCCGCCCTCGACGCGCTGGGCGACCGCCTCCAGGCGGCGGCGAGCCGGACCACCGGCGCGAAGGTGGCCCCCCTGGCCGGCGGCCGGCCGCCCTGGCGGCTCGCCGTGGTGCCGGCCGTGGCGCTCGCTGCCGCGGTGGCCGTCATCGTCGCCGTGGCCACTCTGGGCCGCCCCGCGCCGGCCGACGCGGAGATGCTGGCGGCCGCCCGCCGCACCGCCGACCTCCCCACCGGCCGGTTCACCATCGCCATCGGCCTCCGGGCCGGGTCCCTCGACCAGCGCATGACCATGACCGGCGCCTACGACGAGACGGCGCAGCAGCTCCAGGCCCAGGTCGACCTCTCGGGTATCCTCGGCCGCGACACCAAGCTCGACGTCCTCGTGGACGGCGGCACCGGCTACGTGCGCTCGCCCCTCCTCCAGGTGGCGCAACAGGCGCCGAGCCCGTGGTTCCGGATCGACGCCGCCCGGCTGGGAGCGGCGGGCACCGTGCCGGGCCGGGCCGGGATGGCGGGCTCGCTCCCCCTGGCCGTCGATCCGTCGGCCCTGCTCGACCTGGTCGGCCATGCCGGCGGCGACGTGGAGCGGGTGGGGGCCGATCGCCTCGACGGCGCCGACACCACGCACTTCCGGGTCGAGGTGCGGTTGAGCGACGCCATGGCCCAACTGGCGCCGTCGGACCAGGAGCGGGTGCGGGCGGTGGTGGGCAGCCTCGCCACCACCGGCGCCCCCGTCGGGGTCGACGTATGGGTGGGCACCGACGGGCTCGTCCGGCGGGTGGCCATGGGAGCGGCGGCCGCGGCGGCGATCACCGTCGACTACCTCGAGCCCGGGGCCCCGGTGCAGATCCATCCGCCGGACCCGGCCACCACGACCGACCTCGGCCCGGCGGTCGATCAGGCGCTCCGGCAGGTGCTCGGGGGCTGACCGCCGCCCGGCCGTCGCCCCACTACGATCCCGGGCCATGAGCGAGGGGCCCGAGGGAGACGTCTCCAGCGAGATCGGTCTGGTGTGGTTCCGGCGCGATCTGCGCATCGACGACAACCCCGCGTGGGCCGCCGCCACCCAGGAGCGCCGATACGTCGTGCCCCTG